>NZ_JADEXT010000027.1:0-106943 GCF_015206985.1 Nostoc sp. LEGE 12447 | reverse complement strand
TAGCTAATTATAAGTAATCATAATCTATACTATGTCTGCTAGTCAGAAAATTCTGTATTTCTAAGTATTATAAGCTACATTGTGTCTAGCGATTGCTCTTCTCTCAAAAACTTTTTGGTTTACTGATCAAAGCGCTTGGGGATTGAAAGCTGATTTAGAGGAATGTTTGTTTCAACTGCAAACAACTGGAAAAATTGAAAACTTTGTACCAGGAAGACAAGACAAATCCGGGCATTTTTTGATTCCGCAAAAGCTATACGGCCGCAAAGCAGAAGTAGCAACATTGATGGCTGCGTTTAAGCGTGTGGCAGGAGGTAGTAGCGAACTCATGCTCGTCTCTGGTTATTCGGGGATTGGAAAGACGAGTGTCGTCAATGAAGTTCATAAACCCATTGTGGGAGCAAAGGGTTATTTCATTGCAGGCAAGTTTGACCAGTTCAAGCGCAATATTCCTTATGCATCCTTGATTCAAGCATTCCAATCCTTGATTCAGCAATTACTTACCGAAAGCGAAGCCCAAATCCAAGTTTGGAAAGAGAAACTCTTAACTGCATTGGGAGAGAATGGGCAAGTCATTATCGATGTGATTCCCGAAGTCGAACTAATTATTGGAACTGTGCCACCAGTAACACAACTGGGTGCGGCTGAATCTCAAAATCGTTTCAATCGCGTTTTTGGGCAATTCATTGGCGTATTCACGACCCAAGACCATCCCTTGGTTGTGTTTCTCGATGATTTGCAGTGGGCAGATTCGGCATCGCTGAACTTAATTGAGCTATTGATGACAGATAGCGATGCCTACGGCGGCGAGCCACGCAAATATTTATTGTTAATTGGAGCATACCGCGATAACGAAGTGTCGCCTACCCATCCACTGATGATGGGTTTGAACAAGATTCAAACAGCAAATGCAGTGGTGAATCATATTGTCTTATCACCGTTGCAGTTAACAGATGTGGAAGCGTTAATTAGCGATACCTTGAATCACACAGAAGCCAGCAAGCCACTAGCAGAATTATTATTTCACAAAACTGGAGGAAACCCTTTTTTCTTAACACAACTGCTGAAAACTCTACATCAAGAAGACTTGTTAACGTATGACTTCCAGTTTGGAGTTTGGCAGTGGGATATCCAACATATTCAAGCGATCGGTCTTACCGACTTAAACGTGGTTGAATTAACGGCGAGAAATATTCGCAAATTGTCACCAGAAACACAGGAAGTCCTTAAACTGGCTGCTTGTATTGGCAACACGTTCAATCTGGATGTATTAGCGATCGTTAATGAAGCATCTTCTTTAACAACTGCGGCGCAATTGTGGCCAGCCCTGCAAGCTGGGCTAATTTTGCCGTTAAATCAGGATTACAAAATTCCCTTAGCGTTTACTCAGGAGGATTCAGGCGGCGTTACTTTAACAGATGTTAAAGTTGACTACAAGTTTTTACATGACCGAGTACAACAAGCGGCGTATTCTCTGATTCCCGATGAGCAGAAGAAAGCAACGCATCTGAAAATTGGTCAATTACTGCTGCAAAAGACTACACCAGAAGAACGCAAAGAAAATATATTTGCTTTAGTTAACCAACTGAATTACGGTACTGATTTACTAATATCTGAAATAGAAAAATCTCAACTTGCAGAACTCAATCTGATTGCAGGTAAAAGGGCAAAAGCAGCCACAGCACACGATTCCGCCATCAAATATTTCCAAGTTGGTTTGGGATTGTTAACAGAAGAAAGCTGGAAGTGTGAATATGAACTGACATTAACACTGCACTCAGAAGCAGCAGAGGCAGCTTTTTTGAGCGGTGATTTTGAAGAAATGCAGAGATTGTTTGAGATCGTCCAAAACTGTGCTGTGACGCTACTGGACAAAATTAAAGTGTATGAAGTCCAGATGCAAGCTTATATGGCGCAGAACCGGCTGCTAGAAGCGGTTAACACAGCGCTACAAGTTTTAAAGCTGCTAGGGGTGGAGTTTCCTCAAGAACCGAACGCGTCAGATATTGGGCAAGGATTGGCAGACACTGCGGCAATTTTGAGTGGAACGCGAATTGAGGATTTAATTGAACTACCTCAAATGAGCGATCGCTATAAATTAGCAGCCATTAGACTTTTGTCAAGTATCTTTGCTCCTGCATATATTGCTGCTCCTGCACTGTTGCCCTTGACGGTATGCAAACAAGTACAATTATCCGTCGAATATGGTAATGCTACCGTTTCTCCCTTTGCTTATGCCAATTATGGTTTTCTTCTTTGTGCCATTGTGGGAGATATTGATTCAGGTTATAAATTTGGTCAGTTGGCTTTAAATCTAGTGTCAAAGTTAAATGCTCAAGAAATCAAAGCCAAGACAGTTTTCATCGTAAATCTATTTATCCGACATTGGAAAGAGCATCTGAGAGAAACCTTAGAGCCTTTGCTGTCAAGTTACTCTAGCGGAATGGAGACAGGAGACTTAGAATATGCAGGCTATAGTCTACTACAGTACTCTTGTTTAGCTTACTTTAGCGGTAAAGAACTGACTGTCCTTGAAAGAGAGATAGCAAGAAATAGAAATGCTATTCATAATATTAAGCAAGAAACAGCGCTTAATTATATAGAAATCTATTGGCAGGCTACCTTAAATCTACTTGGAAAAAGTGAAAATCCCTCCCTTCTCAAGGGTGAAGCCTGCGATGAACAGATAAGATTGCCACTACACCAGCAAGCAAACGACAATGCGGGAGTTGGCTACATATATTTGAACAAATTTTTGCTTTGTTATTGGTTTGAAAATTACTCGGAAGCGATTGAGAATCTCGCTATAGCGGAGAAGTATTTAGATGCAGTGGTAGGAATGCCCCTTGTTCCTCTATTCAATTTTTATGATTCTTTAGTACGGCTAGCGGTGTATCCTGATCGCCAAGCATCAGGACAACACGCAATTATTGATCGCGTCCAAGCTAATCAAGAAAAAATGCAAAAATGGGCAGATCATGCCCCAATGAATCATTTACACAAATTCTATCTAGTAGAGGCAGAACGGCATCGGGTTTTAGGGGAAAAAATCGAAGCGATTGAGATGTACGATCAAGCGATCGCACTTGCTAAAGAAAACGAGTATATCAACGAAGAAGCACTTGCTCACGAACTCGCTGCCAAATTCTATTGGTCATGGGGTAAACAAGCCATTGCCCAAGCATACATGACAAATGCTTACTACACCTACAGCCATTGGGGTGCGATCGCTAAAGTCAAAGATTTAGAAGCACGCTATCCGCAATTGATTGTGCAATCAAACACAGAAAAACTAGAACCGAATTACCTGCACAATATTCAAACAAACTCCACGACTAGCGGAGGCGCTCAAATTCTCGACTTGATGGCGGTGATGAAAGCTTCACAAGTCTTGTCAGAAGAAATGGTGCTGAGTCGCTTGCTCGAAAAATTGATGAAAAATGCGATCGAAAACGCTGGCGCTCAACAAGGTTACTTTCTTGTCAAGCACAATCATCAATGGATGCTAGAAGCAGAGGGAATTGTTGAAGGTAAGAACGTTAACGTTGTTGTTAACTTTGAGCATGAAACTCATTTATTCTTACTTCCGGTTGCCTTATTCAATTATGTAGAAAGAACCAGAGAAAGCCTGATTTTAGATGATGCTGTTAAAGACTCTCGCTTTGCGGCTGATGCTTATATCGCCACTCACCAATCTAAATCGATTTTGTGCCTACCATTGATTCACTCTGGCAAGTTTACTGGTCTTCTTTACCTGGAAAATAATCTTATTTCTGGTGCTTTTCCTTCAGAACGAGTGAATGTGCTGAGTCTGTTGACAGCACAAATTTCGATTGCGATCGAGAACGCCCGTCTGTACACCAACCTACAAGCATACTCGCAACAACTGGAAGCTAATAATGAAGCTTTACAAGCATCTGAAATGCGAGAGCGAGAAAAAGCCGAACAACTAGAAAAATCTCTGTACAAACAGCAACAAACCCAAGCTCATCTTGTGCAGACTGAGAAAATGTCAAGCTTAGGGCAATTGGTAGCTGGTGTTGCTCACGAAATCAACAATCCCGTCAATTTTATCTTTGGCAACCTGACCCATGCCAACGGCTATACTCAAGAGTTGCTAACACTATTGGAACTTTACCAAAAACATTACCCATCTCCCCATCTAGAAATTCAGGAAGAAGCTCTAGCAATTGACTTAGAATTTTTGCTGGAAGACCTGCCTAAACTAATGTCTTCTATGCGGGTTGGAGCAGACCGAATTCGGCAAATTGTCGCTTCTCTGCGAACCTTCTCACGCATGGACGAAGCCGAGATTAAAGCCGTTGATATTCATCAGGGGATTGATAGTACCCTAATGATTCTGCAACATCGCCTCAAAGAAAAGTCAGATCGTGTCGGTATTGAGCTTGTTAAACATTACGGCAACCTACCCCAAGTGGAATGCTATGCAGGGCAACTCAATCAAGTGTTTATGAATGTGTTGAGTAATGCGATCGATGCTTTGGAAGAGTCATTAGCGGATAATCAAGGACAAATAATAACTCCAACCATAACTATTTACACTGAACAAATTGATGCTAATCAAATCGAAATTCGGATTGCAGACAATGGTCTAAGTATACCGGAGTCTCTTCAGCGCCGCTTGTTCGATCCTTTCTTCACCACAAAACCTGTGGGTAAAGGGACAGGTATGGGTTTGTCGATTAGCTACCAAATTATCACTGAAAAACATGGTGGCTCACTCTCTTGCATCTCAGAACCAGGTAAGGGGGCAGAGTTTCAAATCCGCATTCCAATTTGCCAGGAAGTTAGCAAGAACGTTGTAGTTAGCATTTAGAAGTAGGGGGTAGGAGGCAATACTTTTCGGGTTTTGGGGGAAAGGGGAAAGGGAAAGGGTTTGAATTTCCCTTTCCCCATTGCCCTTTAACCTTTCCCCAGACCAAAAGAGAGATTATTGGGTTTAACCAAAAAGTATTGGGGTAGGAGATAGAAACATCTTTATCTTGTCTCCTTTCTTGCTCTCTTTTAAACTTACGAAACAATACACGCGGTAGGGGCAATTCATTAGGGCGGCCGCATCATGTCAATAAGCAAAGTCTATTCTCAATAGAGCTAAAATTAATGTCATTAACCTTTGCTTATTGCGAATAATTAGGCGATCGCTTTGGGGCTTTAAAAATAATCAAACGCGAAATCCTGATTTTTTCGTTGGTTCTTAAGCTTCGTTGTGATCAAGAGTAATTTAGATGCGTTTGCCCTAGGCAATTCATGAATTGCCCCTACCGGAAAATCTTTCTTTTTGACTATTGTTTGCGTAAGTCTTATCTTTAACGCACGCCAGCAGTTTCTAAGGATAAGTCTTGAAACATGGGGGTGCTGAGGTAACGTTCGCCGAAGGAAGGCTGAATCATCACGATTAAACGTCCGGCATTTTCTGGACGTTTACCTACTTGAATGGCAGCACACAAAGCTGCACCAGAGGATATCCCAGATAGTAAGCCTTCTTCTTTTGCCAAACGTCGCCCGTAAGCGATCGCTTGTTCATCGCTGACTCTAATTACTTCATCAACCAATTCTAGGCGGAGAACATCGGGGATAAATCCGGCACCAATACCTTGAATTCTGTGTGGTCCGGCTTCACCACCGGAGAGAACTGGGCTGTTGCTGGGTTCAACTGCGATCGCCTTAAAAGTCTTTTTACGACCTTTAAGTACCTCTGCAATCCCGGTAATCGTCCCACCAGTACCTACCCCAGCAATGACGATATCTACTTCTCCGTCTGTATCTGTCCAAATTTCTTCGGCGGTAGTTTCCTGGTGAACTTTAGGATTGGCAGGGTTGCGGAACTGTTGCAGCATAAAAGCATCAGGAGTATTAGCCACAATCTCTTCGGCTTTGCGAATCGCTCCCCGCATTCCTTCCGCGCCTGGTGTCAATTCTAAAGACGCGCCATAAGCTCTCAACATAGCGCGTCGTTCTTGGCTCATCGTCTCTGGCATTGTCAAAATTAAACGGTAGCCACGTGCTGCTGCTACCATTGCTAGAGCAATTCCTGTATTACCTGAAGTAGGCTCAACTAAAATAGTCTTTCCAGGCTTAATTGAGCCAGCCGCTTCTGCTGAAAGTACCATACTTAACCCAATGCGGTCTTTTACCGAAGCTGCTGGGTTCATACCTTCTAATTTGACAACTATCCTTGCTACTACTCCTTCAGCTTGAGGAATCTTGTTCAGTTGAACTAAAGGAGTTCGTCCGATCAGTTCTGTTATATCTTGAGCAATCCGCATTATTTAACTCCTAAAATTCTAAATCTTAGTACAGAGTATTTACTTATAACAATAAGCTTTTGTGTATTTAATTTGCAGTTTAGTGGTAATGAGTGCATATACTATATATTCTAACTAAACCACAAAATCTGAAAGTTTAGAAAGAACTTTTAGCAGATGCTCTCATTGATTCTATCTTCAGCAGATGTTTAGCTTGCCATTCTTTTATTTTACCATTTGGAATTGCTGACTGTTGTCTCTTAGGCTAAGATCAATTTTTATAATTCTGTATATATGAATAATTTTTATCATCATTCTTTATTTGTTAGGGAAATATAACTAAATTTCAAAACATTTAATGGATTTTCTGAATTTATTAGTTTATCTTTATCAAGAGACATCGATATTTACTTTTGAGTGCAGATTTTATCTACTAAAACTTGCATTAAAAACAGTTCTAAAGCTTTGCCTACATTGCTTTTAGATTGAGTACAAAAACACCAGAACCCCACTTCAAAAACACTAGCACCCCATCTCAAAAACACTAGCACCCATACCCCAATATTTTTTTATAATACCTATCTGATAAGGATTACAGCCGTTGAGTACTATTGTAATGAATTTAATAATCTTAACAGGGCTGGGGTAAACTGTTTTGTGGAGAGCGACTGATATAAATCGTATAGGATTTACGCAGAGATTCCCCTCTACCCCCCAACATTCCTGAGCGAAAGCTGAGTGAACTAGGGGGGACTTCTTAATCTCCCTTTTGAGAGCAAGATGAAACCACATCCCAGAATATAAGTGTGTTATTTCTGATTGAATAATCCTACGTTTTGCAAAAATGTTAGTAACTTTTCAGTGATCAGTAGTCAGTGGTAATTAGAAAATAAACTGATAGCTAACAATTGTGAAAATTCCCGTTTACACATATTTTAATATCAAAACTGTTTCAGATAAACAGCAAATGATATTTTCTTACTGGGTGCATACTACCTAGCAAGGGAGAGCCAAGATGAAAGCCAAACTTTTAAATGTTCTGACAGTTTGCGTAGTTATTTTAGCAGTGCTTTCTCCAGAACTAGTAGTATTTGGTATAGTTTGGGAGCGACATTTGGATTTAGTAAAATCCCAGAATTTAGCCTACGAAGTTAACAAGACGACTAAAAATGCTCCCGACTTGGCTCCCCAGACAGAGGTTACACATTCCCCTCAGACTAGCATCCAATCCTCTGACCGTAATGTGATTAATCAAATGCTGACTGTTGCTGAACAATATAAATTTGCCGCTATCTTGCAATGGTTCTTCTTGTTAACCCCTATTTGTGTTGGGTTAGGAATTCTCTTTTACGACAGATATCTTGTACATCGTGCAACTGTTTTAAAAGAACAAGTTGAAATGTTGGAGAGACTGTGGCAGCAAGGTATCGAACAGTGACCAATTTCCAATTAACTCACTAAAATCAACCAAAACAAAACACCATGTCAGAACAACGCCAGCAACTGTATTTCAATCTGATTGATGAATTGCTCAAGTGCCCTAATGGTCAAGAACCAGAAATTTTAGAATCTAAGCCAGAATTAATTGACTCTGGTTTCGTAGAAACAATGTTACAAGTAGCAACGATGTTTGCCCATGAAGGCAATCAAGATGGTGCCAAGTTTTTATTTTTTGTGGCGCGTGAGCTAGCTAAAGAATTGGGTTTATACCCTGAAGTTCCCAATACTGAAGTTGAAAATCCTGAAGTTGCCAATAAGGAGTAAAAATGTTGTTGACTTCAACGGATGCAGGACAAATCGCTTTAGAACTGCTCATGGCAGATTGGAATATTTCAGAAGAGAATCGGGAGTGGTTCACAATCTTTAACTCTCGTCTGATTGGCGAGAGTTGGTACACTGTGGAATTAGGTGTAGAAGGATTTCCCGATAGATGGTTTATTCAAGTATATGACACTGGAGCTTGCGATCCAAACTATACATTTATATCACCAATCCGTGGTTCTGAAGGATTCACAGATTTTGTAAATGTGCCAGATATCATAGCAGAGGTATTAGTTTGTGAACGCAATGCTCGATAATAATTAAAAATTCAACATTTAGAATTCAATCTTGAAATGTGCTAATTAAATACATTTTATTTGAATTCATGATTTTTGATATCAGAGTATTTGGGAGCATCTATCCTTGGCAAATATACCTGTCGATGAGAAATTGCGGTTAATCTTGCACGCTAACTAAAAAACTAACCTACGAGGTGGGTTTTGCATTAATAGCCGCGTTCGAGGTATTCAAATCAATACTTTGATATTTCATTCAATATAAAGATGCTTTACGCAAATCGGAGGTGATACCAAATAAGGTACACCTCTTTTTTTATGTAATATTTAATATTTTATTTAAGCCTCATAAGGTATTTTGTCATATTTAATTGATAAAATTATGTTATATTAAATAGCGTGATGGACGCTACAGAAATATCAGTTCCAATGATTGCTGAAGATATCTTAGCCAAAGAATTCACAAGAGTCCTCAACCACTACTACCCAAAAGTTGGGGAATTACTAGATGGGTGTTATGTGAAAGTCATCACCTGTTTTTGGGGACGACCTGCTCGACGGTTGCAATATATAGGAATTTATTGCTCTGACGAAATGATTTCCTATGTGCAAGCCCACAAAGAAATTCTCAGAGAAGTTGCAGACAATATGGGACTAGTCCAAGTAGTCTGCATGAATGCCAAACGATTATTGCGCGATCCGATGTCGAACATCAAACATAACAACCCACGGCTATGGTTGGAGTTGCAGTGGGTTGCAAATTAGTCTTTGATCGCATTAATGGAGAGGAGTAAAGGTGTTTGTAGTGAAGACTTTAGTCCTCAAATATTGAAGCACTAAAGTGCTTACTTCAAACCTATTGACCACTAGAATAGCCAGCACAAAGTATCAAAGCAAGTAATGAAAACTGGAATTTTCTGCAATTACGATAATCATCACCAAGATGCTCGTCGTGCCATTTCTGAGCAAGTCGCGCTGATAAAACAGGCAGAAAGTTTAGGTTTTGAGTCAGCCTGGGTGAGTGAGCATCATTTTAGTGAATCCAATCTCAGCCCGTCTATGTTGCTGTTGATGGCACACTTGGCGGGATTGACTTCAACTATCCAATTGGGCACTGCGGCGGTGTTACTGCCATTCCATAACCCGATTCGGGTAGCGGAAGATATCGCCACTCTTGATAACCTGTGCAATGGACGATTATTATTTGGAGTTGCTAAAGGCGGCCCCTTTCCCCAACAAAATAAGCATTTTGCGACACTCCCAAGTGAAGCTCGTCCTAAGATGCTAGAGGCGATCGCATTGGTTCAAAAGCTTTTATATGAAACTGATGTATCATTTAATGGCAAGTATTATCAGTGCGATCGCCTGACAATTTACCCAAAACCATTGCAGAGTCAAGTACCAGTGTATGTTGCCACTGGCGGCGATGATGGTATCGAACTTGCTGCTAAACATTCCTTCAGCTTGATGGGTGGGCCACCATTCTCCCTACACAGATTGAAGGATACTGTTGCTAAATATCGAGCCTTAAATTCTAGTGGTGCAGAAAACTTCGTGCTGGCACGCTTTTTTTATGTTGGTAAAACATTTGATGAAGCAGTGAGTGAGGCATTGCCTTTCATCCGCCAATTTAGCCAGAAAATGAAAGCTAATACGGCTCAAGTATTGCAGAATAGTGCAAACCCCAACCAAAAACCATTTGACCGTACAAACATTTGTTTCGACGAAGATTATTTGATTGAGAACTCAATTATCGGTGATGTGGAGACTTGTCGAGACAAAATCAAGAAATTTCAAGACGAATTAAATTTAGCTACCCTAGCCCTCAAACCCTCGTCTGCGGATTTGCAAAAAAACCTGGAGAGTTTGACGCGCTACAACCAAGAGGTGCGAAATTATGTCTTCTAAACTATACCTGCTTCCTCCCGATGATTTACCTCCAACTGAGGTAACGAAAGAGGATGGAATGTTGCAGATGGAGCTAGAACAGTCTACTGGTAGATGCTTTTATCTAGCTTGCGATCGCATTACGCGAGTCTTGTTGTCTAATTGTCAGTGGTATCTCACGACAAATGCTAGCATCCTAACATTAATTGTTGACTGCCCCGACTTAGTATCTTACTGGCATATAGTTAGCAATATTGCTCAGTTGGGTAATAGGTTAGAACGGTTTGCTAGCAATGGAAAAATCCGCGTTTATCCGCCATTTGGCAAGGGGATGCCATTTGAAATCAGCGTAAATGAAATATCTGCTTATCGGGATTGGCTTTGAGGTAAATAGAAACTGGGAATCACACAAAATATAGCTGTATTACACCCTGTACTCTTAAAGTGCAGGGTGTTGCAATTTTTATTGAGGAAGGCAGGAGGCAGGAGGAAAACTGCGCTCTGTAACAGCCCAAGACCCCCACTGTTGCGTTAGCTTCCCGCTTTCTTACGAGAGTTCAGTGGCTCTAAAGACGCTCGCAGACTCGCTCTAAGCGTACTCCTACGGAGAAGCGAGCTACGCGTAGCGTCTCTAAGAGTTGCTATGCCGCAGGCTTTACGCTGCGCTATCAGTAGGGGTCGAATCCCCAACTGAAAAACTCCTTCTGCCTCCTGCCTCCTGCCTCCTGCCTCCTTCAACAAATCCACCTCTCAAAATACCAGTTTTACGAAATAGAATTCACACCCAGACGCTCACGAATTTCGCTGACTTGTACATCCCAAAGTTGATCCCATTTTTGCGCGATCAACTTACCTGGAGTATGAGAACCCACCCTGTAGCCACGAGATATTTCTATCATTAAATCTTTAAAATTATTAGGTTGGTAAAGGCTAATCATCACCATGCCAAAACTCAAAAGCATGACGCTGATGGGAATTGGAGTCTGAGCTAAGAAAAAAGCTTGGAGACCAATTTCACCAATTCCATTTGTGTCAAATCCAGCGACTACATGATATATATATATCATGGGTGGATCTCCAAAGCATTTTAAGATAGGAAATATCATCAACAACAGGAACTTTTTTATAAAAGTAGGGATCGAATCCTCTAGCTTTCATTTCTCTAGCATAAACATGACCTAAAGTTCCCTCTGGGAGTTTACCTAAATCATCTAAATTGAAAGGTGCTGGTAGCCAACGTTCTGTAAACAACGCATTCACTTCAGGGATTTTTTTTAGTTCATTAACAGCTAGCTGTGCCATTTCTGTTTGGTCAAGTGCGTCCTCGAAGTCAAATACTCTATCAGTATTACCATCTCCAAATTTTAGGGAACTAGATGCCAGGAATTGAATGTAAGCAAGAAGTCCTTTATCGTTGTTGTAAGCAATTACATTCTCCATAGTAATTCTCTGCTTTGAGATATAATTTTGCTAATTAAAATCTGAGTCTTCAATATTGGAATATATTTATCCAGGTTTTCATGAATCTTCAGAGGTATTTAGCAAAACTTTTTGCTATAAATATGTCTAATTAAAAAATTGATTTGACAAATACTTTTAGATTTGACTAAACCGTATTAGATTAAAAATAGTTAATAAAAATTAGAACATAGATATTTAGTAATTTCAGGGGCAAAGCTTCTGGTAAAAGGTTATAAATTTAAACCAGGTTTTTTATCTCAAAGCTTTGCCCAAAAGCTAATGTTTGCTTACGCCAAAATCACCATTCCCGAAGGTGGCAAATCAATTCGCACAGTTGCGCGACGGTCGTTATGATGTTGCACAGCTACAGTTTGGTCGCGGGGTGGGTGGCGTAAATATGAATCGCTCCAATCGCTTTTGTATAAAAACGTCATGGTCGAGTCTTGGGGATGTATATAAGTATCTACTGTCACTTCTGCACCGCGATTTTCTAAGCCGTTGGTATTTAGTACCATCAGCACTTCTGTGTCAAATAAAGTCTGTGACCAAGCAACTAATTCGCCTTGTCCGGGAATCGAGAAGGGGGAATTACAAAAGGATGTTTCGCGTAGGTAGTGATGTCCACGGCGCAAGGCTTTACCAATTTTATCGTGACTGTTGCGGATACGCGCGATCGCAGCTATCCGCAAATAGGTAGGATGATCGATATCGAAGAAATGACAGTCTGCTGTTTGAAATGCGCCAAAAGCACCGCCAAACATTGCTTCTTTGATATATCTATCTTCCGCAAACCTTCCACCCTCTATGCTGTAATCGTGATAACCTTCATTTCCATCAAAAGCCTGCTCTGTTCCATAATAAATAGCAGGAATTCCTGGCATAGTTAATTGCACACCAACAGCATGAGCAACTTGCTCATATAGATTAGGTACATTACTGTATGCGGCAAATCGCTGCTTATTAGTCCGGGATGACATCTCATAGTCATCCAAGATGGAGACATGATATGTCCCAATTTGGCGATATTCTCCAGCGAGATTGTTTTCGCTATACAAATCGAAAAATTGCTTGGGGTTTACTAACCCTTTGGCGAATGCAGCCAATTCATTAGGGGTCTGTGCGATGTCTAATACAGCACTAAGGTTGCGAGCAATAATGTCTATGTAAGCACCAGCCATACTACCAGAGGTTATTTCCCCAGTCAGTAAAAAGTTGTCTTTACCGATAGATTCGGCGTATTCACGGACAGCTGTGCAGAATTTGCGGGAATCTTCTGGAGAAACATGCTTGAGGCTATCTATCCGCAAGCCATCACAGTCAGAAAGAGCAATCCAATATTGATAAACTCTTGCTAGAGCTGCAATTACGTCATTTCTGTTAAACCAGTTATCAGCACTCTGGCTGTAAATTACATCTAGGATGACATACATCCTGCGATCGTGGGCAGCATCAATTAAATCTCTTAAATCTTGACGGGTGCCAAAGTGCGGGTCAATATCTAAAAATTCTTGAATGCGATCGCTATGGTAAACTTCTAACTCAGAACGTTGCCGCCAAGGTGGATTAATCCACAGCGTTGTTATTCCCAATCGTTGCAAGTAGTCTAATTTACTCTTAATTCCTTTAAGATTACCACCAACAAATTTTGTCCCTGCTGCCATCCAGTTGGCTTTATCCTTAACCTGGAATTTTGCAAGATTGGTGTGGTCAAAAAGCTCTCTTTGATTTTCATTATCGTCACTGAATCTATCTAATACCAATTGGTACAAAAACTGGTCGCGCCAACTGATAGGACTCGGATAAACTCTCCCTCGTGGTTTTAGGTCTGTTTCGGAGAGTTGCTGGGGTGTCAATTCTTCAACTTTAGCCATGAGGATTTACACACAGATAGGAAAATGGAAGTATGCATTTTAGATGTTAGAAAACATACTTTAAATTTTCATTAACCTGCGGGGGGATTTTGTAAATTAGCGACTTTATTTTTCGATGATAGATTTTAGTTTAAACGTGATGCCTTCTCTACGAGACGCTACGCGTAGCTTGCTTCCAGCCTGACTGTAGGGTAGGAACGCAAAAAAAGTGTGGAGGAACACAAAAAATACGGAGGATAATAAATAGAGTTTTCACCAATAGTATAAGACTGCTATAAAATTAAAATTCTTAATTAGGTTTTTGAGAAATTATCTGATAAAGGTTATCAAACTGAGCTATGAGTGATGGAGGGACAGATGTAAAATGAATATAAAATTTTCCTCTAATTGTCGGTTTTTCTAAGACTTTGGCATAGATATCTTCACTGACTTGCGCTGAGTTTTTAGATATGAAAAGATTGATTTTAAGATTGGTTAGCTTCGGTGGTACTTCATTGGCAATATCTACTTGTAATTCAGCTCCTTTTGCTGATAGTTTGACTAAACGTCCGTAAAAGACAGGATTACCCATTTGCTTGTCATCCAAAATAGTGTATAAAAGCGGAATCTCTTGAGGAACAGGTAAAAATAATTCTTCTTCTTTGGGTAAATAAAGATTGTATCTTCCACCCACACCATATACTTCGTAAATGGTAATTGTCTGGCTCACACCTTTTGGCTGAACTTGCTTTTGTCCGATAATTTTGATGCTTGAGCCGACTTCTTTGAAAGTCTGCTCGGAAATGAGAATTTGACCGCCACTAGTATATGACTCAATTCGATAAGTGAGATTTACTTGACTACCGACAATTCCATATTTAGTCCGCTTCTCGGAACCAATATTGCCGACTATAACTTCACCTGTATTTATCCCAATCCCCATTTCTAATGGTGGCCAGCCGAGGGTTTTCATCTTTTCATTAACGCCACCCATTGCTAACTGCATAGCACAGGCACAGGTAACTGCTCTGAGGGCATCATCTTCTTTAGCGATCGGGGCACCAAATAAGACCAGAATACCATCTCCCATAAACTCATCAATTGTGCCTTGGTAATGATTAATCACATCTGCCATGTATTCTAAATAGAGGTTGAGAATGTGAATAACTTCTTCTGGTGGAAAGCGTTCTGAGAGAGCGGTGAAGCCTCTTAAGTCAGAGGTGAGGATAGTAATTTTGCGGCGTTCACCACCAAGTTTTAATCCTTCTGGACTTTCTAACAAGTTAGCAACAACCGTATCACTCAAATACCGTCCAAAAACTTGGCGAATTAATTGGTTTCTTTTTTCTAATTCAGTGTTGGCTTCTGCTAAATCTGTAGTTCGTTCTTTAACCCGATGCTCTAAATTTCTGCTGTTTTCTCGGAGTTTCCCAACAACAAGCGTCAATCCTGAAAGTCCTAAGACTGACATACCGCCTAACATAGCGAAGGTTCCTTGGAGACTTTGATTGGTCTTGGTTACTAAATTATCGAGAGATTGAGAAATCCCCCAAGCTCCAGCAACATCTCCTACTTCCCAGTTTTTCTTGGGGCTAGTAGCATCTGTGTTATGACAAGTTACACAACTTGCTTTCATGAGGCTAGCTTGTGCATAACGCAAGGTGGTATTTCCATTTTTCTTCTCAAGACGGTAAAATTTTTGACGAGGGTTTTCTTTCAAGAAGTTGAGTGCATCGCGCTCAAATTCGTCTCTTGCTCCCCCTTTCGTGCGCCAAGGATATGGATAGTTACTATATAGTCTTACAGACATTTCGGCATTTTTTTCACTAATTTGCTCACCGAGTTCGATCGCAAAAGTTGAGGGTAGGGGGATTGCACCTTTGGTATTGAGGTAAGCGTGGGTGACGGTAATTCCAGGCACGAGTTTAGCTCGATCTGCGGCTGCGGCACTGTAGAGGTCAAAAGCTTGAGTTAATGATTGGATATTCAAGGCAGCATTTTGCACTGCTTGGGCTTCAATCAAGCTCGATGAAAGCGCAGACATATTAGAAATTGCGATCGCGATCGCTGCACATAACATCAGCGTGAGTACAAGAGTAATTCTCTGTAACAGTAAACGTAAAAGCGATTGCCAAATTCGACTAATTAATGGCTGAAGCATAAACTTTGTGTAAAGAATTTGTAAAAGATTGCATATTGTTTTTGCTGTTATCTGATAAATGAATTATGTCATTCTACTTATAAAATTTAAAGTGTATTTAACTTTTGGCGATCGCAGCAATGGATATCGATCAAGCACTCGCATTTACAGACGCTCTTGTTTTTGCCAAGTCAAGAATTCATTTAAGCGATCTCCAACAAGCTATGTTGCGTGAGTCTTGGTCTTTGGAACGCCAAAGTTACGATCGCATTGCCGACATTTATGGCTATTCTCCAACTTACTTAAAACATGATGTTGGCCCCAAGCTTTGGAAACTCCTTTCAGAAGTGTTAGGAGAAAAAGTTAATAAAACAAGTTTCAGAAGAGCAATCGAGCGGGCGACGGCACAATCAAATCAAGATATTGAAGAAAAAACGCGAGTAAAATTGACTGAGAATCTGCTAGTTGTAGAAGCGCAGACTTGCTATCAAGATTGGGGAGATGCAATTGATGTTGATTTTTTCTACGGAAGACAAGCAGAACTAGCTCAGTTACAGCAGTGGATTTTGGTTGATCAGTGTCGGCTGGTGACTGTGTCAGGAATGGGCGGAATGGGAAAGACTTCTCTCTCTATCAAGCTGGCGCAACAATTACAGAGTGATTTTAAATGTGTGATTTGGCGGAGTTTGCGAAATGCACCACCAGTACAAGAGATATTAACCGAGTTATTAAAGTTATTATCTAATCAGCAAAAAATTGATTATCCAGAAACCGTTGAGGGAAAAATTTCGCGCCTGTTACATTATTTGCGATCGCAGCGTTGTCTGGTAATTTTTGATAATATCGAAACTATCTTACAACATAACGATAAATCTAAATCATCCTATATCGAAGGCTATGAAGCTTATGGCGAAATATTTAGACAAATTGGAGAAATTCGCCATCAAAGCTGCTTAGTGTTAACCAGCCGAGATCAACCTCCAGAAGTTCGTCTTCTAGAAGGAGCAAGCTTACCCGTCCGAGCTTTTCAATTGGGTGGATTGAAAAAAGCAGAAGCACAAGAACTTTTGCATTTAAAGGGGAATTTCCAAGGCTCAACAGAAGAATGGAGTCGGCTGGTTGAAGGTTATGCCGGAAATCCCTTAGCATTGAAAATTATTGCGACTACGATTCAAAACTTGTTTGATGGCAGTATTTCTGATTTTCTCAACCAGCAAGCTTTTGTTTTTGGAAATATTCGCAATCTCATTGAGCAGCAATTTGAACGGCTTTCTGAATCCGAAAAAACGGTTATTTATTGGCTTGCTATATATCGTGATTCCGCTTCCTTTTCGGAACTGCGATCGGATATTTTTCCACGCAGATCGCCCCAAGAATTAATTGATATTTTAGAATCACTAGAGCAACGCTCTTTAATTGAGAAGACCAAGGCGACACTGATTGGAAAACATCAGACCCAGTTTTCACTTCAGCCTGTGGTAATGGAATATGCTACCGAGAAACTGGTTGCTCAAGTTTGTCAAGAACTTTTAGCAGGTTTAGAAGCGAATGCCGCTCAAAAAAATTTGCTGTTCAAAACTCATGCATTACTCAAAGCTCAAGCAAAAGATTATGTGCGAGAAACACAAGTTCGTTTTATTCTCAAGCCGATTCTGGAACGCTTATTACTCGATCGTTTATTAATAGAAGTCAGCGAACAACTTGCAATTGAGGACTTGCTAACTCAATGCTTGACGAAGCTCCGAGGTGCATCGTCACTTAAAACTGGGTATGCAGGTGGTAATATTTTAAATTTACTTTGTCAATTGCAATCAACTTTAACTAACTATAATTTTTCAAATTTAACGATTTGGCAAGCCTATCTACAGGATGTAAATTTGCATAATGTTAATTTTGAATATTCTGATTTGAGTCAGTGTGTTTTTGCTGAAACCTTTGGTATGGTGTTTGCTGGTATTGCTTTTAGTCCAGATGGAGCATTATTAGCTACAGGAGATGCAGAAGGTGAGCTTCGTTTGTGGCAGGTTGCAACTGGGCAACTGGTTATGAATTTTGCCGGACATCTGGGTTGGGTTTGGTCGCTTGCTTTTAGTCCAGATGGGCAATTATTAGCAAGTTGTAGTAGTGATAAAACGATTCGGCTGTGGGATGTCAACACTGGTAAATGTCTGAGAACATTGTCAGGACACACAAGTTCGATTTGGTCAGTTGCTTTTAGTGCCGATGGTCAAATGCTTGCGAGTGGAGGCGATGAACCAACAATAAGATTATGGAATGTCAACACTGGGGACTGTTATAAAATTTTGTCGGGTCATACTGATCGAATTCTCTCGGTATCATGGAGTCCAGATGGTCAAACCCTAGCAAGTGGTAGTGCGGATTCCACAATTCGACTTTGGAAAATTAGCGGAGAATGCGATCGCATTTTAGAAGGACATAGCGATCGCATCTGGTCAGTATCATGGAGTCGAGATGGGCAAACCCTAGCCAGTGGTAGTGCCGATTTCACGATTCGACTCTGGGAAGTTGGTACTGGCAAGTGCTTCAATATATTACAAGAACATAGCGATCGCGTCCGTTCAGTAGCCTTTAGTCCCAATGCCCAAATGCTGGTCAGCGCCAGCGACGATAAAACACTCAGAATTTGGGAAACTAGTACAGGGCAATGCCTGAATATTTTACCAGGACACACCAATTCAGTATTTTCAGTTGCTTTTAATGCAGATGGTCAAACCATTGCCAGTGGTAGCACAGACCAAAGCGTAAAGCTATGGGATGTTAGTACAGGTAGATGCTTTAAAACCTTAAAAGGCTATAGTAATTCGGTATTTTCAGTCGCTTTTAATGCAGATGGTCAAATTGCCAGTGGCAGCACAGACCAAACCGTGAGATTATGGGATGTCAATACGGGGATTTGCCTGAAAAAATTCACTGGACATAGTGGCTGGGTAACTTCCGTAGCGTTTCACCCAGATGGAGATTTGCTAGCCAGTAGCAGCGCCGATCGCACCGTTCGTATTTGGTCTGTTAGCACTGGGCAATGTCTGCAAACCTTGACAGGTCATGTAAATTGGGTGCAATCAGTTGCCTTTAGTCCTGATAGACAAATCTTAGCAAGCGGCAGTGACGACCGAACCATTCGCTTATGGTCTATTAATACAGGAAAATGCCTCAACATCTTGCAAGGTCATTCCAGTTGGATTTGGTGTGTTACCTTTAGCCCAAATGGTGAAATACTTGCTAGCAGTAGCGAAGACCAAACCATTCGCCTGTGGTCTATTTCCACTGGTGAATGTCTCCAAATCCTAGAAGGACACACGAGTAGAGTCCAGGCGATCGCTTTTAGTCCAGATGGGCAAATCCTCAGTAGCGCTAGTGAAGATGAAACAGTTCGCCTGTGGTCGGTTGATACAGGTGAATGTCTGAATATTTTTCAGGGACATAGTAATAGTGTTTGGTCAGTTGCCTTTAGTCCAGAAGGTGATATTTTGGCGAGTAGTAGCTTAGATCAAACAGTGAGAATTTGGGATAGGCATACAGGAGTTTGTCTGAAAGTGCTGCCTGTCCTACCTCATGCAATGCGATCGCATATCGCATTTGGCAAATCTACAGGACATTATGCGATCGCTAGTGGCAGCCAAAACGGGACTATTCAGATTTGGGATGCCCAAACGGGTAAATGTTTGAAAATACTGAATCCTGACAGACCTTATCAAGGAAGTAATATTACAGGCGTGACAGGAATCACCACAGCTCAAAAAGATGTTCTCAAAGCTTTAGGTGCCTTTGAGATTTAATTCAGGACTTACGCAAACAGTAGTCAAAACGAGGCAATTAATTAATTGCCCCGTTTTGCTTGTCCTGACAATTCAGATCGGGAGCATCCACTTTTGGAAGAGATTTACTCAAAAATTACCCAAATCAATTCATGTAGTCACGAATAAAGGTTTTATGCTTAACCTCAGAGCTTTTATCTTTGTCTTTACCTTATATAGGCACTTTTGTAATTAACAAGTTAGGTTATATAATCAATCTGATACATTTTTATAAGAAAGTTATCAAATTACAAAAAACTATTTAAATACATTAGGAATCGTGAAATAACTTCACTTTTGAAAAATATTAACCTTGATTAGTAGGGGTTCAGCGATTAAAAAAGGTAATTTATTCGTGTGGTGTTCCTTAGCAAAAATTTAAAATCATAACTTTGATTAAATCAGAAAGCTAAATTTTGTCAAAATGGCTTGAAGATTGATAAATTTTAAGCTTATTTTGTCATCCTCTGATTTTTGAAATCAATTTTTTAATTGCTTTAACCAACAGACTAAACTAATGCGCTCACTTTCTCCTGTGGATTTACCTACTTTAGAGCAGATAGTTGAATGTTCTCCTTTAACTGTATTACCTGATACCCCAGTTATTGATGTTATTGCTCTAATGAATAGGGTAAATAGCAGTATAGTAGAGTCTAAGTTTGATTTTAGTAGTTATGTTTTAGTAGTTGAAGAAACAAACTTAATAGGTATATTAACTCTACGGGATGTAATCCGACTGACTGGGATGGGCAAAGATTTATCCAGTGTCAAAATCTCAGAGGTGATGACACAACCAGTCATCAGCCTGGGGTTGGCTCAGGCTCAAAATGCCCTCACAGCTTTATCTTTCATGCGTCAACATTGTATTCGCCATCTACCTGTAGTAGATGATCTTGGACAATTGGTAGGCTTAATTACCCAAGACAGAATTCGTCAGGTTATCCAACCAGTTCACCTGTTGAAATTGCAATGTGTGACGGAAGTAATGGTAACTGAAGTTATTCATGCTCTCCCGACTACATCTGTGCTGGAATTGTCTCAAATCATGAGCGATCGCCAGATTAGTTGTGTGGTAATTGTCGCCCAACAGAAGAAGGAATTGATCCCGGTAGGGATTATCACTGAAAAAGATATTATTAAATTCCATTTACAGGGACTAGATATAGCCCAAACCCAGGCGCAAGATGTGATGAGTACCCCTGTATTAAGCATCACTCCCACTGAATCTTTATGGACTGTTCACCAGTTGATGCAAGAGCGACAGGTGCGGCGATTAACCGTAGTTGGAGAACAAAGCGAATTGCAAGGACTGGTGACACAAACGAATCTCCTACAAGTGCTTGATCCCCTAGAAATAGACAGCATAATTCAAGTTTTGCAAGCAAAAGTTGAGGAACAAACGGTTAAACTTAGACAATGCAACCAGCAGTTAGAACAGGAAGTTGAACAACGCCGCCAAGCTCAACAAGAATTAGAGTTACGGGTGGCGGAGCGTACAGCTGAACTACTGCAAGCAAATGTACGTTTGAAACGGGAAATTGAGGAGCGCAAACAGACTGAAATAGCACTCCAGCAGCGTGAACATCAGTGGAAAGCTCTTTTTGATCGTGCTCTTGATGCGATCGCGATTGCAGATGACGAGGGGCGCTATGTAGAGGTAAATCCAGCAGCCTGTAAGCTATTTGGTGTATCGAAGGAAGAACTGTTAGGTTCCACAATCGCAGATTTTGCAGCACCCGAATTTGATTTTACCCAAGCTTTGCAACAGTTCTACGAACAAGGACAAATGTTGGGTGAGTTTAACTTATATTGTCCCGATGGCACAGTGCGAGAAACTGAATTTGCGGCGGTTGCCAATTTTATACCACATCGTCATCTTTCAATACTGCGGGATGTGAGCGATCGCCAAGCCATGTTGCGCGCTCGTAAACAGACTGAGGAAACTCTCAGAGAAAGCGAGCAAAGGTTACAACTGGCACTTAGTGTTGGTAACATTGGCACTTGGGAATGGAATCTGAGAACCAATCAGGTTATCTGGTCTGAGAGTTTGTTTACTTTATTTGGTCTAACTCCTGATACCTTTGATGTCAGCTATGAAAATTTTTTAAATCTCATTGTCCACCCTGAAGACCGCGAATTGCTGCATCAATCAGTTTTGCGAGCAATTGACCAGCAAGTACCCCATAATCTCGAATTCCGGTTTATTTACTCAGATGGTACAGTTGGTTGGTCAGTATGCAAGGGTCAAGTATTGTATGATGACACTACTAATAAGCCACTCCAGATGATTGGGGTGAATATAGATATCACCGAACGCAAACAATCGGAACTTGAAATCCGTAAATTTGTTTCTCTGGCCGATAACAGCACAGAATTTATCGGTATGTGTGATATGAATTTTGTGCCATTCTATTTGAACCCGGCGGGTATGCAACTAGTCGGCCTAAATGACACTCAGCAATATAGCGAAACGCCAGTCAGGGAATTTTTCTTTCCCGAAGATCAGGACTTTATCATCAATGAATTTTTCCCGCGTGTTTTGCGTGAGGGACGGGCGGAAGTAGAAATTCCTTTCCGTCATTTCCAGACGGGAGAAGCATTATGGATGGTTTACAGCGTTTCTTGCGTCAAAGACATGAACGACCAGCTAATTGGTCTGGCAGCCGTCAGCCGCAATATTAGCGATCGCAAGCTGGCCGAACAGAAAATTGCCGAACAAGCAGCTTTAATTGATATTGCTACCGATGCCATTTTTGTCCGCGATTTAGAAAACCGCATTCTGTTCTGGAGTCCAGGTGCTGAAAAGTTATACGGTTGGACAGCACAGGAAAGCATGGGGAAATTAGTCCATGAACTTTTCAACGTAGAATCCTTGTCTCAACTAGCAGCAGGTTTCAAAACCACTCTGGAACAAGGTTATTGGCAAGGGGAGTTAGAAAAAACCACCAAAACTGGGAGAAAAATTATCGTTGCTAGTCGGTGGACACTGGTACACAATCAATTCGGACAAAGCCAATCTATCTTATCAGTCAACACCGACATCACCGAAAAAAAACAACTAGAGCAACAATTTTACCGCGCTCAACGCTTGGAGAGTGTAGGAACTCTAGCCAGTGGCATTGCTCACGACCTCAACAACGTCTTTGCTCCCATAATCATGATTGCCGAATTGCTGCCTTTGAGATCCAAAAATGTGGATTTGCAGACTCAAGAACTGTTTAAAACACTAGAAAACAGCTCGCAGCGTGGAGCGAACTTAGTTAAACAAATTCTTGCCTTTACCCGTGGTACAGAAGGGAAGCGCATCTTGTTGCAACCTGGGCATTTGCTTCAAGAATTGGTCAAAGTCATCAAACAGACATTTCCTAAATCCATCGAAATTGTTAATGACATTCCCATAAACACATTATGGATGGTGCAAGCCGATCCCACCCAACTAGAACAGGTATTTATGAACTTGGCAGTCAATGCCCGTGACGCTATGCCCAATGATGGTATGCTCACAATTAATGCCGAAAACCGGATGATTGACGAAATAAACGCCCGAATGCACCTGGACGCGAAAGCAGGAGGCTACATCGTTGTTACCGTCTCAGATACAGGGTCGGGAATCCCTCCAGAATTCTTAGAGCGCATATTTGATCCCTTTTTTACAACTAAAGAAGTTGGTAAAGGTACAGGGCTAGGACTGTCAACAGTTTTAGGTATCGTCAAAAACCACGGTGGTTTTGTAGAAGTATTAACTCAGGTAGGTAAAGGGACACGATTTCAGGTATTTTTGCCCAGAGGAGAAGGCAAAGCAACCGAGACAATAACAAAGGCAGAATTACCTTCAGGTAATGGCGAATTGATTTTAGTTGTTGATGATGAAGACTTAGTAAAACAAACCAATCAGGAAACTTTAGAAGATTATAACTACAAAACCCTTGTAGCTAACGATGGCATTGAAGCGATCGCTTTGTATGCCCAGTATAAGGAACGAATTAGTGCAGTTTTGCTAGATATGTCCATGCCCAATATGGACGGATTAACAACTATCTCCATCCTGCGAACGTTCAACCCCAATATTAAGATTATTGCCACCAGTGGTTTACCCGCTAACGAGCAAAAGGCTATTGCCGTTGGTGCTGAGAAGTTTCTGCCTAAGCCTTACACAGCGACAGATTTATTGACTACTTTATCTGCTGTAATCGGGCATCCTGGGGAGCCTCAATCATAGGCAAATTACACTCAATTTTGACCACTGAATTTCGATTTGCGAATCGCTAATAGTTAAACGTGATAATCAAGTTAATTAATTTACTACCTTTTCAGTTACCCATTTATACCAATTATCTAATCCTACACCAGTAGTTGCAGAAACCTGAAAAATCTGAATTTGGGGATTCACTTCTATAGCATATTCTATGCACTTTTGCACATCAAAATCTACATAAGGTAGCAAATCAATTTTAGTGATAATCATTACATCACTAGCACGGAACATGTGCGGATATTTTATCGGCTTATCTTCTCCCTCTGTAACTGAGAGAATCACCACTTTTGCCTGTTCTCCTAAATCAAATAAGGCTGGACAAACTAAATTTCCGACATTTTCAATCATCACAACTGAATTTAGTGGCGGATTCAGTTGTTGTAAACCTCTGTCTATCATTGATGCATCTAAATGACAGCCTGTTCCGGTGTTGATTTGAATGACTTTAGAACCTGTTTCTTTAATTTTTTTGGCATCATTAGCAGTTTCTTGGTCGCCTTCAATGACACTAATAGATAATTGCTGCTTTAAATCATTGATGGTTCGGGTCAAAAGAGTTGTTTTCCCTGCACCGGGAGAACTCATTAAATTTAAGGCGAGAATATTTCGACCTTTAAACCATCCCCGATTTTGGGCAGCTAGCAGGTCATTCTTTGCTAATATATCTTGCTCTAAAGATATGGTTGTATTGTGTATTTTGGCATGAATTTGAGGTGCTTCTATATGAGTGTCATGACTGTGGGAATGAGTGATGACAGTTCCATCTGGTAAAGTGTGAGTATGATTATGTTCCGCTTTCTCTGTTTCTAAATTTGTAATTTTTATTTCGCCATCATCAGAACAACCGCAGGTTACACACATAATTCCTCGATTTCTATTTCTTTAATTTTAAGTTCTTCACCAGTAATTAAATCTAATTGCACGCTACCGCAGTTACAGATACCATAAGGTTTATCTAAATAAATTTCTGCGCCGCATTGGCGACATCGCCCTAAGCCAGGGATTTCCAAAATTTCTAATATTGCCCCTTCTAAAACTGTGCCTTGGGTGCAAATATCAAAACAAAATCGGATAGCTTCGGGCATAATGGCTGAAAGTTTGCCAATTTCTAATAAAACTCGCTGCACTTTTGCGCCTTTGGCATTTTCAGTCACAATTGCCACAATATTTTGGGTAATTCCAAATTCGTGCATACTATAAATATATTAAAGATTAACAAATTCGTGGTAATTGGTCGCCTACTAACATATCAACAATTCTTTCAGCACCAAAAACTGTTTTTAACAATACGATACCTGGGGGTGAAGGAATAACTTCGCCAATAATACAAGCATCTTTGCCTGCTGGGTGAGATTTCATAGCAGATAAAACGTTGTTAGAATTCTCTTTTGGAACCACTACAACTAACTTACCTTCATTAGCTAAATACAATGGGTCTAAACCGAGAATTTCACAAACTCCGTTGACTTCTTCACGCACTGGAATAGATTCTTCAAAAAGACGAATTCCCACATTTGAACTGAGAGCAAATTCATTTAATACTGTAGCTAAACCACCGCGTGTAGCATCTCGCATAGCATGAACTTGTGGACATATATGCAGAATAGTTTCTACTAAATTATGCAACGGCTGACAATCACTTTCAATATTAGTCTCTAAGGCTAATTCTCCACGGGCAATTAAAATTGCTGTCCCATGATTGCCTATTTCACCATTAATTATTATTGCATCTCCAGGTTTAATATTGTGGGCGGAAATGTTAACTCCTCGTGGGATGACACCAATACCAGCAGTATT
This sequence comes from Nostoc sp. LEGE 12447, assembly GCF_015206985.1. Classification (NCBI taxonomy): domain Bacteria; kingdom Bacillati; phylum Cyanobacteriota; class Cyanophyceae; order Nostocales; family Nostocaceae; genus Nostoc; species Nostoc sp. LEGE 12447. Next base: position 81,415 of record NZ_JADEXT010000027.1, on the reverse strand, counting down.
AATAAAGAGTTTATCGGCAGCACCACGGTGTACAACTTTTGTGTCACCAGTGACAATTTGAATACCTGCTTTTTCTGCGGCTGCTTTCATACTGTTTGCGACACGGCGTAAGATTTCTACAGGTAATCCTTCTTCTAAAATTACGCTGCAAGTTAGATATAAAGGTTTAGCACCACTGACAGCTAAATCATTAACTGTACCGTTTACGGCTAATTCTCCTATATCACTACCGGGGAAAAATAACGGGTCTACAACATAAGAATCTGTTGTAAATGCGAGTCTGTCTCCTTGTTGGAGGAGAGGGGTTAAGTTGAAGCTGGCTTGGTCTTCTAGTTGGGAGAGAATTGGATTATCAAAATTGCTGATAAAGATATCATCGATTAAATCACGCATGGCTTTACCACCGCTGCCATGTGCGAGAGTGATATGAGTGTCTTGCACTTTAGTTTGGCGACGGCGGACTTTTTCTATTTTTTGGAATAGGGGATTTTGTGTTGGGTTTGTGGGGGAAATATTCATATTAAATTTTTTTTAAACGCAAAGGGACGCAGAGGGAAGCGCAAAGGTACGCGGAGTATTAGTCTGAGGAGAAGCCGCAGGCGGGGAGGGGTTCTTGAGTTATTTTTGGTTTTTGGGTGATTGTTCTTTTGGCAATGGTGGAGAGTCGCCCATATTTGTAATAAGCTGCACAAGCGCCTTCGGAAGATACCATGCAAGTACCGATTGGTGTTTCTGGTGTGCAAGCTGTACCGAATACTTTGCACTCCCAAGGTTTTAAGACTCCTTTGAGAATTTCTCCACATTTACAAGCTTTATGGTCGGCGACTTTGAGATTAGGAATGGTAAATTTAAGTTCGGCATCAAATTGGGCATATTCAGGTTTAATTTGTAATCCGGAATAGGGGATGTCACCTAAGCCGCGCCAATCAAAACTATCTCGCACAGTGAAAACTTTATTTATGGCTTGTAGGGCTACTGTGTTTCCAGATTTTTGGACAATTCGGTTATATTGATTTTCAACTTCACAACGATTTTCTACTAACTGTTGCAATAGCATCCAAATTGATTGGAGAATATCTAAGGGTTCAAATCCTGAGACGACTATCGGCTTATTATATTCTTGGGAAATAAATTGGTATGGGTCACTGCCTATTACCATACTGACATGACCAGGGCCAACAAATCCATCTAGTTGTAAATCGGGATTATCTAATAGTGCTTTGAGGGCGGGAATCACGAGGACGTGATTACTAAACATACTAAAGTTATGAATTTCTTCGGCTGCTGCTTGCAGAATGGTGAAGGCGGTGCTGGGGGCTGTGGTTTCAAAGCCTAATGCGAAGAAGACTACTTCTTTGTCGGGGTTATCTCTGGCAATTTGCAGGCTGTCTAGGGGAGAGTACACCATACGGATGTCTGCACCTTGTGCCCTGGCTTGCAGTAAAGTGGTTTTGGAACCGGGAACTCGCATTGCGTCGCCAAAGGTGGCAAAAATGACGTTATGATTTTGGGAGATTGCGATCGCATCATCTATTCTCCCTTTTGGCATAACGCATACTGGACAACCAGGCCCATGAATTAGTTCGATGGTTTGGGGTAATATTTCTTCGATACCGTATTTAAATATGGAGTGGGTATGTCCGCCGCATACTTCCATGATTTTGATGGGTTTTTCTAGCTGGTGGCTTAATTTGGTGATTTCGCGGAGTATGGCTTCGGCTTTTTCCGGTTCGCGGAATTCGTCAACATATTTCATGGGGAGTGAGGAGTAGTGAGTTTTATGTATCTGTTAATTTCGCTTGTGTGGTAAGGAGTTTTTTTTAACGAACCGCGAAGGACGCAAAGGGCGCGAAGGAAGAGAGGAAGAAAGGAAGATGTTTGTAACGGTACAGCCAGAAGAGTACGTGACAACCAGAGAGCGAAGGAAGAGAGGAAGAAAGGAAGATGTTTGTAACTGTCTTTCTGCGTCAAACAAAAAATATTTTTTAAGTACTAATCCCTGCTTGTGCTGCTGCTAATTCTTGAAGTAGTTGTAATGTTTCTGCTGCTTCTTGTTCATTAATTCGATTCATGGCAAAGCCAACATGAACTAACACCCAATCACCAATACAAGCTTCGGGAGGATGTTGTTCATCTACGATGCAGGCAATATTTACTTCGCGCTTCACACCACCAATGTTAACTAGGGCTAGTTTATGGTTAACGTTGGTAATTTCTATAATTTGTCCGGGGATTCCTAAACACATTTTTTTTTAAGATAAACTAACCGCAGAGGCGCGGAGAACACAGAGAGAATTTTTTGTCAGAAAAGGGTTGTCAAATATCAATACTTATGTATTAATTTTGCGGCTGCAATCACTGCTTGTCCTAGAGATAATCCGCCGTCATTAGCTGGAACTAAGCTATGAGTTAGTACTTTTATCCCCAATGTTTCTAATGGTTTGCTAACTTGCTGTAACAATATACAATTTTGAAAGACTCCTCCTGTTAAAGCTACCTGATTAATCAGATTTTCTTCACAAAGATGCTTAACCATTTCCACAATCGCATTAGCTAAACCTTTGTGAAATCTGGCAGCTATAACTGGTTTGGGAATCTGCTGTTGCAAGTCATCGAGTAAGGCTTGCCACATTGGGCGTGAGTCTATACAGTAAATACTATCTGAAAAGCTAAAACTAAAAGGATATATTAGCGCTTCTTTATCATTATTTAAGCTACTAACATCTACTATAGCTTCCATTGCGATCGCAGCTTGTCCTTCATAGCTACATTCTTCAGGGCAAATACCGATAGCCGCCGCTACTGCATCGAACAACCGCCCCACTGAAGAAGCTGGAGGAGAGTTAATTTTTTTCTCTATCAGTTGATTTAGTAGCTTTAGTGGTTTTTTATTCAGCAATTTTACGATTTCTAAATCAGCATACTGTTGTTGGCAGTCATCCCAAAGGTCAGCAGATATTAATTGTGCATAAGTATTACGCCAAGGTTGATAAATTGCTTGTTCAGCACCAATCATTGGAACTGGTTTAAATGTTGCTAGTCGCTGAAATTTCTGATAATCTGCTAAAAGAAATTCTCCGCCCCAGAGTGTACTATCATCACCGTAACCTAAACCATCTAAAGCAATACCTAATACTGGAGGTGAATTTAAAGGAATTCCATTCTCCGCCATACAAGCAGCAATATGGGCGTGATGATGTTGGATTTGATGAATTGGAATTTGATTTGTATCTGCTAGTTCTTTACCAAGTTTGCTGGAAAGATATTCAGGATGTTTATCAATGGCAATTACTTCTGGTGCATGTTCAAATAAATTCAAGTATAAGTTTAAAGTCTCTTGGTAAGCATTGAAAACCGCAGCATTTTCTAAATCTCCCAGATGTTGAGATAGAATCGCTTCTCCTTCACGCAATAAGCAAAATGTATTTTTTAACTCACTACCCATTGCTAAAATTTGCGGCACATTGTCAAATCCTGGCGGTAAGCTAATCGATGCTGGTGCATATCCTCTGGCACGGCGAATTGTTTGGACTTTATCACCGATAACTCTCATCACTGAATCATCTACTCTATTAATAATATCTCGATTGTGAAAGAGAAAATAATCAGCGATTGTCCCTAATTTTTCTCTTGCTTCTTTATTATCAATACATTGTGGTTCATCGGCAAGATTACCACTTGTTAAAACAATTGGGCGATTCATCCGCCGCAAAATTAAATGATGTAAGGGTGTATAAGGTAGCATGAAACCAAGAGTATTTTGCCCCGATGCTACCGATGGTGCTACAAGTTTTTTACCTGTCGCTTGTAATAAAACAATTGGTGCGGCAGGACTTGTAAATAATTCTTTTTCTTTGGCGTTGACACTACAATATTCTTCAATTACCTCAATATCTCGTGCCATTAAAGCAAATGGTTTGTGATAGCGCTTTTTGCGCTGACGCAGTTTTTGTACAACGGTTTCCTGAGTTGCATCGCAAGCTAAATGAATACCACTTAAGCCTTTAATTGCGACAATCTCACCCTTTTGCAACAAGGTACAAACGGCATCCACATCATCCAGCATGGAGAACATGGAAGCAGTAACCGATTTCCCATCAGCGCGTTCTAACCAAGCTGAAGGGCCGCAAACATGACAAGCTACAGGTTGGGCGTGAAAACGGCGGTTTTCAACATCGTGGTATTCCTTTGCACATTCGGGACATATAACAAACGCAGACATACTGGTATTGCATCTGTCATAAGGAATCGCACGAATAATACTCAGGCGAGGGCCGCAATGAGTGCAGTTAGTAAAGGGGTAACGATAAAAGCGGCTAAAGGGGTCAAATATTTCTTGTTGACACTGTGGACAAATAGCTGCATCAGGGACAATTTCTGTTTTAATGGCATTACTGACACTAGTAGAAATCACAAAATTATCAAATTTAAATTCACCTTCATAAGGAGTTCTAATTAGTTGATTAATTTTTGCCAACGGTGGACATTCTGTTTGCAATCTGGCAATAAATTTGTTTATTGTTTCCTCACTACCAGATACCCGAATTAATACACCTTGCCCATCATTACAAACATCTCCATACAAACCGCAGGTTTTAGCAAGACGATATACAGTAGGGCGAAATCCTACTCCCTGAACAGTACCGCGAACTCTAATTTCTTCAGTCGCCATATAAATCTGACTTTCAAAAATTACGAATTATGAATTACGTTAGCGTAGCGGGGCGTAGCCCATTACGAATTACGAATTATTAAACTGCCACAGCAATATTCGGTTATTTCCAGAATCAGCTATTACCAACCTATTGCCACAAATTTTTATCCCATAACACCAATTTAAACTATCTCGTTTAGGCAGCCCGAAATTCCGATTTTCACCTTTACTTTGAAAATTTATTTGTCCTGCCAACCCATCTGCCATTACACCTTGCAGTGATAAAATTGATTCCGGCTTTCTCCATCCTAACAAACGAGAATTAGCTGTATCTGCAACTACTAACCAATCGCCAGCCACAGCCACACCATAAGGCATACTCAAACTGCTAGCGCTAGGCAAATAAACCCCTTGATTCATTTCCACAAAATCAAAGCTTTTTTGTCCTAAAACCACTGCACAAGGTGCATTATTTTCTGTTGGCATTCCCTGCCAAATCATTACTCGGTGATTACCTGCATCGCTGACAACCAAATTTTCTCCCCAAAAAGCGATGTCGTGACACCAACGCATACTCGCTGCGGTTGGAGAATCACCACCGTTTTCATTGCGAGATATCATATCCGGTTGTCCCAAAACTAAATCAGCAGGTTGACCATTTTCTGTTGGTAACTGATGCCAAATTAATAGTCTTCTATTACCAGTGTCAGCAATAAATAGCTGTCCTTGATGATAGTAAACACCATAAGGCCAGTACATTGTACTAGCAGATGCTTGTTGATTACCTCGATTTGGTTCATTATCAGTAAAATTAACTTGTCCTAACACCAAATCTGCTGGAACATTATTATCTTCTGGTAAGTTTTTCCAAATCAAAACCCGATGATTCCAAGCATCGGCGACAGCTAACCCTTCGCCACAAGCACAAATGCCTGTTGGTACACTTAAGGTTGCCTTTCCCGGTGTACTTTTAGCATTTTGTCCTTCATGATAAAAGTCAGGTTGTCCAATTACCCAATCAGCCGGTTGACTATCTCTCGTGGGTAAATTCTGCCATCCTAATAATCGATGATGTCCTGTATCTGATACCCATAATGGGCCAGTTTCTGATAACAAACAAGCACCACGAGGCCCAAACATTGTTGTGGCATTGGGCGCTACAGGTATAACTAATTGTTCGGGTTCAATAATGTTGCCTAAAATTACCTCCGCACCTTGAGGTGATAGAGGCAAATATTGAGAAATTTCTGTTGCTTCTAGCGGTAATTGTGATATGGGATTACTTATGATTGGGATATCCATGAACCGCAGATAGACGCTGATAATTATTTAAAAACATTAATGTTGATTAGCGTGTAACAAGAGTAACAGTTTTGCATTATACTTTTTTCAAATCTAATTCAAACCTCTAATCAACTTCTGTATTAATCAAGCTAAAAAATCAAGATAGCCTTTAGAGGATGTTTGAAAAGTCCTATTCTCGGTATTAAATAGTTTTAGATCCCCCTAAATCCCCCTTTTTAAGGGGGACTTTGATTCCGGTTCCCCCCTTTTTAAGGGGGGTTAGGGGGGATCTAAAAATGCCTAAAGTCACAGCAAAATACTTTTCAAAAAACCTTTTAGTAAGTTTTGCTACATAGCGGATCTTTGGCATGAGTGCGCGATTTACTGAAATGAGAAAGCAAACTGGGGTTTGAGAAAGTAAAAGCTTATTTTACTTGCGGAAAACACTAAAATGAGTAAGTAAAAGCTCATTTTGCTTGCGGAAAACACCAAAATGAGTAAGCAAACTGGAGTTTGAATAAGTAAAAGCTCATTTTGCTTGCGGAAAACACTAAAATGAATAAGCAAACTGGGGTTTGAATAAGTCAAATGACCTTTTGAGAAAGTAATATGCCTTTTTACTTTCTCAAAACACTAAAATCAATACCTGAATTACACAAATGAGAATGAATTTAGGGATATTGAGAAAGCACTCAGGCATTTTGCTTGCACAAAGAATGCGCGAACTACTGAAATGAAAAAGCAAATTAGCCGTGATTGACTAATTGCCAAGTAAATTTGCTGAAATCTTACCTTCGTATTATCATTTTTGTAGTTTCACAAAAACCTTATCTTCTTTAACCTTGACTGGATACGACTGAAGCGAAACATCAGGCACGGTTAAGCATTTACCTGTCTCTAATTTGTACTGGAATCCGTGGGCAGGACAGGTAATAATACCATTTTCAACTTTACCCTTTTCTAAGGGAGATCCTAAATGAGTACAAGCATTACGGTAACATTTAACTGTAACGCCTTGACGATGTAAAATTAGTGAAGTACCAGCAAGTTGTACTGCGACTACACTAAATTCAGGAACTTCATCAAGGGTCGCTACTTTCATCCAAGTACAAGTGATTTTTGCAGAAAATGGACTGATTAAACCAGAATTCGCATTCTTAACAGCAGGGCTATTATTGACTGCAACAACTTTAGTAATTTCAGGACAATGGTTTTTTATTGCCTGTTCTACTCCCTGAGATAAAGTCAAAGTAGAAGCCGGACAACTGCTGCAAGTTCCGATTAATCTAACTTCTACTGTATCTGGTGACTTAATTGCCACTAATTCTACATCCCCATCATGGCTTTTTAAACCTGGGCGAACTTCTTCAAGGGCTGCCTGAATGCGTTGTGAGAGTGGGGGTTTTGGTGGTTTGACTAGTTCGTGATACAGTAGCACTGCATACACTAATTCATCTGCAACAGCATGACGCAAAGCTGGCATTGATTCTTGTTTTAGGCTTTTAATCAAATTAGTCAATGCAGCTTTATGCAAAGCTTCAATCGCTCTTTTTAGACCTACTGCTACACACCGTTGGCTTTCATCCCACTCGGATATAATTGCCTCAAAACGATTAATTTCCTGAATTAATTCTTCAAGGTTTGTCATTTGTTATTTGTCATTCGTCATTCGTCATTTGTCATTTGTCATTAGCATTGGGGATTGGTTGTTTATCAATGACAATTCACTTCGTTTTAAAATCCTTCAAGAGAAACGGCATAATCATGCCCGTCACTAAGCTAGATAATATGATTGGTAAGTAGAAGGGAATGGGGGCTTGTGCAAGTAACACTAGCAGTAAGAAACCTACAGCAATACCAATAGTAGTTTGCTTGACAAAAAATATTGGATTGCGTATTAGCTTTCCTTTAAAAAATAACTTGGCAGATAACCATCCTAGCTCTAACATATTTTCTCCTAATAATTTGTCAAGAAATTTAAAGCAACAAGCCCTAAGAAGATGGCAGGAATTACACCCGCAGGGGCAAATAATGCACCAAGCATTGCTGAAAGCTGATATCCTATATCTTTACCAGCTAATAGCATTCCACCAATTGCACCGCCAACCATAGCCAAGGCTGTTGCTATAATTAGCCAGACCAATTCTGTTGCTATGTTAAGATCGCCATCTACTAAACTTGTGAGAAAATTTATCAGATTTGGCGTTGTTAAAATGTCTCTCATGCTGTTTTTTCCTCATTGTTTAAGTAAAGAGTTAAAGAGTTAAGAATCAAATTAGATCCATAACCCATAACTCCTAACCCTTCATTTCTGCTTCTACATCTTGTAATGCTTGGACTACTACCTCTGCTTGTGCAATTTGTTGGTATTCTGTAAATATTTCTAAAGCATCTTGGTAGTAGATACGGGCTTGCAAAAGATTTTGAGGATTACCAGCTTCTGGTTTTTCAGGGTCGTCTGGTAAGTTGAATAGGGCGTTGGCTTTGTTGGAAATTGTGTTAGCGTACTCTAGGGGTGTATCTTTGGCGTTACGCACTTTTAACGCTTCGTCATAAGCTGCGATCGCACGTAAGTTATTCTCGACAGGATGGGAACTCACTAAATATTGCAAAGCGTTACCCAAATTATTTTGCAACATCGCATATTCTCTGGGATGATCGATCAGATTAATATGCTTTAGCGCCACCTCAAATGATTGCACAGCTAACCCTTGACGCAAGTATTCCCGTTCTGATGCTAGGGGCATAGAAAGGTAAGCGATCGCAATATTGTTATACAATATCGCGTATTCTTGGGGGTAATCTTCCCAAGTGAACACCCGCAAAGCCTCATGATAAGCCTGGATGCTGTCGGTTATTCGCGCCAAATTGAATGGCACTAACGACTGCAACACCAGCCCAAAATTCATCTGCGTTTCTGCCACTTCTTCTGGCAAAGCTAATTGTTGTAAAATCGGTAATGCCTCTTCATAACCGACTTTAGCTTGCATCAACAGTTGGTAATCAGCATCCGGTATTGCCTGTAACGTCCCCGCCATGCCCACTTTGGCCCTGGCTTTCAATAAGGGATACTCCTCACCACACATCTCGTAGGCCCGGTAATATAAGCCAACTGCATTCCGCAAGTCTTGGGCCGCTTTGGGCTTTTTTTGAAAACCCTGTGCTATCTCAATCAGCATTTGGATTTTTTCCTCTGCTGTGGCTGACTCTGAAGCAACAGCCGCTATCGCAGCCTTCACTGCTGAATCTGTAATGCTGGGGGTCATAACTCTGCCGTACTCTAGCCAATTGGGAATTGAGTCCAACACCCATGAATGAACGAGACACATTTACGCATCTCATCACGGGCCATACCGATTTACGCAGGCTTCGAGTCCTTTAGGCGGAATTCCCCTTTTGTCTGAAATTAGAGGCTAGGGATTAATGATGTTAGGGACTAAGAAAATTTTTCCCAATACCTAATACCTAATCCTCAATCCCCTAAATTGAGTGAATCAATTTTTTTACTATAAAACACTCTATTTCTAAAATTCTAGGGGGAAATTGCCAATATTAATGTCAGCTTTAAACACCTTACATTTTGATAAGGTGTTCTGTATCATGACCTGACACAACGCAGTTATTCTATATTGAATTGATAACATCTTATATATTTAAGACCTAACTTTGTTATCAAAATATAACTATTGGCTTTGAATTTAAAAATAATTTTATTTACTATTTACTTTTTTTGGTTAGTGGTGATATTTCTTAACTTACAAGACTTTCACCTCTAAAATATTAGCCCATTTATATATAAAAGTTGAGATTACAACTATCTCAAAATGATTTAAAACAGCTATCTAAAATCAGTGTGCTTCGTTTATTATTCAAGCTATAGTGAAAAATTATATTCTTGCTACAACATTGTAAGCAATCTTAAGTACATTTAAATTCTTAGCAATGATTAATTTTTATTTAACAAAAGATAATTCAATGGAAAATCCACTAATATAAATAAATAAATATTGATAAATACGTGAGACTCTACAAGCATTATTTACTAAGTCACGTATGGCAAACAATACAAAAACACCTAGCCCATGACTAACGTACTATGGCTACAAGGTGGTGCTTGTTCAGGCAACACCATGTCATTTCTCAACGCTGAAGAACCGACAGTCTGCGATTTAATTGCCGACTTTGGTATCAATATACTTTGGCATCCTTCCTTGGGGCTGGAACTAGGCAACGATTTGCAAACACTGCTACGAAACTGTATTTCTGGCACAATTCCTTTAGATATCTTGGTATTTGAAGGCAGTGTTGTTAACGCCCCCAACGGTACTGGCGAATGGAATCGGTTTGCCGATCGCGCCATGAAAGATTGGTTAGCAGACCTCGCCAAAGTTGCTAAATTTATTGTCGCTGTGGGAGACTGTGCCACATGGGGAGGAATTCCCGCAATGTCACCCAACCCCAGCGAATCAGAAGGTTTGCAATTTCTCAAACGTCAAGAAGGCGGCTTTTTAGGGAAAGATTTCGTATCGCAAGCCGGATTACCTGTAATTAATATACCTGGATGTCCCGCCCATCCCGACTGGATTACGCAGATATTAGTTGCGATCGCTACTGGACGCATAGCAGACATTGCTTTCGATGAACTAAATCGTCCCCAAACCTTCTTCAACACCTACACCCAAACAGGTTGTACCCGCAACGTCCACTTTGCCTACAAAGCATCAACCGCCGAATTTGGTCAGCGCAAAGGCTGTCTATTTTATGACTTGGGTTGTCGCGGCCCCATGACTCATTCTTCCTGCAACCGCGTCTTATGGAACCGCGTCTCTTCTAAAACTCGCGCTGGAATGCCTTGCTTAGGTTGCACAGAACCAGAATTTCCCTTCTTTGATCTCAAACCAGGAACAGTATTCAAAACCCAAACAGTAATGGGAGTTCCCAAAGAATTACCGCCAGGAGTGAACAAAAAAGACTACGCCTTACTCACAATGGTCGCCAAAGACGCAGCACCACCTTGGGCAGAAGAAGACTTTTTTACAGTTTAGTCATTTGTCATTGGTCATTAGTCATTTGTCCTTTGTGATTTGACCAATGACTATAACCCAATACAGTTCAGAATGAGCAACAAAACACTTGTAGAGACGGCGATTTATCGCGTCTTGAAAACCCAAGCGTATTAGACTATAACCTTTCACACTCCCATCAACGATAAATCAAGGGTTTCGACCATTTTGCAGGAGAGGCGAGTGAATAATTACCAATGACAAATGACAAATGACCAAGGACAAATAACAAATGACAAAGGACAAATGACAAATGACAATTCAATCATTAGACATTTCGCCCGTCGGTAGAGTTGAAGGCGATTTAGATGTTCGAGTTGATATTGAACATGGAAGAGTAGTCAACGCCTGGACACACGCGGAATTATTTCGCGGATTTGAAGTTATCCTACGCGGTAAAGATCCGCAAGCCGGATTAATAGTCACACCTCGCATTTGCGGAATTTGTGGCGGTTCTCACCTAACTTCTGCATCTTGGGCATTAGATACAGCTTGGGAAACAGAAGTTCCCCGTAATGCAATTTTAGCCAGAAATCTTGGCCAAATTGTCGAGACAATTCAAAGCATCCCCCGCTATTTTTATGGACTGTTTGCCATTGATTTAACAAATAGAAAATACCGCAATAGTCGCTATTATGAGGAAGCTGTTAAACGTTTTGCCGCCTTCACTGGCAAATCTTACGAACTAGGCATAACAATTTCTGCTAAACCTGTAGAAATTTATGCACTATTAGGCGGACAATGGCCTCATTCTAGCTACATGGTTCCTGGTGGTGTGATGTGCGCCCCAACCTTAACAGACATCACCCGCGCTTGGGCGATTCTCGAATATTTCCGCACCAATTGGTTAGAACCAGTGTGGTTAGGTTGTTCTTTAGAACGCTACGAACAAATTCAAACTTATGACGATTTCAGAGATTGGTTAGATGAAGACCGAAATCATCGAGATTCCGACTTAGGTTTTTATTGGCGCATGGGTTTAGACATTGGTTTAGATAGATATGGCGCTGGTGTTGGTAAATATGTGACTTGGGGATATTTAGCCCATGAAGATAAATACCAAAAGCCGACTATTGAAGGGCGAAATGCGGCGATGATCATGAAAAGTGGAGTGTACGACAGCTTCGCAGACACTCATGTTTTAATGGATCAGTCATTTACCCGCGAGAATACAACTCACTCTTGGTACGATGAAGGGACAGCAGATATTCACCCTAGCGATCGCACGACTAAACCCACTGCAATCAATACCAAAGACTTCGATAACGCCTACTCTTGGTCGAGTGCAGTCCTTCACAAAGACTTCGGACGTTTGGAAACTGGCCCCTTAGCGCGGCAATTAGTAGCTGGTGGTCAACATGGCGAATCTTGGCAACACTACGACGGTTTTATCCTCGATGTCTTCAAACAAATGGGTGGGCCTAGTATTCATGTGCGTCAGCTTGCACGACTTCACGAAATTGTCAAGTTATATCGCCAAGCCGAACACTGTTTGCGCGAATTTAAGTTAAATGACCCTTGGTATATCAAACCCAAAGAAAAAGATGGACGCGGTTGGGGTGCAACGGAAGCAGCGCGGGGTTCTTTATCTCACTGGGTGGAAATAGAGGGCGGTAAGATTAAGAATTACCAAGTCATCGCCCCAGGTACTTGGAATATTGGCCCTCGTGATGGTGAAGGAATTCGCGGCCCAATTGAAGAAGCGTTGATTGGGACACCCATTTACGATTCTAGCGATCCGGTGGAAGTTGGTCATGTGGCGCGATCGTTTGATTCATGTTTGGTGTGTACAGTCCACGCCCATGATGCTAAAACTGGTGAAGAGTTGGCGCGTTTTCGGACTGCTTAAGTTTAAACGCAAAGTGGCGCGAAGGTAAGCGCGGAGGTACGCAAAGAATTTTCTATCGTACCTCTATCTTACTTTTAAATAGTAGTATTTACTCAATAGTTGTTAACTCTTCTTCAAAATCATCAACTAAATTCGATTGTCCTTTTTTGTCTATTTCCTGCTTAATGATTCTTTTGGAAATTTCTCGACTCACAATTTTTGCTCTTTCAGATAAAAACTGCTCATAATCATCATTCCAAATCCCAAAACTATCTAAATTTTCTATTAAATGAGTTCTCATAGTAGTTTCCAAGTCATGATTTATTGCTTGAAATTTAGCCATGTACTTTGAAGGTGCATTTGCCTTAATTTCTCTTTTATTTAAAAAGTCGTCTACTATGGTGATGTTTAGAATATGGTTGATGTACCAATCTAAATAATCCTGTTTTTTTAAATGTGCTTTTGGGAAAAAATGATGATAATTTTTGCTATTTGCTTGTTTTAACCAATAGTTACTGACATTGACGATAGAGTTATCATTAAATGACTTTGGTTGATGATACACATATATACACAATATTGCTTTAATATAGCTTCTAGACGTACTAAACCAACCATTATCCTTAATAAATTTTGGAGAAGTATCAATTGACCAGTCATAGCTGGGTAAATCTCCGACAAGAATTTCATCTATTCTTTTTATATCTTGTGCTAATTTACTTTCTACAGAAGAAGAATAGCGTCCAGATAAAGAACATCTCCAGAAAAAATCCTCTAGATATCTTTGTTTATCACCAATTGGTCTATCTTGGTGGTGGAAGAAGAAATACGAAAAGGGAACGATTAAGGCATTATATGGAAGTAATTGAGAAACCGGAATACGATAAAAATTTCTGAAATACTCTACACTGCGTTCAATAGAATCTATTGCTTTATCCCAAACATCAATAAAACTATTCTTATCTAGTTTTAATATGACTTTTCTTTGACACTCTTTAGAGAGAAGGATTGAAACAACTTGTAGCACAGTAGCATCTGAAATAGTCTCATAATTGAGAGGCTTGAGATTTTCTATCAACTCTTGAAATTTTTCTGTTAAATCAAATTTTTTTTCATAATCAAACGTTTTAGCAGCCATAATCTCAAATAAAGACAAAGCTTGACCACTAACGTTAATCCTTGTAAAAATCTCTGTGGCTATATCTATCGGTGCATCTTTGACTTGAATTATTGAATATTGATAGCTTTCAATCCTGTTTTTATAAGTTTGAAGTTTGTCATGATACTTATGAGGATATGATGCTAGAAGCATAAAATCCCCTTTAAGTAAATTGAGAATACTGATCAAACTCTTTTGATCTTTATCCTCAACATCAGTAATGACTATTTGCTCAGAATCTTCAGCTTCCAAATCGATGAATATTTGTGAGAAATTATCTTTTCTTCCGTCTTCTCTAGTTAAAATAACGCCTTGCAGACTAGCAAACAAGCTAGTTAATCGCTGTTGTCCATCTAAAACGTAATCAACAAACTCACCTGGCTTTGGTTCAGGTAAATCTAGCTTACCAATTTTTTTCACGGAGCGAAGACGTTCATTAGTGCGCCAAAAAATGAATGTACCAATGGGATAGCCTTTGATAATGCTGTCAATAAGAGCAGCAGATTTCTGCATTGTCCAAACGAATTCTCTTTGAAATTGTGGAATTTTAATTTGACCATTTTTAATTTCTCCTACCAAAGTTGAAAATATTTTGGTTTGAGGTTCTGGTAGTTTCATGTCGCACTCCTAGACAAATTTTTTATTTTGGCCGCTTCATCATAGCCTTCGTAATCAGCTATGTCAGCAAAGTGAAACAAAAAACTAGTATCTAATTGTTTGATCGGTTATACGTATAAACCAAGTGTTGACGAAAAACGATCGCTCTTGCACCACTATGACAACCAGACTAAACTTAGTTTACAGACTTAGTTTAATCTTATGGAAACTGTAAATATTCATCAAGCTAAAACGAATCTCTCAAAGCTGTTGTCGCGCGTAGAACTTGGAGAAGAAATCATTATTTCCAACCGAGGTATTCCGATCGCTAAGTTGGTTCCGTTTCGATCCTCATCAAATCGACTCAATAGTTTAGGACAAGATAAAGGGCGTTTCGTAGTACCAGATGATTTCAATGCCCCTTTGCCAGAAGAAATTTTAGCAGCATTTGAGGGCGGTGAAGATTGAAACTCTTGCTAGATACGCAGTGCTGGTTATGGTGGTTTACCCAACCAGAGCTTTTGAATGAAGCAGCAATCGCCCATATTGCGGATGAAACCAATGAATTGTGGCTCTCAGTTGCCAGCATTTGGGAAATGGGGATAAAAGTTGCGATCGGCAAGTTACCACTGGCAGACCCCTTAGACAGTTATATTTCTAGTCGGATGACGGTGTTGGCAATGCGCTCACTAGAAATTACAGCTTCTCATGCTTTACAAGCGGCTGCATTACCTTTGCACCACCGAGATCCTTTTGACAGAATGTTGATTGCACAGGCTCAGATAGAAGAAATGACGCTTGTGAGTGCCGATTCAATGTTTAATAAGTATGACATTTCCCTAATTTGGGCAGCCAAATCTTAAGTCTACGTATTTACTACTTCGGCGACTACATTTGCTATTTCGGTTATCACTCCACCAACTCTTTTAACTTAGTAAAAATCTGGTGATAACTAATGGACTATTCCCAATGCCTGATATTCAAAACTCGTAGCGTACCACACTAAAACTTATAGAAATAGTGGGTTAGGCTTGCCTTAATGCATTTGCATAAAACAGCAATTTACACGGTAAGCTTGTGTCTGATTTAGCGCTACATAATTATCTCCCTCGCGTTCCCGATGCAGCATTGCAAGAATACATAGAATGGTGTGTTTTAGAGCAGGCTCAAGCCGCAGAATGTAACTTTACTCCTGATAGAAGTAAGTTAGATAATTTGCCACCAGAAGACTATGTTCCTAAACTTGTCGAGCAGTTCATGAAAGTTAAACCAGACCCAATTAAAGCTGGTTTGGTAGCTGCGATCGCTGGCAAGGAAGCTGACAAACACGCTTTATCCGGTTTAGCGATTGCGGCTGATTTTGTATCTCTTTATGTCAAGTATTTAATTCCTAAAGAGGGAAGTACTAAAGAACAGGCTGAAGAGATATTAACTCAAGCATCACAACATCAGTATGAGAAACTAACTGAAGTTGCCAAGAAACATGGTGTAGATTTATAGTTTCCGACTGATAAATTATTTTTCAGAGGCTTTGACTAATAATATAGACAAAGCCTCTGTTTCAGTCACTACTGTTTATCTGATCTACAGCCTACTCGATACCAGTACTCATACATTGGTTCATACAAGTAATCGTCATTATTCGATGCTAACTATTATTGGTTGTGGAAATCTCAATCGCAATGACGACGCAGTAGGCGTAATCATTGCCCAACGCTTACAAAAATATCTAGCTGAAAACCCTCACCCTAACGTGCAAGTTTATGACTGTGGCACCGCAGGGATGGAAGTAATGTTTCAAGCTAGAGGTAGTAAACAATTAGTAATTATTGATGCAAGTTCAACTGGTTCAGAACCGGGTGCTGTGTTTAAAGTTCCAGGAAAAGAACTGGAAGCGTTGCCAGAACCTAGTTATAACTTGCACGATTTTCGCTGGGATAATGCTTTAGCCGCCGGACGGAAAATCTTTCAAAATGACTTTCCCGAAGATGTGATAGTTTATTTAATTGAGGCGGCAAATCTTGGTTTGGGACTAGAGTTAAGTCCTGTTGTCAAACATTCTGCTGATTTAGTTTTTGAAGAGGTAGCTGCACTTATCAAACAGAATATCAACTTTTAATTAACAATCCAAAATCAAATCAAGCCCAATCCCGATAAACAGAAAGTTCATCTACCCTCATTTCAAAAGGTATACCTTGACTTTCTGGCGGACAAACACGGATTTTAGCACTGTTAACAATTCCATAGAGTAATGTCCCCATTGGCACGATTTTTTGCAAAATACGCCAATTAATAACTTGATCAGGACATTCAATTACCAATGTCAGAGCATTGGCGTGGGTTGTGACATACCACCGGCAATCAGACAGCAGATTTTGAATATTGCGATCGCACGCTTCATAAAAGTATCTACTAATAGAATCCTCTAGCTGTTGCCGCAGTATAATATCTGCTGATGTCGGTTGCATAGGATGCGAATCATCACTATTAAAGTAATACATATTTCTAGTCATCTCTCTTTAGCTTACTACTTATCTTCCAATCACCATTCCATAAAGTACATCTTTATTTGTTTCTAATAATTCCTGGGTTTCATTATCATAATAAGCACCAATTCCACTACACTGAATCCCCAAATAATTACTAGTTAAATAAAGTCTCTGTCCCAAAAAACCAGCTATTTGCATAGCAGTTTGGTAGTTTAAATAATCTGACACAAAAAATAAAGTTACAGCGCTATCTTTAGCAATAGCCTGATTAATACATAAGTAACCTGTCTTTTCACTAAAATTACCTGTCTTAACCAGATACGTACCTTTATATAACCCAGATGTCATTCCCTCTACTCGATGCACGACTGAGTAAATTTCTATTTCCTCATAGTTTTCTGTCGGTATTGACTGTTGAATTTGCTGCACTATATATAAATAATCTTCTTGAGAAATAGACTCTTTCCGGAAACGTCTAATAGAACGTCTATCCCAAACAACTTGATAAAATTTATCTTTGTCGAATTCAAATTGAGGATATTCTAATTGCTGCTGGCGGCTATTTTGTAGAGTAGTTGCTTGATAGCCATCTTCAATAAATTGATTGGATTCAAAATAATCAGTACCAGAAACAAAAGGAACTTTCAGCCTTAATCGTCTGATTTTTTTATCTTGTACTTCTCCTGACATCGCACAAGCAGTAATAAACTCTTTATTCTCAAATCCCAAATCTGAATTGAGAGCAAGTTTATCAAAGTCGAAAATTAATTGTATATCTCGGTTATGGAGAAAAGCTGAAGCTGCAACTGCACCTAAATGGTGTCCGCTATCTAAGAAGCAATATCTTATGCTTCTGTTTTGATATTTCCAGCTAGACCTATAATAAACACAACTAATTAAAAAGATGAATCCGTTGATACATTTACCCGGTATAATATAATTCTCCAACCCATCATCAATTAATTCATAGATGAGAGTTAGACAATTATTCTCAACTTCTAGATGGTATATACCATTTACCATTCCCTCAATTCCACGAACCTGTACGTAAACTTCCGTAGGATATAGAGCGCCTGCTGATGGATTCACCCGCAGTTTATAAGGGCCATCTTTATATACTTTTTCTAGTGTTATCGCACTGGTTAACGAGATAAAAGAGTGAACAGGATTATTGAGATTTAATTTCACTCTCCGATAAAACTTTGGATAAACTTTAAATGCAGATGGCTGTGTTGAAGCATCTACATAATTTGGATCGAGTTGTACTGATAAGTAAGAATGCTTGGTAGCGTCATGATAAGCTTTGCCCGACATCTGACTTAATGGCATTTTTAAGTATCCTTAAAACTTCTACATTGCTGGCAAAATCGATAGCTTTATAGTCGTCTAAGTTTTTCAAATATAAGTTAGGATGATGTTGTAAAAGTAACTTGACGACTTCTGTTTTTCCGGCTGATGCTGCATACATTAAAACGGTTGCACCGTTATCATTTTGGTTATCAATATTAATGTTGGCAGCCAACAGTAAATTAATTAACTCATAGTGATTACCAAAACAAGCAAACCACAAAGCATTGTTGCGATCGCTATTTCGAGCGTTGATATCTACACCTGTATCAATTAGCTCTTTGACGACTTCATACATTCCTTCTCTTGTAGCTTTCATTAAAGCTGTATCGCCATTTTCGCCTGGCTGATTTAAATCGCCAGGGTTATAGCCTTTTGCTATTAGCCATTTGGTTGTGGCTTCACTCAAGTCTTGTCTGTTTAATTGACTCATAATTATTTTTTCAACGTCACACGATTAAGTATTTTCTAAGCAATTTTATGCTTGGAAAACTTAATGGTGGGCATTACCCACCATTACTTTAAAATCTTATACGAGTAGCTAAAGTATTGTTGTTTGCCAAAGCAACTTTGCTAGGTATTTAAAAGTTTAGTAAAACGAAAAAATATTTCCCCACTCCCTAGTCTCCGCCCTTACCCAGCAATTCGATTTTGGTTTGCTTGAGTACTAAGTTAACTAGCAACAATTTAGCTTAGTTATATATTATCACTCTGATAAGTTTGAATTATGAATCATTTATAAAGATCCCTGGATATATCTAGAAAAAATATTTAAAAACAATTAAAGTGCAGTATTGTTTACAATCTAATTTCATTATCCAGACTAATAGCAAATATACTTTTGCGTAAGTTCCCCTAGCTTTAACAATGGTCTTAAGCCCATTATTAAAGCTAAAATTTGATACCATTTTTCCATTAAATGTTGTTTTTAATAAAAACGAATTATGATCTTGAGATTTACTTTATACATCTAAGACTTATTAAGAAATTTAAAACATTTTCTTTTTTCAAGCCAAATTTGCTAACTTATTTAAGTATAAATAAGTAAAACACACACAAAACATGGAAATTAGCGCTCGCAATTCTCTCAAAGGTACTGTAAAAAAAGTTGTGCCTGGTACAGTTAACACTGAGATAATTTTAGAAATTGCACCAGGAGTAGAGTTAGTGTCAATAATCACAAAATCATCAGCAGAAAAGCTGGGACTTGCAGAAGGCAAGGAGGCTTATGCCGTGATTAAATCATCAGATGTGATAGTTGCTGTTGAGTAAAAATAGGCAAGTTGCCTTTTATTGCAAGCGCCTCTATCACTAATATCAAATTGCATTTATATCTCTCAATTTAATGACCTCACTCCTTGAATTAATATAGGAGTGAGGCCAATTTAATTCGTAATTCGTAATTCGTAATTGCTATAGATGGTTTTAATTACAAATTCAAAATTTTTTGTTCAAGAGAATATTATTTATTATATATTTTAATTAGTTCAATTATCAATAATGCGGACATAAATAGCTTGAATGCTTTCTGTATCTAGTGCTAAAGAGGTATTTTCTATTTTAAAAATAAATGATGGAAAGTTTTGTTCTAAAGTAATAGTAATTCCTGGTGTTACCCCTATTGATATTAGTCTGTTTAAGATTCTTTCATCCTTACTTTTATAGAAGGTGACGATTCCTCGCTCTCCCTTTCTCAATAACTCTAATGAACAGCCAGTAATACTAAAAGGGGTAAACATTTGAATTATAAATTAATAATTTTGAAGGGAAGAAGGAAGTATATTTTCATCCTTCATCCTTCATGCTTTATTTGGTTGCCAAAGACAACAACCAAAGTAATACTTTATACGAGATATGCTTCTTGATGTGTTTTGATTGTGCAATTAGAACGAGGATAAGTTACACAAAGTAGAGCGTATCCTTTAGAAACCTGATCGTCATCCAGGAAGTTTTGATCTTCTTGATTAACTTCACCTTCAACAACCTTACCTACACAGCTAGAGCAAGATCCTGCATGACATGAAAAAGGCAATTCAATACCATTTTCTTCTGCTGCTTCTAAGATGGTAGTTTCTTCATCAACTTCAATTGTGGTGTCGATGTCTTCTTTTTTGTTGATTAATCTAACTTGGTAGGAAGCCATTTTCCGATTCTCCTCAAACGTTATACAGTTGGTTTATTTCCGAAGTTTTTGAGCAACCTATCCTACTTTTTGTTCTCCTTCTTCTTACAGAGATGCAAAGTTTAGTCGGCTTCTCTATAAGGGTGAGGAATGCAAAGCGAACTAGAGGCTACCTTAAGGGCATTGAAACTCTGTGGAATGCATCTATGGGAAGCCTCTACAATCAGACTTGGCCCTAACAGAATGATGTTAGCTGCAAGGTACACCAGTAGGCGTGCCGTCGTCTGTTTTGAAGGACTTTCCACAACCGCAGGTATCAGTTGCATTGGGGTTGATGAATTTAAAACCGCTTTCCATCACTCCCTCAACGAAGTCAACGATAACTCCATCTAATAACGGCGCACTTTTGGCATCAACGTAAACTACCACTTTGCCTTGGTGACTTACCAAATCATCTGGTTGAGGTTTGCTGGTGATATCGATCGCATATTCATAGCCACTGCAACCACCATCTTTTACCGAGATCCGGACACCTTTAGTTGCGCCGTCAGCGTCGGGTGCTGAACCTTTGAGGAATGCTCGCAGATGAAATTCTGCTTTTTCTGATAAGATAACGGCCATCAGTTCTCCTGATTTGTAGCGATTAGTTGTTCTGATTTCAGGTGGGGTTGTCCTTTGTCAGTTGTCCTTTGTTATTCACTAATGACTAATGACAAAAATTAAGTATTTTGTGCAATACCTGTGGGTTCCATCGAATTGGATTGTGCGTGTCTCCAAGGCGCACTATTACCGCATACTGGACAAGAGCGATCGCGGTGAGAACGGCGTTTAGCAAATTCCATCCGATTTAGGTCGATTGTCAGCAATTGCGATAATAGAGGCTGACTAAACCCGGTGATCAGCTTGATAGCTTCCAGTGCTGTTAAACAAGCTAGGGTTCCAGAAACAGCACCTAGAACTGAAAAGCCGCGCTGATCCCACTCAGGCTTTTCTGGAAACAGACAAGACAAACAAGGAGTCACACCAGGAATAATCGTTGTCAGGTAAGCCTCCATCCCATTCATTGCGGCTTCCACCATTGGCTTACGCGATCGCACACAGGCTTCGTTTAACAAATTGCGCTCTGTAAAATTGTGGGCGCAATCAAGAGCCATATCAGCAGATTGCACTAACGAATCTACATTTTCCGGGGTGATATAATCATGAACAGCTTCCACTTGGACATCAGGATTAATCGCATCCAGAGTTTCTTTAGCTTTGAATACCCTTGGCTTACCTACCCAATCATCAGTCATGAGAACCTGACGATTCATATCATCTTGCCGCAAGTCACCACCCCGGACTAGGATTAGCCGCCCAACGCCCGCTACTGCTAAGTAAAGCGCCGCCGTACCGCCTAATCCCCCCACACCTGTAACCAAAACCGTCGCTGACTTCAGGCGTTTCTGTGCTGTTTCGCCAAAATTTGGAAGCATCATTTGGCGACGATAGCGTTCTAATTCGGTAGGCGTTAGGTTAACCAATTTATACCTCCTAATCAGAAGTGATTTCTGTCAGTGTGACTACATTTTTCGGCTTGTCGTTAAACACTTTGAACAGCTTTTGTTCATAAGCTGTCGATTCGATAAATACCTGATAAGCTTTTTGCAAAGCCAAAGAATATTGATTTAATTTCTCTTCTTGACTTAAATCAGGAGAATTATCATCAATTTCCTGCATATATTGAGAAAACTTTTTCAGAATATGTAGGCGATGTACATTTACAACTTCTAAGTCGTAGGACATATTAAAGAATTGGAAAAATTCTTCTGCATCTACGAGCTTCTTGAATTCATCAATAGTTCGAGTCATTTGGCATTCTCCAATTGTTTCAGATGTTGCTTAAGCTCATCTAACTGGCGATAGATTTCATAAGTTGCGGCGGCAACATCCATAAGTTGGTTGTAATCTGTTGGTAGCCCTTCAGCTAAATCATGCAGATCCATTTTCATTTGACCTGCTTTGCTGTTAAGCCGTCTGATTTGTCCTTGTAGTTCCTCAATTGTCATTTGTCCTTCGTCCTTCATCTTTTGTCATTAGTCATTTGTCTTTTACTAATGACCAATGACCAATGACCAATGACTAATTAAATTTTGCCAACTTCAGGAAAGCGCTTCGCCAAATCAAGACCTTTTTTGACGTAGTTTTCTCCCTCTTCTGCTAATTTCTCTAGCGAGTCAAAGCCAAAGCGATGAGCATCTCGCAGGGTTTTCACAGTTAGCAAAAGACGACCAGAAAAAACTAGCGCCCAGCCAAATCCTTCATGGCTCAAATCAACTACAACCTGGGATATCAAACCTGTTTCTTGTTCAATACCAGCCGCTACAGCTCGAAAAAATGCCATAATCCGGGCTTGAGTTACCGCATCAACTTCGCCTTCAACGGAGATTTCCCGTTTCTTTTGTTTGGTAACAATAAAGGGTTTGAGAATCAACTCATCCGACCAAGTACGATAAACTCCATAACTGTCTTGACCACGGATTTGTTTGATTAAGACCTTCAAAAAAGGTGAGTTCAAGACTTCAGTTGTAGCGGTTCCGTTCACACTATTATTTGCGGTCATACTGTTGCTTCGTCTTCAATTTCATCAGCAAAGTTTGTGGTTTTTGGCTGTAAAGCTTTACGCAACCAAGGTGGAGGATTACCTTTGAGGGTTTTCACTAGCTTATTTAGCACTTCACTAATTTCTTCTTCTTCCGATCGCGCCTTCACTGGGGTGACACCTTTCTTGATTAACCGAGCGGCGGCACTACCACCAATTGCTGTTACGTAAACAATCGTACAGTCACCTATTGCTTCAAGTTTTGGGGTGATTTTGTCTTCATTCCCGTCTTCTTTGAGTTCGCCTTCAAAGGTGAGGGTTTCTACGAAGTGATATCCCTCATCGGTAATTTCGTAAACATCAATCATTTTTGCCCATCCGAAGTGAGCATTAATATGAACTCGGTCGCTCGTCGTGAAGGCTATTTTCATTGTAATTCTCCTCTCTAAAGTTTTGAATTTTGAAGCAATACGGTTCAGTTAGTAATATTTAGCCTTGGAAGATCCCCCCAACCCCCCTTAAAAAGGGGGGCTAATTTAAGACTTGCTCTATTCCCTCCTTTTTAAGGAGGGTTAGGGAGGATCAACTCTTAACTGAACTGTTTTGAATTTCAAGTGTGAATTCAAAACTCTGCGCTCACAGTTCCGAACTCTTGGAACTGTTTAACTCTCGCTTCTTCTGCCTCTAAAAACAGGTTGCCGATGCCAAATAAAAGCTCCATCGTGCCTCGATAGCCAACTTTGGTAAATTGACCATTACCTAAGCGGTCATAAATGGGCAATCCTAAACGATAAAGAGGAATCGAGAGGCGTTTTGCGATCGCACCCACATTGGAGTTACCAATCAGCAAATCAGAACCGCCTGCTAGACTCTCAAAGTCTTCTAAGTCGCCGATGGTAATGCTTTTAACCGGGAGTTTTTCTAAGAGGTGCGATCGCGTGGTTGTCACCACTGCATGAATTTGCGCTCCCATCGATTGCAGGAAATGCACGGTTGACCACAACAAATCTGGTTCCAGTGCTAGGGAAACTCGCTTTGCACCGAAGTAAAAATGAGTGTCCAACATCGCATCTTGCAACTGACGACGTTGGCGGCGGTATTTTTCGGGTACGCTGTTACCGCTCAGAATCGCCAATGCTTGGATAAATTCATCTACTGGTTCTAATCCAGTTAGTTCGCCAAACACTTCGTAAGGTGTGCCAAAGCGTTCTTCGAGAATCTTGGCAGCCCCCCGCATACTTTCACCCAATGCCAGGGTAAAGGCAGAACTACCTACTTCTCGTAGCTGTTTTAAGGTAGTGCCACTGACTGTAACCGCACTATAATTATCCTCTAAATGTCCATCTAGAGAAGCGCCAAGGTCAGGTACAAAGATCGGCACTAATCCAAAGGATGTGACTATCTCTTTGATTTCCTGTACATCCCCAGGTGTGAAGGCAGAACCCGCCAAAATTGTGACTTGTTCAGTTCTGAGTCCACCCGCGCGAGGAATTTCCTTAACGATGCTTTCCACAGCGACAGCAAAGCCATCTTGCAACGCACCTTTAAAATCTGGGGTAGGTGCAAAAACGATCGCTAAATCATTCAATTCTGGATGGCGATCGCGGATTTCCTTCAGAAAACCTTCAATATCATCTCCTCTAGTTTCCGTTAACCCAGTGGTACATAAACCAATAATTTCCGGGTTAGCCTTTTCCACCAGAGTCAGAATTGCTTGCTCCACATTCTCTTCACCACCCAAGATTGTAGTGACTTCCGTCATCGCTGTCGTAGCAAGGGGAATCGCTTCCCGGAAATGCCGCACGAGAACAACTTTGGCGAAAGCAGTACAACCTTGAGAACCGTGGAATAAGGGCATCGTCCCTTTCAATCCCAAAAAGGCTAAGGTTGCGCCCAAAGCTTGACTTTGCTTGAGGGGATTAACTGTCAGTGCTTTGTTAGAAGCGGTAACGATCGCCATTTAAACTTCCTCCTCTTCTTCCCAAGGAGCGGGTTTGCGTATTTGTTCCCAAATCGGGCTATACAGAGCTTCGTACAGTTCCCGCGCCATCTCAATCATTCCCACATAACCTGCATAGGGATGGTGGCGTTCTTGGTTGATATCAAGGAAAGGAATCCGAGCTTTCAAAGCTGTGTATTGGTTACGTCCACCAGCAATCAGCATATCTGCGCGAGTGTCTTTAACCAGTTGTAGCAATTCTTGAGCGTTGCCTTTCTCTAGCATGATGCCATCGTTGCCAATCAACTTCTTGATTTTGGCTTTATCTTCTTCAGTACTTTTCCGAGTACTAGTAGCAACAACTTCAATGCCTAAGTCTCTAGCAGCCGAAATAATCGACCAACTCTTGACACCACCTGTATACAACACAACCCGCTTACCTTTGAGCCGAGCGCGATAAGGAGCCAATGCCAAATCTAAAGCAGCCGTTTCTTCTGCAATTAGCTTTTCTGTCCGCTCCTGTAAATCAGCGTCGCCTAATTTAGCGGCGATGTTTCGCAGACAGCGATTCATATCATCGATGCCGTAGAAAGACTCTTCAATGTAAGGGATGTTGTAACGCTCCTCCATCTTTCTCGCCATATTGAGCAGCGCTCGTGAGCAGATCATGACGTTGAGCTTGGCGCGGTGGGCGTAGCGAATTTCATTGTAGCGAGCATCGCCCGTAATTTTAGACAAAATACGGATGCCTAATTTTTCTAGCAGTGGTGTTACTCCCCACATTTCACCGGCGATGTTGTATTCACCGATTAAGTTAATATCATAGGGCGTTGTATGTTCCGGTTCTGCTGTTCCGACAACATATTCTAATAAAGATTCGCCGCCAAAACGGTTGCCGAGATTTTTACTGCCAATGAATCCTGGAGCAATGACGGGAACAACAGGAGTACCAATTTTCTCAGCCGCCGCTTTGCAGACTGCATCGATATCATCGCCAATTAAGGCTGTAACGCAAGTGGCATAGACAAATACTGCTGCTGGTTGGTAGCGCTCGTGAAGTTCTAGAATTGCTTTGTAGAGTTTCTTTTCGCCACCGAAGATGACATCATTTTCACCCAAGTCTGTGGTAAAGCCCATTTTGTAGAGTTGAGGGCCAGACGACAGACTACCACGACTGCCCCAGGAATTACCAGCACAGGCGATCGGCCCGTGGACTAAATGAGCAGCATCTGCGATCGGCACTAGAGCAATCATTGCACCATCAAAGGCACAGCCCCCTTGAGCCGCGCCAGGTTGTGCCTGTTGGGCGCAAGATTTGTTTTTCTTTTCGGATTGTTTGTGCTGATTATGTTCGCATCCTGTCTCAGTCAGCAGCTCGTTGATTTTGCCTTGGGTGCTTTTCATCTCTCTTCTCTTAATTGTTAATTGTCCTTTGTCATTTGTCATTTGTCCTTTAAATAACTAATGACCAATGACTAATGACCAATGACTAATGACCAATAACCAATGCCCCATGCCCAATAATTAGCAAATGTATTTTGTGACATCCTCTCCACATACATCGGCGAGGTAAGATAGAGCGCGGAAACGCAATCCTACAAATTCGTCATATAAAGGATTGAGTTTACATAGTGGTGGAATATCAATAGTCTTCCCAAATAATTGAATTTGTCGCTCAAAGGGACAACAACAAGGAATTGTTTGGCAAATTAGATGAGCGAAGCGATTATTTTTAACCTGAATTCCATCCACTACACTACGCAACGGATTA
Organism: Nostoc sp. LEGE 12447; assembly: GCF_015206985.1. Classification (NCBI taxonomy): domain Bacteria; kingdom Bacillati; phylum Cyanobacteriota; class Cyanophyceae; order Nostocales; family Nostocaceae; genus Nostoc; species Nostoc sp. LEGE 12447. The sequence continues at coordinate 54,581 of NZ_JADEXT010000027.1, read as the reverse complement.
AGAAGATTGTGGAACCATCCTCGTTTTTTCTGGTTAGGTGGATGGTAGTTAGGATGAGGATGAGTGTGAGTATGTTCGTGAGTGTGATTGATGGTTTCCATTTATCAATTCCTTGGGTAAATGCTAGCAAGAAAAAGGGGAGTTGGGGATTGGGTATTGGGGATTGGGTATGGGGCATTGGGCATTGGGCATTGGGTGTTTTCCCAGTCCCTAGTCCTCAGTCCCCAGTCCCCAGTCCCTATTCCCTACTCCCCTTCTTTACCCTTAATTAACACGTTGTGTTTCTACGCAATTTCTAACGAATCAAGTCGTAGGAAATATCTGTCTTAGAAGGAATGTTGGTGTTGCGATCGATTTCTTCAAACAGGGTGTTTACAGTCCAGTTGAGGAGGTTGATCACACCTTGATAACCAATGGTGGCATAGCGGTGTAGGTGGTGGCGATCCATGATGGGGTAGCCGATTCTCACGAGGGGAATCTTGGTGTCGCGCCACAGGTACTTACCGTAGGTGTTACCAACTAAGAAGTCTACTGGTTCGGTGAAGAGCAAAGAACGCATGTGCCATAAGTCCTTACCAGGCCAAACAGTTGCATGTTGACCGAAGGGGCTAGAAGCAAGCAGTTCTTTCATTTCTGCTTCAAATACTTCGTTGCTGTTGTGAACCAAGATATGCACAGGTTCAGCACCCATTTCTAGCATAAAGCCAACTACGCTGTATACTAAATCTGGTTCGCCGTAGATAGCGAAGCGCTTGCCGTGAATCCATGAGTGGGAGTCAGTCATGGCATCAACTGCACGACCGCGTTCGATTTCCAATTCTTCAGGAATGGGGATACCACTCAATTCGCTGAGTTTCATCAAGAACTCATCAGTACCCTTAATGCCCCAAGGACGGGAAACTGAGGTTGGTTGCTTCCATTCTTTTTCGATGTACTCGCGGGTTTTGGGTGTAGAGTGTGCTTGCAGTGCGATCGTAGCTTTCGCATTGATTGAATCTGCTGCATCTTCTAGCTTTGTTCCACCTGGGTACATATCGAATTCACCTGTGTTGGGTGAATCCAAGTAGTCGCTGTTGTCGGCTAGAATTGTGTAGTCAAAGCCGAACAAAGAAGCAATCCGCTTGATTTCGCGGTTGTTGCCTACATAGGTATCAAAACCTGGGATGAAGTTGATTTTACCATTGCTGGTTTCTTTCTTATGACCTGCGGTCAAGTTAGAAAGAATTCCCTTCATCATGTTGTCGTAACCAGTGATGTGGGAACCGACAAAGCTAGGGGTGTGAGCGTAGGGAACTGGGAAATCTTGAGGAACTGAACCAGCTTGCTTAGAGTTGTTGATGAAGGCTTGTAAGTCATCACCAATTACTTCTGCCATACAGGTGGTGCAGACAGCAATCATCTTAGGCTTGTACAGTTGGTAAGAGTTCGCCAACCCGTCAATCATGTTTTGCAGACCACCAAACACGGCTGCATCTTCAGTCATTGAAGAAGATACACCAGAGAATGGCTCTTTGTAGTGACGGGTTAAGTGGGTGCGGAAGTAAGCAACGCAACCTTGAGAACCTTGAACGAAAGGTAGAGTACCTTCAAAACCAACAGCAGCAAAAATTGCTCCTAGTGGTTGACAGCCTTTAGCAGGGTTAACGGTTAAAGCTTCACGAGCGAAGTTCTTTTCACGATAATCCCAACCCTTTGTCCACTCTGAAACCCGTTTTACTTCTTCGGGATCGTGACCATTTTCAAACTGCTTTTTGTTTTCAAATAGCTGTTGGTACTCAGGCTGGTGGAATAACTCGACGTGATCTTGAATTTTTTCTGGATTCTGAGGCATTTCTTCTGGACTCCAAGGTTACTGAATTCTTTTACTGATTGAGGTGCGAGTGGGGAGTAGGGAGTGGGAATATGATTCAAAATTCAAAATGCAAAAATCAAAATAAATTTTTAATCTTTCAATTTTGAATTTTGGATTCCCAACTCCCCCCTGGGGTTTTAGCCCCAGGTTATCCTTACTTATCTCTCTCTCCCATTTCCCTAAACGGCAGCCTTAGCCTTAGCTTCAGCCTTCTTAGCCTGAGCTTTTTCATTCCAAGGAGCGCCAATTAATCCCCAGGTTGGGCTGTTGAGTGCTAAGTCCATGTCACGTGCGAAGATGGCAAAGCCGTCATAACCGTGATAAGGACCGGAGTAATCCTTTTTGTGGTTTAATTCTTTTAAATAGCCTAATGTTTGCAGTAAACAGTGTCTGTTCTAAACATTGTTCGCTGATAACACATTTCTTTTTAGGCTAAATATAGGCTAAAAACACAGCGATGCATAATCAGGGTCAAGACAAGTATCAACAAGCTTTTGCAGACTTAGAGCCTGTTTCATCTACCGATGGCAGTTTTCTTGGCTCAAGTCTGCAAGCACAGCAGCAAAAAGAACACATGAGAACGAAAGTACTACTAGAATTAGAGAAAGTTAATCTGCGTTTGAAGTCTGCAAAGGCAAAGGTGACTATTAGAGAATCGAATGGAAGTCTGCAATTACGGGCGACGTTACCAATTAAACCGGGAGACAAAGATAGCAATGGTACTGGCAGAAAACAATACAATATCAGTTTGAATATTCCCTCTAACTTAGATGGACTCAAAACGGCTGAGGAAGAAGCCTATGAATTAGGGAAGTTAATCGCTCGTAAAACGTTTGAATGGAATGATAAATATTTAGGTAATGAGGCAATTAAAAAAGAATTTAAGACTATAGGAGAATTACTCGAACAATTTGAGAGTGAGTATTTTAAAACTCATAAACGAACTACTAAAAGCGAACATACCTTTTTTTATTACTTTTCCCGAACAAAGAGATTTACGAATCCTAAAGATTTGGCAACTGCTGATAATCTGATAAGTTTAATTGAACAAATCGATAAGGAATGGGCTAAGTATAATGCAGCTAGAGCAATCGCAGCATTTTGCATGACATTTAAAATCGAAATCGATTTATCTAAATATTCCAAAATGCCGGAGAATAATTCCCGCAATATACCTACAGATGCGGAAATATATGATGGAATTATCAAGTTTGAAGATTACCAACATAATAGAGGTAATCAAGTTAATCAAAATGTTCAAGATAGCTGGCAACTTTGGCGGTGGACTTATGGAATGTTAGCAGTTTTTGGTTTACGTCCACGGGAACTTTTTATTAATCCTGATATTGATTGGTGGTTGAGTCAAGAGAACACTGATTTGACATGGAAAGTTCATAAAGATTGTAAAACTGGTGAGAGAGAAGCATTGCCATTACATCGGCAATGGATTGACGACTTTGATTTGAGAAATCCGAAATATTTAGAGATGTTGAAGAGTGCGATCGCTAAAAAAGATAACACAAATCATGCTGAGATAACGGCGTTAACACAGCGAGTTAGTTGGTGGTTCCGCAAGATAGGATTAGATTTTAAACCCTATGATTTACGTCACGCTTGGGCAATTCGGGCGCATATTTTGGGGATACCAATTAAAGCGGCGGCGGATAATTTGGGGCATAGTGTGCAAGTTCACACCCAAACTTATCAGCGTTGGTTTTCGCTAGATATGCGGAAGTTGGCGATTAATCAAGCTTTGAGTAAGAGGAATGAAGTTGAGTTGATTAGGGAGGAGAATGCAAAGTTGAGGATGGAGAATGATAAGTTGAGATTGGAGATTGAGAAGTTGAAGATGGAATTGGTTTATAAGCGAAGTTAAAAATCAAGTGCATTTGTACACTTCTACTATATATAAATCATAGAAGGTGCAATTGCTATCTCTACAATTGCTTCGTGAGCATTTTTAAGTAAGGCGCGATCGCTAGCTGTCGATTTACCTAAAATTTGGTATCGTTGCAGGAGAGGATAGCAATCGCATTTACAGTTGAGTTACGAGCTATTAGTAAATTATTTGGTTTTTACATCTCGCTTTTGTAGCATTACAGGTACAAATATCTTGTTATATTCAGCTAAAGCAAGAATGAGAAACGCAATAGCTAGGATGATGGCGACTGGAAGTCCCCCATATTGGAGTAATGCAATTGTATCTGATTGTTCCAAAGGTGAGATGATAGCTTTTTCAGTCGTACAAACAAGTTTGTCTGGTTTTGCTGTTGTTGTTTGGCAGCGCAATAGCTGATTTGTTTGTTGTTGTTGAATAGTTCCAGAGACTAAAGAGTAATTCATAGATATATTCAATCCTTTAATCAAATTTTAAGGTGTAATGACCAACAAATACATTCTATAAGCTGCTTCTGAAAAAGTCCCAGAAAAGAATTTCCAGTAAATAAAATATAAGCGGAAAAATTTTTCCGCTTTTGAAAATAACCGGAAAACATATACATTCTCAAGCCAATTCAGTTAAACTGAATCAAAATATGCCAAATTATAAGACAGTTTAGGAAGATAACAGTAACTATGAAAAACTGGTACACATTTTTAAGAACGGAGGTGTTTCCTCAAGAACGATATGGATTAACCAAAACTGAGCAAGCCATTCTTCTGTCTAAATTCCCTAGCCAAGAAACTGTCAGAACTAACAAACAGGTTGCAAAGCAAGCGATAGAAGATGATGAATTGCCTCCTAATCCAGAAACTGTCAGAAAGCATATGTGGACAATATACAATGAGCGGTTCTGTCCAAAAGATGGCAAGGAAGGTTTTCCGGGCTATAAACAGAGAAGCCAAAATAAAGATCAACAATTCCTTGCTTGGTTAAAACAACAATATTTGCAATGGCTGCAAACTTCTAACTTTGATACTCCACTTGAGTCAGCTTCAGAGGCTAACCATCTAATTCAAGTATCCCGGGCAGCATTAGGAAAACTCAGCAACCATGTACCAGATTTACCATTAAATTTCTTGCCACGCTTTGATGCACTCAAGGACGTAAAAAAGTTGGTACTTGATGGTACAAACCAGCCAGTAGGCGTTACTGGAACTGCTCTTAGAGTTGGAGTGCAAGGTATGGGCGGAATTGGCAAATCAGTCTTGGCAGCAATGCTAGCACGGGATGAGGAGGTGCGGCATAGTTTTCCCGATGGCATCTTGTGGGTAACACTTGGTCAAAATCCAGCACTTACCTTACGGCAATTAGATTTAGCCAAAATGCTGGGCGATAGTTCACAGATGTTCCAAGATGTTCAACAGGGCAGAGTTCACTTGAGCGAATTGTTAGCAGATAAAGCTTGCTTGTTGATTCTAGATGACGTGTGGCAAAGCAAACACGCTGAGGCATTTAATGCACTAGGGCAGAAGTGTAAGATGTTAATTACAACACGTGATAATAAGGTGCTTCAGGAACTAGGCACTGTTGGATATTTGCTAGGTTTGCTGGAGGATGAAGAGGCGCTAACACTCTTGGCATTGTGGGCAAAACAAGAGAAAGAAACATTACCTCTTGAAGCACATGAAGTGGTAGGAGAATGTGGTAACTTGCCTTTAGCACTAGCAATGATTGGTGCATTAGTGCAAGGTAAGCCAGACCGTTGGGGCAATCTGCTGCATAAGCTTTGCAATGCTAATCTAGAAAAAATTAGGCATCAATTTCCTGATTACCCTTATCCAAACTTACTGAAAGCGATTCAAGTCAGTATTGAGGCATTAGAGATTGATATCCAAAAGCGCTATTTAGATTTTGCCGTTTTTCCAGAAGATACGCCTATTCCTGAAGCTATGTTGCAAACTTTTTGGGAACTGGAAGGGCTAGATGAATTCAACACGCAAGATGTGGTAGATGTGCTAGTAGAGAGATCGCTAGCACAGCGTGATGATAAAGGATGTTTAACTTTGCATGACCTCCAGTATGACTATGTGCGTAAGCAAGCTGGTGATTTGCCTGCATTGCATAACCGTTTTGTGAATTCTTACTCTTCACGTTGCTCAAATGGCTGGCATACTGGCCCAAATGATGGCTATTTTTTTGAAAACTTAGCTTACCATCTACATGAATCTGGGCGAAAACAAGAACTGTATGAACTGCTAACTAAATCCCCAGATTGGATGGAAGCGAAATATATTGCTTGTACAGGTGATGCAGCCTATGTTGCTGACTTGGAATTGGCAATAAGTGACTTTGCTGATCCGTTAGAAGCAAATCAATTGTTAACGCTAACTCAACTCCAAACAGCAAGACAAGTAGTAAATCAAAGAGTAACTAATTATAGCGACACTGATTTAGCAACTCTGGTCTGGTTGGGGCGTGAAACAGAAGCAGTTGGCTATGCGCGTTTGCGAGAATTTCCTGAAAGTAGGTTTAAGGGCTTATTAGCTGTTTTTAAAGCCGAACAAAAGAAAGGAGAAGGTAACTATCTACTTTTGAAGGAGCTAAAAGAATTAGCTTTATCAATTCAAATGAAAAGTTGGGATAAAGCAAGCATATTAGTGAATTTAGCAGTAGCTATATCCCAAACTGAATATTTTGTGGAAGAATTTAGCATAGTAATTGAGGAAGCTAAAAAATTTGTCAACATTAGAAGTTCATTTCAGGCATACCTTTTAACAAAATTAGCCGAAGCATTAGATAAAAGAGGACAGAAGGAGAAAGCAAGTACAGCCTTTGCTCAAGCAAGGCAAATTGCACTTGATGAACAGCATACTTGGCATCAAGCATTTCGTTTAAGAGATTTAGTAGCTACTCTTGCCCAACTCCGACGCTTTTGTGAAGCTAAACAAATAGCAAATGATATTGAGGTTGAGTGCTTGAAAGTACAAGCATTAAGTGAATTAGCTAAAGCACTGATTCATGAAGGATTAGGTCAAGAGGTAGATGCAATTTTTACAGAAATTAAAGTCTTGATAGAAGCTAATAATTCACATCTTACTGATCACTATGAAGAATCGATAGATACATTGGGTGAATTTGCAGCAGTGTTAGCTCAAGCTGGACATGAAGAAGACACTGATCAATTCTTCACCAAAGCTAAAAGATTTGCTGATGAGAGTCCTTGGTGGTATCGTGACGAATCTCAAAGTCGCTTAATATATCACTTGGCTCAAGCTAGACGTTTCGATGAAGCTTATAAAGTAGCTTGTACTATTCATAAAGGCAGTTGGACACGAGCAAAAGCTTTAAGTATATTAGCAAATACTTTAGCGCATGTGGGGCAAAGTCAAGAAGCCATAAAAATTTTTACAGAAGCCAGAGAAGCTGCCAGCATTACTAAAGACAGACAGACATCAGCAGCAATGGGTAATCTAGCAGTGGTAATGGAGAAGGCTGGATATAAAGCACAAGCAGAGGCTATCTTTACGAAAATAAGGAAAACTGCGTCTAATAGTGATGAATACGAGCAGCTGAAGATATGGACTATATTAGCTATTGCTTTTGCCCAAGTTGGACGCTTCAGTGAGGTGCAGGAAGTTCTTCAGATGATTCCGCCAACCAATCCATTTCGTGTCAAAGCACTAAGTGCATTGGCAGTTGCTCTTGAGCAAAATGGGCAAACACTGGAAGCAGATAGAGTTTTTCAAAATATTCAGGAGTTTGCTCACAAACCTATGACAATTAGCTCAATTGATGCACCACCACAAAGTACGTTAGTAAAAGCATTAGCTCAGGTAGGTCGTTTTAACCAGGCTATGGAAAATATGCTTTATATCGAAGACGATTTAGAAAAAGTGCAAGCATTATGTGCTGTAGCGGCAACCTTAACTAATGCAAAACTTGAAATTGAGGCAAATAGAATATTTATGGAGGCTAAAGCAGCTACCTATGCTGTTGAAAGCTATGGGCGCAGAGAGTCAGCAGTATGGACATTTGCAGCTGCATTATCTCAAGCAGGACATTTCGATCTAGCAAAGAAAGAGGTTCAACTGTTGATCGATAATGACTTACATCGCCGGGAAGGGCTCAGCGGTTTAGCAGCGCCGATCGCAAACATTGGGCACTTTGTTGAAGCATTCGCTACACTTGGATTGCAAACACTCGATAAATTTTTATACGATCTGAGTGAATGGGCATCAGCATTTGAGAAAGTTCAGCCAAGCTTATCGTTGGAGGTTATGCGAGAAGCAGTTTGCATTGCCGGGTGGGTACGTCCCCACTGGAAAGAAATTTCTCAACTTTTTCCTGAGATCACAAATAGCTGAATTTTAAAATAGTGCGATCGCCCTTTCTCTCCAACACAGCAAGCGATCGCCTTCGGGTTATGCAAAGCCGAATTGTATCTACACCTGGTGCTGCTTTAGTGGGATGCACGATAGAATTTAAGCAAAAGAAAAGACTTTATCCTTCTGGTTAGCTGTCTACGATGTCTGCAAGAGATAGGTTTCATGAACTGGTTAGAACTGCCCTTGAGAAGGAAGGGTGGATAATTACTCATGATCCGTACCACATGATTTGGGGTTTGTTGATTTTTATATCGACTTGGGTGCAGAGCTGTTGCTAGCAGCGACAAAGGATGAGGAAAAAATTGCAGTTGAAATCAAAACGTTTTTAGCACCCTCAACGATTTCTGAGTTCCATACTGCAATTGGACAATTTATTAATTACCGCATTGCTTTGGAAGATGATGATCCAGAGCGGCGGTTGTATTTGGCAGTTCCGCTCGACGTTTATAAGCGATTTTTCAGATATCCATTTATTCAAACGGTCATTCATTGTCCGTAACAAAATTCCCCTTTTGGTGTATGACACACAAAAACAGGAGATTGCAGAATGGATAAGCTAATTTTGTATCGGGAACTAATTCAGAAATTATTGACGGCGCGAGCAAACTTGCGTTCTGGGAGCGATCCAATAGAAAGTCAAACCATTTTTGATACTACAAAAGACCACTATCAGCTTGTGCATGTGGGATGGAAGGATAGTAGTACCCGGATTTATGGCTGTGTGCTGCATATAGATATCAAGGATGGGAAGATTTGGGTGCAGCATGATGGAACGGAGGATGCGATCGCAGATCAACTTGTGATGGAGGGAGTGCCTAAGCAAGATATTGTGATAGCATATCATGCACCTCATGTACGGCAGTATACAGAGTTTGCTGTAGGCTAAACCTATTGAAAAAGACTGTTTGCGAGTAAGCGATCGCAAACAGACTTGACTTTTTTATACTTCTAATTAAGCTTGTTCCCAAAGCTGACGTACATAATCAGGGAGCGCGCCAGCAATTTCCTGAATCCGCTCTGGGGAAAGTTCGTCTTTGGTAGCAGAAAATACCGCTTTAACTGCCTGTTCTGCCTCGACTGATCCTGGAACTCCGCCTTCATTTGCAACCCGCGTTAGAAATAGCTTGGAGTCAATTCCAATAGGAGCCGGGCCTTTTAAAGGTTGACGGATTCTACTTAAAAATCTCACTATGGGATTAGTGTCTTTCCAGAGTTCAGCCACTTCAAACTGGAGTGCTTTTTCATCTGTAGGCACTGCCTCTGTATGCAATTCTGACTCGACGCGATCAATTGTGTCCACGGTCATTAAGTCACGCATAACGCGATACACAACTTCGGTAAAGTCTCTTGCGTCATACAAATCTGCAAATCCGCTTCGAACCATGACCTTTTCAAGAAAAGAGTGATGTTCATCAGCGATCGCAGTTCGAGTATCTTCAATCTCCGTTGGGTCAACTTCTGGAATATTTGTTCTAAAACTTTGATCGGGCATTGTTTTTTCTTGTGGTTATTATTTTTGAGTCTTTATGCTTACTGTATGTAAGGTCGCACAAATCAAAAACGCTTGGAATCTTCCAGAAGTTTGAGATGGTATCTATTCAAAAGTTAGAAATTTCTTTGATCTGCTCATAGCTGTAAAGTCATGGTTGAGGTGAGGAGAGCAATACTTCTGATGTTTGTGCCCGTCTGTGTCGAAAACCAGTCAAAATAAATGAGTTGGTATAAAAGCAGCCGAAACAAATATGGTAGAAACAACAAACATCGAAATTAATACTGCAAAAGTCAAAGTACCCAACGGTGATTTAGAAATCGATGCTTACTTAGCTCAACCATCACAAAACGGAACTTTTGGAGCGGTTATAGTTTTTCCAGAAATTTTTGGAATCAATAGTAATATTCGAGATATCACCGAACTAATCGCTAAACAAGGTTATGTAGCAATAGCCCCTGCGATGTATCAACGTATTGCTCCCGGTTTTAAAGCTGATTTTAGCGCTGAAGATGTTGGGTTTAGTCCAGAAAGCTATAAGCTGGGGTTGGAATACTATCAACAAGTAAAGTATCAAGATATCTTAAGTGATATTCAAGCTGCGATCGCCTACTTAAAAACTTTACCCAATGTCAAAGATGATGCGATCGGTGTTATTGGTTTTTGTTTTGGCGGTCATGTTGCTTACATCGCTGCAACTTTCCCTGATATCAAAGCAACAGCTTCGTTTTATGGTGGTGGAATTACCACTTCTAGTTATGGTGAAGAGACTCCAACCATTAATCGTACCTCGGAAATTAAAGGTATTATTTATGCCTTTTTTGGTACAAGAGATACATTAATTTCCCAGGAAGAAAACGAGCAAATTGAGGCAGAGTTAAAGAAACATCAAATCAATCACCGTGTATTTCGATACGATGCCGGACACGGTTTTTTCGCCGGATTCTTCAAAGACAAGTACCCATTTATGGAACAACACCCAAGCTATAATCCTGAAGCTGCTCCTGATGCTTGGCAGCATGTTCTAGAACTGTTTCAAAATCACTTGTAAAACCCCGTCTCTTGATAAAGTAAATATTAGGTAGTGGCGTGGCAAGGCTAAAATGTTGCAAAAAAATTGTAGGTTGGGGAGCCACTGCGTTGCGCGGGTTCCCCGCATTGTAGCAAGTGGCGTTGGAGGCTTTGCGTAACCCAACATCCTGATATATGTTGGGTTGCGCTCTGCTCCACCCAACCCAATACTTCTCGGTTAAGGGGAAAAGGGGAAAGGGAAAAGGGAAAGAAAAAACCTTTAACCTTTACCCTTTACCCCAAACCCGATTCCGAGTTAAAAATGCTTAACCGAGAAGTATTACCACCCAACCTACTAGTACGACAAGCTTAAATTTATTGGTTTGAGTAATCATAGAATAGTTTTGTTTTGGATATTCTAGGTTTTTTAAACCCAATGTTTTAAGCTTGCCGCGCTACTACATCTATGTCTAATACACTATCTTAAGCTTGCCACGCCACTACAGTTTAAGGTTTACTACAAAACAAAATTACAAGACTGCAATAGTGTTGTCCTTAACTTTTTAAGTTTTTAAGCAGTAATTGACAACCACATAAAAACGGATTTGGACTTTCTATCCGCTCGTCTGCAAGCACTTCAATCGGAAGCTTGCTGTTATAAATCAATTCATCATAATCCATCAATGCATCCCACTTGATTTTGCCAGTCGGGAAGCCTAGTTGTGAAGCACCATCAGCTATTAACTCTTGCCATTTTTGAATCTCTGGATCTTGGGATTTACAGTAATCGAGAATGGCAATAAATGCACCAGGTTTAGTAACTCGTAGGATTTCTTTAAGAGCAAGAACTGGATCTTCAACGACACAGAGGGTAAATCCCGACGCTGCTGCATCAAAGCTATTATCAGGAAAATCAAGGTTGCAGAGATCCGATAGCTTGAAAGTGATGTTTGCGGATACGCGCTTTTTACGTGCTTGATCCATCATCTTATCAGAAAAATCAATACCCACAACATTTACCCCTTCCGGGTAAGCTGAAAGATTAAGACCTGTTCCTACCGCAGCATCTAGTACAGTTTGTCCTGGCTGAAGCTGTAAAGAAGCAATTAGCGGTTCGCGCTCAATGTGCCAATAACGCTTCATAATTGCGTCATAATCTACCGCCCCGCGATCGTAGGTTTCAATCACCTGATTTATCTGCATAGGTTCCTTAAAAAATATAACTACTGGTTTTAATTTCTCAGCATACGTACAATATAATACTTAATTTGAATTGACTACCGTAATAATGGCTAGATAATTTGGTAATTCCAAATTAGTATTAAGTTAAACCACTTCATGAACCTTTAGCTGGAGAGGAACTTGAATGATAAACTCGGTTCCTTCTCCAGAAGTTGAGAAGCACTCTAGTTTGCCGCCATGTTTTTCTGTGATGATTTGGTAGCTGATAGACATACCCATTCCGGTGCCTTTGCCAATGGGTTTGGTGGTGAAAAAAGGATCGAATATGCGTTGCTGAAATTCTTTAGAAATACCGACTCCATTATCAGCGATCGCTATTTCTAACCACGTTGAATTAATTACAGATGTGCGAATCTTAATTCGACTAGGATTTTCCTCAATCTCTTGATAGGTACGCTTAATATTATTTTCTTCTAACGCATCAACCGCATTTACTAAAATATTCATAAATACCTGGTTGAGTTGTCCGGCATAGCATTCTACTAGAGGTATAGTGCCGTAGTCTTTAATCACTTCAATTTCGGGTTGTTCTGGTTTAGCTTTGAGGCGGTGCTGCAAAATCATCAAGGTACTGTCGATGCCTTCATGAATATCAACACTTTTGAATTCCGCTTCGTCGATGCGGGAGAAGTTTCGCAACGACAGTACAATTTGGCGAATGCGATCGGTGCCTACTTTCATGGAAGACAACATTTTTGGTAAGTCTTCCTGCAAAAACTCTAATTCGATGTCTTCGGCAACGGTTTGGATTTCAGCCGCAGGGTTGGGATCGTGCTGCTGATACAATTGCACAAACGCTAATAAATCCTGAGTATATTCCTGCACATAGATGAGGTTGCCATGAATAAAGTTGACTGGATTATTAATTTCGTGTGCTACTCCAGCAACTAGTTGTCCCAGACTAGACATTTTTTCACTTTGAATAACTTGAGATTGAGTGCGCTGCAATTCCTCTAAAGTATTTTTGAGTTCAGTAGTACGTTCTTCTACCCGATCTTCTAGTTTTTCTTTACTTTTCTCTAAAGCGGTAAATGATTCATATAGTTGCCCTGCCATGTAGTTGAAAGAGTTAGACAGGGTATTAAGTTCTTGAATAACGCCAGTTTCTACTGTCTGAGCTAAATTACCGGATGCCATTGCCTTACTTGCCCAATTTAGGCGCAGAATTGGGCGTACAATCCAATGGGAGGTAAATACGCCCATCACAGAGGCAACGACTAATGCACCAAAACAAAGTGCGATCGTGGTGCGCGTGTTGGCGTGAATTTCCGCCATAAATGCGTTTTCTGGCACACTCACTACCATCAACCAACTCAAGCCATACTTGTCACGCCAAGGTGCAACATCGACAAAATACCGTTTTCCTCCTACCTCAAGACAAAAATCTGTATCTTGATTGATGGATTTAAACCCGGAGGTTTGGAGGTGTTTGGCAATGTTCTGTATTACTGGGTCAGAACTGTCGATCGCTCGTAATCGCCGGATATCTTGATTGACGAGGACAAAAGGCTTTTCTGTACCAGAACTGGCGATTAATGTGCCATCTCGCTCTAAAAGGAATACTTGCCCAGACTTACTAATATTTAAATTGCGTAAAAAATCGCTGAGTTTTAACAGATGAATATCGCAGGCAATCATGCCTAGTAAGCGATTTTGCGAGTCATAAATGGGACGACTGGCAGAAGCAGCTATGTAAGGGCCAGTAGGAAAATTTCCAGTTACAATCTTTGCCCAAATAGGTTTACCAGCAGCGATGGGTTGAGTGTACCAAGATTCCTTGAAATTGTTCCAATCCCACCGAGCATTAACCTGAGTTCGATTACCTTGATTATCTGTGGCATAAGTGGAAGTATTATTCGGAGGCTTGGCAGTCCAATCATCAATGGTGATCGTCTTGCCGTCATAACGAGCGGCTCCAAGACCCTCACCTGTCGTTAGCCCGATACCAATATAAGTCAGGTCAGAGGCGTGCATCTGATCCCAGAAATACTTGCCAACGGTTTGGCGATGCCTAAGGCGGGCTTCGCCTACGCGCACGTCTAATATTCCTCTGCGGATGGCATCTGCATTGATCTGATTAAGGGTTTGTGGAATGGCAAGATAAGACTTCAAATGTTCATCCACTACCTCACTTGTGCGATCTATCAACTGTTCTGCTAGGTCGTTAACTGCCCTTTGTCCATTTTTAAACGACAAATAACCCACTAAACTGACCGCTGCAAAAATTTGGATAAGGAAGGGAACAACAAGAACAATCTGTAATGGGAAAGCTTTACCTTTGCGGGGATAGGGAATCTTCATTGCTGGAAGCTAAAAGTTATGCTAATTTGATTTGCTTCTATAGTTCCCAATATGTCGACATACTCACCTTTATTTAGTTTTTTAGTCTAGTTAAAGGTAGCTGTAGGGTATGTTGTCACAAAGCACAACCCCCTATAATATCAAATATCCTAAAGTTCTCACAAAAGCTGAACTTTACCACCAGACCAATCTCACGGCTAAATATTGTGCTGGATCAGTGGATAGAGTAGTCAAGTTTGATTGGCGATCGCAGTTACAAGCATAGTGCCTACATATTGCTTGTTTTTTACAGGCTTTTTCATTTATTTAAACCATAATTATAAAAAACTTTTGCGATTAACCGGATTATATTGATTTATCCAGAAAAATAGCTCATATACGTAACTTTCTGGTTTCACTGAACTGTACTGAGGTATAAAATAAATTTTATGACAACCCAAGTTTTTCGCGGCATTACCTACACTGAACTAGACATTCAAGAGAGTAATCAAAGAGTTTTCGGTACTGCTAATCCAGACTGGTTTGTTGTAGAAGGCAACAACAATGTTGTGAATACACGAGATGGTAATGATGTTGTTTTACTAGCAAGAGAAATAGACTTAATCTATCTATCTACTACTTTCAATGGGGAGGTATTGCAAACTAGTCCTCTATCCTCTAATCCTGATGGGATTAGTGCGATCGTTGATACTGGAGCAGGAGATGATTATGTCAGTTTTGGATCTGGCAATTACAAAATTAATTTAGGTAGTGGAAATAACTTTTTAGACGATTACGGTGGAAACTATTTATACGATGCTGATGGTACTAATATTATTGGCTTAGGGACAACTCCAAAAGTGATTGCCTCAGCCGGAGCAGGTGACGATATTTTCTATTTAGGTGGATTTGCCAACCGAACCATTGATGCAGGAAAAGGTAACAACTTAATTTTTTTGGGAAGCGGAGATGCCAACATTAAAACAGGCTCAGGAAATGACATTATAACCAGTGAACTTTCAATAGCAACTTATATTTTTTCCGCTACTGGTTTGCCATTGTATAACCAAACTATAAATGCTGGAGATGGTGACAATCAGATTGCTGTTGCTCCCTATGGCGAAACCACAGTTAAAACCGGCTGCGGCGAGGATTTTATTCTTGCTTATGGAATCCCTGGCTCAAGTGATACAAAAATTTTTACAGGTAATGGCAATGACACAATTATTACAATTGATACGAACAGCACTATTAAGTCTGGCTCAGGTGATGATTTAATTTTTGCTGGTTCAGGTGATGACACTATCCTTGTGGGAAATGGAAATGATTTAGTAAATCTGCGAGGAGGAACGGTTTCTCTACCTGACCCTTTAAGTAGCGATACAAACCTGTTTGGTTCATCTGTTGAGGTAATAGGTGGGGGAAATGATACAGTTTACTTGGGTCAAGGAAGAGATACAGTAATTCTGGGAAGCATTGGCTTTGCAACTATTTATGGCTTTGATTGCAACGATCGCTTAGATGTCACCGGGTTAAACGCTAGCTTTACCCAGATAGGGCATGACACGCTGATTAATTCATCTGGTAGCTCTTTGGGAGTTCTCAAAGGATATACAGGTTCAGTACATTTAGCGTAATTGTGAATGCGATCGCTTAACTGCATAAACAAGACTTACGCACTAAAAACTTGAAACCTAAATCCCCCTCAGCCTTTAAAAAGAAGGAGTTGGGGGATTTTTTGTATGTAATATTATGTAACGTATCAATCCATGCGATCGCCTTGGTTTTTATGATCTGATCGATATAACTCTACAACCCCTGTACTTCATCCTCATTCAAATAGAAATCGCCATAACCTAAGTACACCTATCGTAGACATTACTAAATTTGCTTTTTAAAATGTAGTTTCCTCAGTTCAATTTTTAAATTTTGAGTAATCTATGCAACAATTCAAAGTAACATCAGATAGTTTAAATATACGTTCAGCACCTATTGTTGACGATACCAATCGAATTGGGGTTCTTCCAAAATCACAAATTGTATCTAAAATTGAAAATCTGGATGATAACAAGTGGTTAAAGGTTGCAACTATTCTCGAAGGAAAAATTTTAGAAGGTTTTGTCTCTCAGAAATTTCTTAGTCCAATCACAACCTTTTCTATTAGTACTCTTATTAAAATTGGTGATATTCCTATTCAGCAGGCAGATGGAGAATCTGCCATTTTTTATGAAGCAGGTATGAGCATTAATGCTGATGGCGCGCCTAATGCTTATCACCCAGCAGATACAGGAATTGATTTTTTGGCAAATGCTGGGAATCCAGGTAACTGGTGGGCAATAGTTGTCAATAAAGATGGTAATCCATTTATTCAAGGCAGTACAGATCCATATCCTGGATACTATATTTCTACAACTGCATTATCCGATTCTGGATTTGTTAAACAAGATCCACGCAGATATGTTGATTCAAACAAGATCCCATATATTGTTCTTCCGGGAAATAGTGATTTTAAAAAGCTTACGGGCATTAAATTAGGGGATTTCGCAGTTGTTTACAACACTAATAACGGAAAACTCGCTTTTGCAATTTATGCTGATATTGGGCCTAAGAACCAGATAGGGGAGGGTTCAATAGCTTTGTCTCAGGCTCTTGGAAACGATCCATTAGTGCGCTCAAGAGTCAGACAAGGAATTCCCAAGGGCCTTGTTTATGTTGTTTTTCCAAGTTCTGGGAATGGACAGCCAAGAATAATTTCAGAAATAGAAGCTGAAACTAAACGGCTTTTTGAAATATGGGGTGGAATAGAACGGATAAAGTCTCTATAAAAGTGTACTTGATGAAAATCTGAGAGAATCTGCTTGCGGTAGAGATATAGCACTGCTACGTCTCTTTTTTAAAGAGCGATGTCTACGACAAAGTGCTTCTCTACATTCGCGCATTGTGTCGCAGACAAACGCTACCTAGCTTGTTTCTCCCTAGAAGTATGTATCTACGCAATTATTTAGACTAGACCAAATTTTGAGTAACAGTACACATGCTAACTTGTTGCTGCTGTCTTTCCATTCTTGCTCTCCACACTGGCAACAAATAATGGCTGTTCCCCGCTAGGAGTTAGCGACTCGCCTCGCAATCCCTTACGACGCTGGCTTTTAGGGACTCCTCCCGCCATACCGTATTCCACACTGCTTTTACCATACCGAGTCCCAACAGCCATTAACATGTGTTCTGTCATATCTCCCAACTTGTCTTCTGTTTCCAGCATTTCACGGTACAATTTATCCAAGGTGGAAAGTGCACTGTTATATGCATTTTCTTTAGTTCGCATCATTTCGATCAGAGTTGAGAAGGCAGGTAAAGTGAGTCCATTCCCTAAATCTAAACTTGGATCAATTGAGTTTATGCTAGCTGCACGACGCACTGCTCTTTCTAACACTGCGGAAGTTCTTTTTCTCCTAGCCATAATCTACACCTTGTAATACAGTACGGTTAATATTCTTTACCTTAAAGAACTTCCGTATAGATCAGCCTGAGAGAATTCCGGCAAATCTGCAATAGCTTTTGTTACATAAAGATAATTACAGCAGATTGCGCGAACTACTTAAATTAGAAAGCAAACTGGGGTTTGAATAAGTAAAAGCTGCTTTTGCTTGCGGAAAACACCAAAATGAGAAAGCAAACTGGGGTTTGAATAAGTAAAAGCTGCTTTTGCTTGCGGAAAACACCAAAATGAGAAAGCAAACTGGGGTTTGAATAAGTAAAAGCTGCTTTTGCTTGCGGAAAACACCGAAATGAGAAAGCAAACTGGGATTTGAGAAAGTAAAAGCTGCTTTTGCTAACTAAATTTGACTTTATTTATATTTTTAAGCTGCAATGGCTAGTTGCGATCGTTGTGATGGTAGTGCGATCGCAAAACATACTCCCAAAAGGGAGCAATCCAAACAACTGCGAGAAATTGCGAAAACATGACTAAAGCTCGGTTTTAGGTGAACCGAGCAATATAATTTGGCGCATCTTTATACGGAATTGGTATAAGATGCAATACTTTCCTAACAATGAGAGCAAAAAAACTTTTAAAACATCATCTTCAACAAGCGCAATTACTTTGTAACAAGGCAAATGAATTTTACTTGCGAGTTAAATTAAGCAGTTCTTTGGGAGAAGCAAGTAAATCAATAGCCACGAAATAAATTTGACCTTGAGGATCAAGTAAAAATCGCCAAGCAATGTTCATCCCAACATTACCTCCAAACCAAGGAGTTTCGACTGTACCAGTAACTTTATGCTGTGTGTAACCATCTTCGATAGTTTCCGAAACACCTTTGGTTGGCTTCATCACTAACCCTTGTCCCTCATCTCTTAGGTAGGCAGTGATAGCTTCTCGGCCAACAATTGGTTTTTGGAAGGGTGGTTGCAGCGCACCGTTGTTAGCAAATAAAGCAACAGCAGCTTCAAAGTTATCTGCATTCATAGCTTCAATGTATTTCAGCACTGTTGGTTCTGTAACTCCCTCAATAGTAAATTGGGGACTTAGGGATGTACGTGGGAACTTAAAGTTTATTTGTGCTTGCTTTTTATCAGCCAGAGATGGATCAAACCCCATATTTACTACAGTATTGCGTAGTACAGTAATTTGCTGACTCTGATCGATTTTCTGAACAGCTTCTAGCACTGCTTTAACTTGAGGTGACATTTGATAGCCAACTGGCATCGGAGCGACAATACCTTGTTTCATCCACTCTCCTAACTGCCACCAGAATCCCAGCTTGGCGTTGACACCAAAATATGCATAAGAACGGCTAATAGGAGTGTCAGCATTACTCGCTAAATCTCTCATTAATTGCGTTTGTTCTTCATGAGACATCTGCTTAATTTCGTTGAATATACCCTCCATTAATTGGAGATTTGCTTTTCCGGGAGCAGCTGGAGTAATTGTACGACCTAGTTCAGCGTAGGCATACCAGAGAAATGCCAATTGATCATCAATGTTGAGTTCAGCAAACATTGCTGTAGTGGCTGGAACAGCATCTGCTACTTGAGTGCTAGAGAAAATATTGCGTGCAGACTCGATAGTATAATTCATGCTTGTTACCTTAAAGATTTACCTGTTGAATAGTTACTTTCGGCTACATTTTGTAGCTTGGAAGATAAATCTAGGGCTTTTTTTTGAATGACATAATTATCCCTAGATATTCAAATCCGAATTATTATTCGCTACTTTCGCATCATAGCTGGTAAACGTTAACAAAAGACTAAGATTTATCTAATGAATATCATTGTATTAAATGTATATACTATTATTTATAGGTTTCTAATTTTTTTTGAGGAAAGTATCTCCCTCTAAAGTAAGATATTATTGATTTAGGATTGCTATAGGTGCTATAGCAATCCTAAATCATTGGCAAAAATCCCTCTTTATTTTCTCTGCGTTCTCTACGCCACTGTGATAGCCAAGCGCAACCCAAAAAAGCTCCGGAAATAAATGTTGGGTTTCGTTCCTCAAATGCCACTTGCTTCTCCCTTGGCGCTAGCCTCTCACGAATGGGAGAAGGGGAGACACACAAGAAACACATATTTGATATTTGAAAAAATTAAGTACAGATCAAAGGAGTTTCTTGACTATTGCCTTCTACACAAATAATTATGGCTACGCTCCCGTGAGGAATACAAAAATTAAAGCGGATTGCTATATCTGGAATGTATTAAATAATTTATTATACCTAAAATAATTAAATGAACCGGGTAGAACAGATAAAACCATCTAGCTCGTGAGCCTTGTTTACCATTGAATTGAAAAACAATGAATCCTGCAAGAATTGCCCAATGCTGAAATATATTACGGATAAATAAAGTTCCTAAAATAAACTCAAAGATGCACCAGCAGAGCAACCATACGCTAGGCTTCAGTTTGTCTGTTAAAGACATCAAGAAAATTACTCCAATCCCATAAGCTCCATATTCAACCCCCAAAATCTCGGCAAATACTGCACTCAATCCAGTAATTATTAATTGCTGCCATAATTGCGAATAATGCCTTATTAAGCGCAACATCACAAGTCCAATAACAAGCGTGTAGAGAATATTAAGTGATAAACTCCGAAAAACAAAACTATAAATAGGCTGAGAGATAATTGCTGTAATTAATAGCCTGCTCCCATAGCGGTATACATTTTGGGTGTGTTTTTCGCCTTTAGCCAAAAGCCATGCAAAGAGGGGAAAACTCAATCGTCCAATAAAGTGCAAAATTCTAAACTCAGGCATTAGTAAATAGCACACATGATCCATAACCATGAACACTGCGGCTAAGATTTTAATGCTAAAAGCTGAAACTTTAATCACAACGTTATAGTTACCTTGGATTCCTTGATATAAAATCCCTAAAATCTTATTAATTTAATATAAGAGTTCTTCAAAATCCTAGCAATTTGATAACATTAACAAAAAGGGCAATGTCTACAATGGGCTATTCCACATTGCTCTCTTTAGCAGGAAATGCAGAAACCCTATGGCAAAGCGTAAAAAAAGCAATCTCCAGTGGATAAAAGAAACGCTTGAACTAAAACCTGACCATCGTTGGGAATCTCCATCAGGTTACAAAATATTTGTAGCAGATAGAGGCGCTGTTCGCTTCAATGTTCCCCAGGATTGGATTCTTGAGCCACAAGACAAATCTTTCAAATTCCTCGATAAAAAACCACCCAACGATGATTGCTGTCTAGAAGTATCTTTCAATCGTCTGCCACCCAACGACTGGAGCCAGTTTCCACTAAAATCTACATTGAAAAAGGTGATGGAAGACGACAGTCGTAACATCATTGCTAGGGGAGAAATTGTTACCATCAAGCGCCAAACAGCTAGAATTGTCTGGACAGAGATGAAGTTCATTGATGTTCAAGAAGAACCACGGGAAGCTTTTTCGCGGACTTGCATTGGTTTGGGGTCGAATGTTCAATGCTTAATTACATTTGATTATTGGGCAGATCAAGCAGAACAATTAATACCCGTTTGGGATGAAGCGATGCGTAGTCTCACACTAGGGTTGTATATCCGTGACCCCATGACTGGTTTAGCTTTCCCAGACTGAGTTACAGCAATAAATCGTGAGCATCTATTAAATTGAGGCGTGTAGCTCAAAGTCTACGATGAGCTACTTATTTTTTGCGGAGTTGGGGCAAATTAATAATACTCCAGCTTTCAACAATATAAGGAATGAGTCTAAATCCACTAACACATCTAATTTCAGAACGAGGTTTTGACCGATTTCAATCAGGATTAAGATCGCATTTCGCTGCTTATCGCCTGAAATATACACTCACTTACTGTAAATCTAGTGATAATCCAGCTATGTGTCTTGACTTTGAGAGTTTATTACATCTTGGTAGAGTAACGGTTTGGGAGTCAGGAGCTTGTGAGATGGATATTCTTGAAATATCAACTGGTAACAATGTTTTTTATGAAAGTCACCAGTTCAACAACGAAAAGCAATTTCATCAAACCTATCTAAGACTGGTGATTTTTATGCGCGATATGTTGCGACTTGAGTCAGACAATATTTAAGCCTACACCTACAATTTCCAATATGCTAAATTTGGAGCGGAATAGTAAAAAAGTTACAAAGCTATGGTTTAGGTTCCATAAGCCTAACTGGTGCGCCAAGCTTTTGCATAAGCGTATACCGCCGAGTCCTTTAAACTATACCATTGTTTGATTAGCTCAGTTGGTAGAGCGATCGACTCATAATCGAAGGGTCACAGGTTCGACTCCTGTATCAAACTCCAGGAAGTTAGCTCACTGGTAGAGCAATCGACTCATAATCGATGTGTTGTAGGTTCGATTCCTATACTTTCACCCAACCCTGTCCGGGTTAAAAGACAATACCCTTCCAAGGTAGCCAATATGGTACGAATCTCAACAGATTCGAGACCCCTCATTTTCTCAACTCTGCGGTGCAAGTGTTCTGCTATCGGTCATTATTCGTAAGGATGATGTTCGGTAGCCACAGTCAAGGAGCAAGCGCAACTGCATTTCTCCCTAACTTGAGTATGTCCCTTCATTTTCTACATCTAGTTTTCCTTTAGGATTCTAGATTGGCAACCGAACGGCATATTTGAGCGCAGTTCTCTTTTTGTCGATTGCCTTGAGCAGTCGAAGAAAAGCAACAGCAATCTTAATCCAGCTTTGGAGAAGCTTTTGCCCACACCTAAACTGTAAACACTTGCACTTGCAGAGTAAAAAAATATTTTGTATTATGTACAGCAAAAATCTAACCACTACCCCATTAGCGGCTGAGAGTAATCTAGAAAAGTTGCAAACTGATGATAATTTAGCACTTTTGCGATGGCTACGCCCGCCGCAGGCATCGCATGGTTTAGCTGAATATAATACTGCTGAAGAAATAGCCTTTGCAATGGGAATAAGCCTGGAAAAACTGCACTTTTTAACAACTAGTACATCCATAACTAGACATTACCTCCCTTTCAAAATTTCAAAAAAGACAGGTGGAGAAAGAATTATTTCTGCACCAAAGCCGGAACTTAAAGCTGCTCAAAGGTGGATTCTAGAGAATATTTTAGAGAAATTAGAAGTTCACAATGCAGCGCACGGCTTTTGTAAAAATCGTTCGATAGTCACCAATGCTAAACCCCATGTTGGTGCAAATGTAATAGTCAATATTGATTTACAGAATTTTTTTCAGTCAATTTCTTACAAACGTGTCAAAGAATTATTTTGTGGGTTTGGTTATTCAGAACCTACGGCGACAATTTTTGGGTTGATTTGTACGACTGCTGAAATAGCAATAAACGGACAAATTAATTATACAGCTTCAGAAAACCGCCATTTACCTCAAGGTTCGCCTGCAAGTCCTGCTATTTCTAATCTAGTTTGCCGTAATCTTGATATTCGTCTTGCTGCGATCGCTGAAAATCTTGGTTTTTGCTATACGCGGTACGCTGACGATTTAACATTTTCTGCTTCTGAGGATGTATCATCAAAAATATCTAATTTGATTAAAAATACTAAATTTATTATTACTAGTGAAAATTTTACCGTTAATGATAATAAAACCAAGATTTCCGGTAAATCAATGCAGCAAGAAGTAACCGGTGTTATTGTAAATACACAATTAAATATATCTAAAAAGACATTAAAAGCCTTTCGTGCAACTCTATATCAAATTGAACAAGAAGGTTTATCAGGAAAAAGTTGGGGAAAATCAACTAATTTAATTTCTGCGATTACTGGGTTTGCAAATTATGTAGCAATGATTAACCCGACCAAAGGAGCAGAATTTAAATCAAGTGTGGAACGCATCAAGCAGAAATATGGTGACTCCCAAACAGATGAAGTACGTTTTTAAAGCTGCTTCTTTTGCGATAAAAGGTTTATTTGGGTGTACCTTAGAGGATGTTTGAAAAGTCCTCTTCTTGGTAGCAAAACATTCTAGATCCCCCTAAATCCCCCTTAAAAAGGGGGACTTTGACTCCGGTTCCCCCTTTTTTAAGGGGGGTTAGGGGGGATCTAAAAGTGTCTAAAGTCACAGCGAAATACTTTTCAAACAACCTCTTAGCCAAAAATAGCCAGTGCAAATGAAATTCGCCTTTTTAACTTTTTTCCTGTGCTAGATTTGAACCGGGATAGTAACAAAGTCACAAAGCTGTAGTTTGGGTTCTGTATACCCAACTGGTACGCTAACCTCTGGTAATAGCGTATACCGCTCAATACTTTCAACTATTTCACCATGAAAGTTAGCTCATTTGGTAGAGCGGTCGGTGTATCGCCGATTATTGGTAGGTTCGATTCCTATACTTTCACCCAAAAACCCTCGCCCTGGGTACGGGCACCTTGTTAGGGACAAGGCAGCCTTATGGCTACACAAATGTATTGGGTGTTCAAAAAACCTCAATCAAAAAAACTTCTTGTTTTTTCTTGTTTTTCCTACTCTGTCATGCAGGTATTTATAACAGTAAAAGAGCTAGTGCAACTGTATCTCTCCCTAACTTGAGTATGTTCCTTCCTTTTCCTACATCTGGTTTTCCTTTGGGAATTCTGGATTGGCAAAGTGAACGGCATATTTGAGCGCGGTTCTCTTTTTTTAGATTGCCATTGAGCAATTTGGGAAAAGTAACAGCAATCTTAATCCAGCTTTGGAGAAGCTTTTGCCCGCACTGGAACTGTAAAAACCTGCATTGGCAGAGTAAATATTTTTTTTGTAGTATGTAGTAGTACAAACTGCTAAAACTAATCTTCTAGCCTTTGTTTAAAGGGTTGTAAAGCCTAAAGAACCTCTAGATAAGTTCTGTCTACTCCAGTAGTTAAGCCGTGAGACATCGGTGGTATTTGAGTTCAAGCAAGGTTATAAATGTCTTGAGCAAATCTTTTTAGCTAGTTGTAATCGCCTAGCTTACTTAAGCTATCACACAAATTATTTATGCAAATCACTATGTGGGAAACGTTTTATATCAAACCTAACGAAATCGGCATCTTATATCACCGCAGTGACTTTAAGAAAATTTTGCAACCCGGTACACATACATATTTAGGTCGCCATTGGCAAGTAAAAATTCATGACCTCAATCAGCCACTAGCTCAAATTGAAAACCTAGAACTGTTGTTGCGAAATCACGAAGCCGAACTACAAGAACATTTATTGATTATCAGAACCGCATTCAACCAAGTTGCGTTAGTCCGCTATGGTCAGAATTGGGTAAGCGTTGCACCAAATAAATTGATTGCTTTTTGGCGTGGTTTTATTGAGGTAGAGTCTCATCTATTCAACTTAGAGCAAAGCTGGGAATTACCTAGTTCCTTTGTACAGCAATTGCGCTCAGTTGCATTGAATGGACTCAAAAAGTTCCAAATTTCGGAGTCTGAAATTGGTTTACTATATCTGCAAAACAATTTTGTGCGACCTCTAGAACCAGGAGAGTATGCTTTTTGGTCGGTAGATAGAGATGTTACAGTCCGAATTCTCAGCCGGATTATCCCTAACCCAGACTTTCCCCTGGAAGATGTACTCATTGAAAAACATCCCGACTTTATTGCTGCCTACTGCCAAACCGTGCAATTACAGACTTCACAAGTTGCAATTGTGCGCTATCGAGGGAAAGTGATTTCTATTTTGCCACCCACCAGCCGCAAGTTATTTTGGCAAGGTGTTGCAGTGGAAATTCTCGATATCAGCGCTGATGCTCAGTTGCAGCCTAACTTAGTGGCTGAGTTGGTTGAGGGTTCAACAGAAGTGAAATTGCTCAGTCGCAACTGTTTGCATATTTGCCAAGTGCCAGCACAACACGTTGGACTAGTATACATCAATCAAGAATTTCAAGGACTGCGATCGCCAGGGGTACATGCTTGGTGGTTATTTGGTCGCTCTTTTCAAACCGAAACCATCGACCTGCGACTCCAAAACATGGAAGTATCTGGTCAAGACATCCTCTCTAAAGATAAAGTACCTCTGCGGTTGAATTTGACCGCAGGCTTCCGCATCCAAGACCCATTGAGAGCAAAAAACGGCTTATCAGATATTTCCGGCTTCTTGTACAAAGAATTACAGTTTGCTTTGCGTGGTGCAGTCGGTGAACGCAACTTAGATGCTTTATTAGAAGATAAAGGTGCAATTGATAGAAGCATCTCTGAATACATTCGCCAGAAAGCAGCAGACTATGGAATTGAAGTTGATTCTGTAGGTGTTAAAGATATTATTTTACCTGGTGAGATTAAGACTATCTTGAGCAAAGTAGTCGAGGCAGAAAAAGCCGCTCAAGCAAACGTAGTCAGACGTAGAGAAGAAACTGCTGCTACTCGCAGTATGCTAAACACCGCCAAAGTGATGGAGGATAACCCCGTTGCATTACGTTTAAAAGAACTCGAAGTATTAGAGCGGATTGCAGAGAAAATTGATCGAATTCAAGTTAACGGCAGCTTGGATAGTATTTTAACAGACTTGATTCGGATCAATCCGCAATAATTTAGTTATTAAAGATTGAGAGTTGGGTTAGCTCGCGTATTGATAAATTTAATTGTGAAAAATGTTTGCGATCGCGCCTAACCCAATCTGTATAATAAAGTAAGTTAGCAAAAGGTTGATGTACTTATATGTTTTACTGCCATTGACTTTAGTCATTAGCTTGTTGGTTTTACATCTTTAATGTCAGAATACTTTCAAATGTGTATATTTACGCTTAGTCAGTATTAAAATATATACTTGATAGATAAACTCTAATTATGCCGATTCAATGGCATGGAGTCAGTGCGATGTCAATTGATGAAGTGAAAAACCAGCAAAATATTGGTCTAGTTCAACCCACTCCAGACTTAATAGAAAAACTAGTAAAGGCAAAAGACAAGAAAAAAGCTAAAAAATCCAAACGGATTTTTGATGGTAGCACAGAAGTTTTTGCTAAGAAAATTCCCAAAAAGACTTTTGAAACTGAACTAGAGCAACTCCAGATTGAGCTAGTCAAAATGCAATACTGGATTAAGCACACTGGCTATCGGGTTGTCGTCATATTTGAAGGGCGCGATGCTGCCGGCAAAGGAGGAGTAATTAAACGCATTGCCGATCCACTCAATCCTCGTGGCTGTCGTGTAGTTGCTCTGGGAACTCCTTCCGATCGCGAGAAAACTCAGTGGTATTTTCAGCGCTACGTGCAACATCTTCCCACAGCAGGCGAAATTGTTCTGTTTGATCGCAGTTGGTACAACCGAGCCGGAGTTGAACGGGTGATGGGTTTTTGTACTGAAGCAGAATATCAAGAATTCATGCAATCTTGCCCGGAATTTGAACGAATGCTGGTGCGATCGGGCATTGTTTTAATCAAGTACTGGTTCTCCGTCAGCGATGAAGAACAAGAGCAACGCTTTCTTTCTCGCAGTCACGACCCAGCAAGGCGCTGGAAACTCAGCCCAATGGATTTGGAATCACGCGATCGCTGGGTAGAATACTCCAAAGCCAAAGATACCATGTTTGCTTACACGAATATTCCAGAAGCCCCGTGGTTTACGATTGAAGCAGATGATAAAAGACGGGCGCGGCTCAACTGCATTCATCATTTGTTGAGCAAAGTTCCTTACGAAGATATGACACCTCCTCCCTTAGAGCTTCCCTCTAGACCTGTGGCTGAGGATTATGTTCGCGCTCCACGTAATGAGCAGTTCTTTGTCCCTCAAGTGTATTGAGCTACAACTTCTCGCTAATAATTGAATATGGCAAACGTTATCTATAGGTGTTGCGTAGGCGTAGCCCGTCGTAGACATCGCCTGTGACTCATCTGTGAGCCAATTTGGATTCTGGGTAGCGCTGTCGGAAATTAGTCAATTATATTATCTTGGGAGCAATTGCTTTGAAAACAATATCAAGTACAGAACGCCGGAAGTGACAGAAGTTTATCGAGCCTTGTGGTTTTGATGCTATTGAAAGTACGATTTAGCCCCAACCATGAAAGTTCATAACAAATTGCTGAAATCAAAGTGCAGGCAATTGAAGCACAGACTAATTAAAGTCGGGCATTTGGAACTGCGACACTTGGAATTGCGGCATTTGGAACTGCGGCACTTGGAATTGCGGCATTTGGAACTGCGGCATTTGGAACTGCGGCATTTGGAACTGCGGCACTTGGAATTGCGGCATTTGGAACTGCGGCACTTGGAATTGTAGCACTGGAGGCAAGGATGCCCCTCCCATCACCCATTTCATCTCTGCATCAGAGATTTCTTCCATTTCAACTTGGTTGAAACTTAGCTGTGCATTGTTTTTTATTTTTGCCATAAGTCTCCTTCTAGGGTTAAAAAACACAGGAATACATCAATAATATATCTCGAATCATATCGATGGCTGGTTTTCCTGTTTTTGCACAGTAGCATTACAGGAAGTGAGTTCGTAGGTGAGTTTCCAATCAAGTTGCTTGATAATGCAGGTTCAGAATATGTTATGAGCGTATTCGCCATTCAGAGAGATGTGTACGATGGGGTAATTCTTGTGCATCTCACACAATCTCTAAATATAGAGTAGCGTGTTGTCGAGTTGGGGCGATCGCTCCAAGGGGCTACTTTTTGTGCATCTCACATAAAATCTCTAAATATATAGAGTAGCGTGTTGTCGAGTTGGAGCGATGTCTACGACGGGCTACACCTACGCAGTTCAACTTGCTGTACAAAACCGAGGATTATTTAGCGTGATCGCACTATCTCGTAAATTAGTTTTATTAACACGCAATCATCGGGATTTGGGAAAAGTACCCGGATTGTTAATTGAGGTAGTAACAGTTTAATGCGTAGGCGCAGCCCGTCGTAGACATCGCCTAGTTGATTGCCGAATTAGGGCGTAGGCGTTCGCGTAGCGTCTCGTAGAGAAGCCCGTCGTAGACATTGCACCAACGGTCTACTTCTTATGAATCTCACACACAATCTCTCAAGAAGAAAGCCTTAGTACAATTCTAGACAATGCAGACTTGGATTATTGAGTAGCTCTTGAATTACCTCTACCCCAGAACAAAGTAGAGATTCAACTTGTTTTGTTGGTGCATTTCCGCAGCGTAGCCATACAACTTTAGGTGGAGAACCGTACAAACGGCTTCTTTCGGCAAAATCTACATCTTGAGTTACGATGCAAAAGTCATTGGTTTTAGCAAATTCCCATATTTCAGTATCAGTCTTCACTTCCAGTCCATGAAACTGAACATGACTGGAATCAGGGAAAACCTCTGCTAATTGAGTTACCAGCTTGCGACTCAAATTTTGATCAAAAAGCAGCTTCAAATACCACCTGCCGTTCGCGTAACGTTTGGTAGAGAGGCAACTAAACGATGTTCACGGTCAGCAGCAAACTCTAGACTTGCCCTAATATCTTCTTCTGTTAATTCAGGGAAGTCGTCTAATATCTCTCCATGAGACATACCAGCTGCCAACCAGCCTAGAACATCGTACACGGTGATTCGCATCCGTCTAATACAAGGCTTACCACCTCGCTTGTCCGGTTCAATTGTAATAATATCGTGATAGCTCATGGTGATTATAAACTGCATAGCATCTTTCTAAGTCTAGAACAGCTTTATATCGTGCTGCAACGAGGCGATCGCTACAACAGTCTACTTCTTGTCTATCTCACAAATAATCTTTAAAGGCGATTGCAGTTTAACTTACTGTATAAAACCGATAAATTAGGTAATTAAATCGAAAGTTTCTGTATAATATTCTAAGTATAGCTATAATATGGAAAAATTCCAGATAACTATCCAAAATTGGGCAATTAGACGGAAAGTTTCAGTCTAATAAGTAGTTAGACTGCAAGCCCTCAATAGGGAAAACTATAGTCAGAAAGCTAATTACAAATGTTTCAACATCAACAAAGATGTGTTCTGAGACTTCAATAACAAGAGTTTAACTTCAAAAATATGTTCGACTGGCTTCAGAAATCATTCCAACAAAATAGTATTCTATGGCTTTTAGTATCATCAATAATTGGTGGCATAATTGGAGCAATGACAAAGTTGATTTTTGATGTTATTTTGCCGCAAAAATTGCAAAATAGCCTTCAGGTTAAGAAAGTTGTAGAAAAATATCGCAACCCGATTTTAAGAGCAAGTTTAGACCTTCAAAGCAGGTTATACAATATTGTAGATCAGAGCTTCTTGCAGATTTACTGTCATAGAAGTGATGTAGATAAGGAATATGCAATTACAAGCACTCTTTATGTTTTTGCAGAGTTTTTGGCATGGACGGAGATTCTGCGTAGAGAAGTTCAATTTCTTGACTTTGGCAATGCAAAATCAAACCAGGAATTAGAAAGATTACTTGGGAATATTAGTAGGCAATTTACTTCAGACGCACTTAATTTTACATTTCGTTTACCTAAGGGACAACAAAGGGCGATAGGTGAAATTATGATAGTGGAAGGTGAATCTTTAGAATGTATTGGTTTTGCCAAGTTCGCTTCAAAGTTAGAGAATGAACCCGATTTCTCAAGATGGTTCTCTAGTCTTAAAGAAGATATCAGAGTTCTTGCAAGTCAACCAAAAAATTATGGTGAAAGATTACAAGATGATCAAAGGTTAGTAGAAATATACAATGCACTTGTCAAACTTCTTGAATTTCTTGATCCTAACTATGTTTATGTTCCAAAAAAACGAATGAAAGTTTTAGCTTCTCTATAGTAATTAGATTCACAACATCTACTGAATGAAAGAGAATTGGTAGTTTTGAACGGCAATTCTTTAATCACTGCCGCTTCTTCACTCAAACACATCGAAATTAATATCTTTCCCCCGTCTAGTAAAGACATCAGCGTTTCCTGACCACTGTAAATATTTCGCAACAAAAAACAAGTCTCTACAATCACAGGCTCACAAGTGAGTAAAGGCTGCTCAATTTAGCCGTTACGCACCATTTAATCTAAAAAATCGTTATTTAAAATAGTCTTTTATTTTACAGTTTTTCTTTAAGCAAAATGCCAGCAAATCCTAAAAATCATACTCCATAAGAGTTATGCTATCTAAAGCATCAAAACAGATTGTTTCTAAATAACCCTGCAACTGGCATTTAGGCTAGAAATAGGCTCTTTTTTCTCTCGCCGCGAAAAAACCTTGCATTATATGATGTTTAAGAGCGATCGCTAGGTTCGGAGTAATCCCAAGAGTGCATTTGACGGAAAGGAAGACCCATCTTTTGGAAGACGTACTTCTCTTTCACACCAGAAGCTACTAAGTCAGGC
Source organism: Nostoc sp. LEGE 12447 (assembly GCF_015206985.1). NCBI lineage: Bacteria > Bacillati > Cyanobacteriota > Cyanophyceae > Nostocales > Nostocaceae > Nostoc > Nostoc sp. LEGE 12447. Next base: position 23,735 of record NZ_JADEXT010000027.1, on the reverse strand, counting down.
TTCAGCGCCTTGATAAATTCCTCGAATTCGTAAGCGGTAACGTCGTCATAAACGATGGTGCCGTTTTCGATGTAGTGAGTGGTACGTTTGTAATCATCGTTATGAGCGAACTCATAACCTGTACCAATCATCTTCATGCCCAAGTCTTGGAAAGCTGGGACAACGTGGCGAGGACGTAGACCACCAACCATGATGGCAACAGTCTTACCATCCAAACGGGGGCGGTACTTAGCAACTACCGCATCCATTGTGGGTTGATACTTGGCGATAACTTTCTCAGCATTTGCTTGGATTGTTTCGTCAAACTTGGAAGCGATTTCCCGTAAAGATTCAGCAATCTTGGTGGGGCCGAAGAAGTTGTATTCCAACCAGGGTATACCATAAGCTTCTTCCATGTGACGGCTGATGTAGTTCATCGACCGGTAACAGTGGATGAGGTTCATCTTCACATTGGGGGTCATCAACATTTCGTTGATGGTGCCATCACCTGACCACTGAGCGACTACGCGCAAGCCGATTTCTTCTAACAGGATGCGGCTAGCCCAAGCATCTCCACCGATGTTGTAGTCACCAATGATGGCTACATCATAAGGAGTACCTTCAAACTTGAGTGTACCGTCTTTCTTAGCTTGGTCGGATCTGGTGAAAACCCAGTCACGAACCATGTCATTAGCGATGTGGTGTCCCAATGATTGGGAAACACCCCGGAAGCCTTCGCAACGTACAGGTACAACTGGCTTGCCGATTTCTTTCGATGTCTTCCGAGCAACAGCTTCGATGTCATCCCCAATTAGACCGATGGGACATTCTGATTGAATGGAAACACCACGGTTGAGGGGGAAAAGTACATCTAGTTCTTGGATCAGCTTGACAAGTTTCTTGTCACCACCGAACACGATATCTCTTTCTTGGAAGTCAGAGGTGAAGTGCATGGTACCAAAGGTATCAATACCTGTGGTGCCGATGTAGTAGTTACGACGACCAGACCAAGACCAGTAACCGCAACCTACAGGCCCGTGGCTGATGTGGATCATGTCCTTAATAGGACCCCAAACCACACCTTTAGAACCGGCGTAAGCACAACCACGAGCGGTCATTACACCAGGAAGGGATTTGATGTTAGACTTAACGCCGCAATCGGACTTACCTTCTTCGTATACACTTAAGTGCTTTTCCCGTTTTTTCTTAGCTTTATCGGGGTAAGCGTCTAGAACTTCTTTAATTAGTTCTTTTCTTTCTTCGATGATGTTTTGATTTTCTGGAGGTGTCATATTTAGCCTCTGTGACTCGTAAGGATCGGGGGCATAGGGGGACTAGGAGTCCCCTCTAAGATTAGGGGGGAGATGCAAGAGAGAGAGGAAAAGGTAAGATATGAAACTCTTCCTTTTTCCTTGTGCTAAATCGTTATTTCTTAGCAGCTACTACTTGACTACAGGAGCTTTATTCAGCAGCAGTCTGAGCAACTAACTTAGCAGTATTTTCTTCGCTTTCGAGAATACCGAATTCAATCAACAATTCTTCTAGTTCTTCCATTTCGATGGGTGTAGGAATAGCCAGGTTTTTGTTGTTGATGATCTTGGTAGCCAATGTCCGATATTCGTTAGCTTGGTTGCTTTCTGGTGCGTACTCGTTAACGGTCATACGGCGCAATTCAGCGTGTTGAACAATGTTGTCACGGGGTACGTAGTGAATCATTTGGGTGTTCAACCGTTTTGCCAAGGTTTCGATCAATTCGATTTCCCGGTCAGTGTTACGGCTGTTACAAATCAAACCACCCAAACGCACGCCACCAGTGTGAGCATACTTAAGAACACCACGAGCAATGTTGTTAGCAGCATACATCGCCATCATTTCACCTGATGTCACGATGTAGATTTCTTGTGCTTTACCTTCACGGATAGGCATTGCGAAACCACCGCACACAACGTCACCTAATACGTCGTAAGATACGAAGTCTAGGTCTTGGTAGGCACCGTTTTCTTCTAAGAAGTTGATGGCGGTGATGATACCACGACCGGCGCAACCTACACCGGGTTCTGGACCACCAGATTCTACGCAACGAACGTTACGGAAACCGGTTAGCATTACTTCTTCGAGTTCGATATCTTCTACTGCACCACGTTCTGCGGCGAGGTGAAGAACGGTTGTTTGAGCCTTGCTGTGCAGCATCAAACGGGTGGAGTCAGCTTTAGGGTCGCAACCGACGATAAGGATGCGTTGACCCATTTCTGCCATAGCTGCTAAGGTGTTTTGGGAGGTGGTAGATTTACCGATACCGCCCTTACCGTAGAAAGCTATCTGTCTAATGTTTTCGTCTGTCATGGTTCTTGTTTCCCTGCAATTGGTTGGTTGGTGGGTCTGTGCGTTTGTCAGTTGCGTTCACGCCAGTTGAGCGACAGTAGTGAGCGCGTGTAGAGCATCGTTGGTAGCGTTGGCATAAATGCCTGCTGGGGGCGATCGCTCCACAGCCAAAATTATTGACAGTAAGTTCATCGATTTTCCTCGTTAAAATTTTTTTCTTTTGGTTTTTGTCCTTTGTCCTTTGTCATTTGTTTTGACAAAGAACAAAGAAAATTACGCAATTTACAAATACGTCATAATATGTTTCAGCTTGCAAGATTCAATAGGACTTGATGTTGTTATTTGTCAACAATCAATGCATAAGTCCTATTACTTGTTCAAAATAGCGCCCTTCATATTTGTGACGCGATCTAGTGCAGCTTTGGTGTTTTCTGCTGACACGCCACGCACAGCCATTGCTTCGCCGAGATGCTTGGCGATCGCATCGAAGTGTGGTTGCTGTAAGTTCAATCCTGCGTGGGTTTTGTCCATTGGACGACCACCGTATTGCTTTGGCCCTTCAAATATTTGACCTAAGAAAGCAACTAGATGATTACGTTGCTTTGCCATGTCTGTACCAGCAAAAATGGGACTGAGGAGGCTGTCTGTAGCAATGCGTTTGTGGAGTTCATCTACTACTTGTTCAATAGCTGGTTGTCCACCAATGTTGTCGTACAATGTGCTCATATCCTGTTCCTTTGAAGCGAGTTGGATGATGAAATTTGCAAGTAGGCGCTTAATTTTTTGCCTATATGCTGTTAGCCGTCATAGCTAATTTAGCTATCAGTTGTCGGTAGGATTGAAGCATTGATGTGGAGACAATTATATGGTTCAAATCCTACTTTCTGTTCCTGGCTGAATGCATATTAGAGCGTATTTGTAGAATACGTTAAGTCCTACAGCAATTCCTAAACTGCTTCGACTACAAGGCTCTTGCTGACACGATCTTGTAATCTGGCTTCGATCGCAATTTTGAGAGTTGCTGTACTACTAGAACAGGAACCGCAAGCACCTTGCAGTACAACTTTAACGCGATCGCCTTCTACATCATAGAGTTCTACATCTCCCCCGTCTGCAATGAGTACGGGTCTGACTTCTTCATCAAGAACCTTTTGAATTAGAGCAATCTTTTGGACGTTTGTTAGCGCTCGTTCCTTAGATGTAACAATTTCTGTGGCAACTTTTACGCCGTAATTGTTGAGAGCAGGTGAGGCGTATTCCTGTTGAACTGATCTAATAATATCATCAATGTTCGCCAGACAGGAACCGCATCCGCCACCAGCTTTTACATAATTTGTTACTTGTTCGGCATCCGTGAGATGATTTTCTAGAATCACGCGACGAATCTTAGATTCGCTGATGCCAAAGCAACTGCAAACTAATGCGCCTTCATCGTCATCATCGTGGGTAGCTAGAGGTATGCCACGATAATTATAGATAGCGGCTTCTAGAGCTTCTTGTCCCATGACAGAGCAATGCATCTTTGCTTCTGGCAAACCACCAAGGTAATCTGCAATGTCTTTATTGGACACTTTCAGGGCTTCGTCTAAGGTTAAACCTTTAACCATTTCGGTTAATGCACTAGAAGATGCGATCGCACTAGTACAACCAAAGGTTTGAAAACGGGCATCTAGAATCTTATCAGATTCTACTTCCACTTTCAGGTGCAATCTCAGAGCATCACCGCAAGCAATGCTGCCGATTTCACCCGTTGCAACTTTAACTCCAACTTCGCCCGTTTCTTCAATTTCTCCCTGATTCTTGGGATCGTAAAACAGTTCTAATACTTTATCGGTGTAGTCCCACATATTAAGTTCCGAGTGCTGAGTGGTGAGTGCTGAGTGGGGACAGGGGACAGGTGATAGGTGATAGAGAATAATCTGTTCCCTGTAACCTGTACCCTATTCCCTAATTAACGATGCGCCAGTGCTTGTTCTTGTCCTTGCAACCAACCCGCATCATCATTTTTGAAGGGTGAGAGGGCGCGTAAACGTTCTACAATACTGGGCATTACCTCTATTACTTGATCGATTTCGGCTTCGGTGGTGTAGCGACAAAGACTGAAGCGAATTGAACCGTGCAAAGTTGTGTAGGGTAAGCCCATTGCCCGCAGGACGTGGGAGGGTTCGAGAGAACCGGAGGTGCAAGCAGAACCGGATGATGCACAGATGCCGTATTTGTTCAATAACAGTAGAATTGCTTCACCTTCGATGTACTTGAAGCCGATATTGGTTGTGTTTGGCAATCTCTGCGTAACGTCGCCATTAACTACACAATCGGGAATTTTAGCTAGTAAAGTTTGTTCGAGGCGATCGCGCAGCTTTCTTTCTCTTGCGGTCGCTTCTTCTAAGTGTAACAGTTCTAGTTCCGCAGCTTTGCCCAAGGCAATAATTGCTGGAACATTCTCTGTTCCCGCTCTACGTCCGCGTTCTTGGTGTCCCCCAATCATGAAGGGACGGAACCGAACCCCACGCCGAATATATAAAGCACCAATTCCTTTGGGCCCGTGTAGCTTATGACCAGACAGAGTTAACATATCCACGGTGCTAGTTTTCATATTCAACGGGATTTTTCCCACTGCTTGCACCGCATCTACATGGAAGATAGCGCCATATTCTTTGACACGCAACCCAATTTGCTCAATTGGGAAAATCGTTCCGGTTTCATTATTAGCATACATAATTGTCACCAGGGCGGTGTTACCCGTCAAGGAAGCTTCTAGTTCATCTAGATCCAGCTGCCCTTGATTATTTACTGATAGATAGGTAACACTATAACCTTGGGTTTCTAATTGTTTGCAGACATTGAGTACTGCTGGATGTTCAACTTGGGTGGTGACGATGTGTCGCTTTTCTGGTTGCGCTAACAGTGCGGCTCGAATTGCCGCGTTATCTCCCTCAGTTCCACAACTTGTGTAGACAATTTCTGACTCATCGGCTCCCAGCATAGCTGCAAGTTGTTCTCTTGCTGTTCTCACTGCTTTACCGACTTGCCCACCAAAGGTATGCATACTAGAGGGGTTGCCGTAATAATCCGTCAGGTAAGGTAGCATTACCTCTATAACTTCTGGGTCTACCTTAGTGGTGGCATTATTATCGAGATAGATGCAGTTATTTTGCATTGTTGTCTTCAATTAAGAATTACGAATTATTTAAGCTTCTGCTGCCATTTTTTGGGGTTGGCGCTTTTGCAACTGTTCCGAGTATTTCTGGGAATAGCAGTTAAACCAACGTTCCCAGTAATCTTGTTTATTTGTTAATTTAGCGACTACGCGGTTGTAATTAGCAAACCAGCCTTCCCAGTAATCGCTAGGCTGCTTAATGCAACCGTCGCAGGTGGGACAACCAGCTTTACACTGAGGCACGGTATGAATGCTACCAACGCAGTTTGTACAAAGTTCAGGGTCAATCCAGTGCTGTCCGTCAACCACTTTAACTGCATTTGTGGGACATACCGTTAGACAGAGATTGCAGGAAATACACTGGCTAGTAAGAATTTTGTAAGCCATGATTTATTCTCCTTTTGGGGAATGGGGCATTAGAGTCAGGGGAGAGGTTACAGGTGACAGGTGATAGGTAATAATCTCTCCCCTATCCCCTGTAACCTATTCCCTATTCGTTATTCCCTAATTCCTTAACGTATTGCTCGTAGAACTCTAAAGCAACCTTTTCAATTACGTCGTAAGCTTCAACAGTCTTGATTCCAGCTTCTTGCAATTTTTCTTGAGGACAGTTACCAATCTTGGAGACTAAAACTGCTTTGCAATCTGCGATCGCTTTCATAATATGCTCAAAAGAAGCTTCTTCGCTGTATCCACCTTGGCAGTACTGGTCAATTTTGCGATGACCGATAAAGCGAACTTCGTTTCCACCCACTTCGTAAATTTGGAATTCTTTCGCATGACCGAAGTGTTGGTTAACTAATCCGCCGCCTTTGGTTGCTACTGCAACTAAAACTTTCGGACTATTGGCAACTTTCTTACCAGCTAGCGCTTTATCTTTGGCTACTTTAAGTTCTTCTTTAAACTTCTCAATTCCTTCGTGAACAGTAGCGCGTTGTTCCATGTCATATTCGGGAGCCATTTCCAAGAATTTCTCTTTGGAAAATTCTTGGCTGCGGTCTTCTCCCAACAATCCGACTGCATCGGCGCGGCACTGGCGACAGTGACGCATCATTTTCATGTTACCAGAGCAGTTGTCTTGAACTTCTTTGAGTTCTTTGGGTGTGGGGCCGCGTTGACCGGTTAAACCGAAGTGTGTGCCATGTTCTGGTGCAGAAATCAATGGCATGATGTTGTGCAAGAATGCACCTTTTTCACGGATGACTCGATTCACTTCGACTAAGTGATGGTCATTAATTCCGGGAATCATCACGGAGTTGACTTTGCACAAGATGTCAGCGTCTTTTAGGGCTTGCAATCCTTCCATCTGTCTTTCGTGGAGGATTCTCGCGCCTTCAATGCCTCTATAACGCTTGCGTCTGTAGTGAACCCAAGGATAAATCTTAGCACCGATCTCTGGATCTACCATGTTAATGGTGATCGTTACGTGATCTATATTTAATTGTTTAATGCGATCAATGTAGTCTGGCAGCATTAAACCATTGGTTGATAAGCACAGCTTGATGTCTGGTGCTTGCGCTGCAATCAACTCAAATGTGCGGAAAGTTTTTTCTGGGTTCGCCAATGGGTCGCCAGGGCCGGCAATTCCCACAACTGTCATTTGGGGAATCTTACCACCAATGACTAAAGCTTTGTGTGCGGCTTCTTCTGGTGTTAGCAATTCGCTAACTACTCCAGGACGGCTTTCGTTAGCGCAATCATATTTGCGGTTGCAATAGTTGCATTGGATGTTGCAAGCTGGTGCAACTGCAACGTGCATCCGAGCGTAGTGGTGATGAGCGTCTTCGCTGTAGCAGGGATGTTTAGCAATGCGTTCTTGGAGCTTTTCGTCCCTTTCCACGGTGGTGCTGCTGGTGCTGTCGCAGCCGCAACCACCGGATTTTGCTTGGGTTGGCGATTCCGTAGCGTTAGAGTTGAGGAGTCGTGTAGACGGTGATGTCATTGAATTTCGCAAAAAGGTCGGTGGACTCGGCTGCCACTGTGGGAGATGCTGTTGCTACTCTTTCATGCCCAGAATTGAAGTCGCGTCTTCCACACTGCCTGCAAACCCTTGGGTGAGGGCGACTTGTTTTCAAGTAAAGCAGGCGATAGATATCTGATGTTCGGCTGGTGTGTGTCAACGTTCGGTTCTTGGGTAGAATTTGTGCTTACAGCCGCGACTTCTCTTCACTTCAGGCATGGTGCTATCTCATCCCTCCACTCACTTTTCGCTTTGTTTTGTTTCAGAGCGTTAAGTGATTGGCGATAAAAGATTTATATCAGCCGTCTTGAAGCTAAGCGATATGTCTATCTAGGATAGAATTTATTGGATTTATTACTTTTGTACTCAGATACTAAAAAACCTAATTCTTCAAGCATTACAAGAATTAAAAAAGTTTTTTTCGGGTAGGGGTTCTAGTATTTTTTGGTTGGGGTTCTAGTGTTTATAGATAGGGGTTCAGGATTTCTTTGTACTCAGTCAAAACCCAATCCCAGTAAGGAATTTAATCTACTTGTAACTGGGTTTGGGTTATTTAAATGTGTACTCAGACTGCCCTCAAATTCAGTCAAAAGCAGTAAATGCCAAGGGTTTGAGGGTGAAAAACTGGAGTAGTCTATATCGTTCTACTCCAGAAACGTGCGAAATTCAATTCTGTATCTAACATATCATTTTTTTCAGGGTAAAAATGCAATTCATATTTATTTAATTTTTGCTTTGACAATGATATTCAATTGTGGTTATAAGTCTTATCTGATAAGCGATATGAGGCAATGGAAATAGATATATTGCTGCACATAATTTTCAAAAAACTTAACTTTTAACTCCTTTTTTTTCATTCCCACAATGAGGAGATGGGTAGGAAACTGTCGGATTTTGTGTTTAAGAGAAACAACAAACTATAATCTAACATGATTGAGCGATCGCAATGAATTTTCTGAATTGCTCACTACAAACCTTAACGAAAAACCCCCTTCCCGTTTTGGAAAGGGGCAAAATTTCAAATCCGGCGAGTGGTGCTACTTAACTTCTATAAACGAGATTATATTATCGAAGTCAGCCCCAACGGATTTATAATCACCAGCGCTAAACTCACGGCATCGACCACCAGTTTCATGCTGGCAGACACGTACTACGGTACCTGGTGGTACACTTAACGAGCTAATAGTGTCGTTTCCCACAACCTTTAAGTCACCTTGGTTGGCTTTGTATACTCCTAGAGTTGTAGGAAAAGACTGGGAAACTCCAGCAAAATTAGCATCTCTGTAGACCTTAACCACCTTTGCTGACGGCGTGTAGGAGAGCTTGTAGATGGTGCCGCTATAATCATCCGAAATTAACAAATTACCTTGTTGATCGACTACCATGTCTACGGGTCGCCCCCAGATTTCTTGTGTTCCTGGAACTAGCCAACCGTTGACTAAATCCATCTCCTGCTCTGGAGCCTTTGTGCTATTGTTCCAGGGAAAGTAAGCTATTTTGTAGCCCGTTTTCTTCTGTCGATTCCATGAACCATGCAGCCCCGCCACTGCCCCATTTGAGTACTGGCTGGGAAAGTTGGTATTTTGTAAGAATGTTAGTCCCAAGGGAGCGGAATGGGCTTGGATACCTTTGCTAATCCTGTCCATTGCATTGCAATTAACCTTGCCATTAGCATTGAACTCATAGTCGCGGTCAAAGGGCATATTGTTCATGCCATTTGAAGTATCAGGATTGGGGTTGCAAAATGGCCAACCATAGTTACCGCCATCTCGAACTCGCGTAAACTCCTCTGGTGGGTGGTTGTCCACGTAGGAAGGGATAATCTTACCGTAATTGCCACTGCCATCGTTGAAGGGATAGGCAATGTTATCTCGATTATTAACAACTACCCAAAGGTCATTTGTGTTAGGCAAGAATGCTAATCCTTCGGCATTACGTAAGCCTTGGGCAAACAGCCGTCGATTGCTTCCATCTGCGTTGTACTGGTAAACTGCACCACGGACTGGGTTACTGATAGTATCTTCCTTGCAGGCATTGCAGGTAGAGGCAATGGACACATACAGTTTGTGATTGGCATCAAGGGCGATGTTTTTCAGTTCGTGACCATAAGCGCCTTTGAGTTCACTTGTGCTGCTGTCTGGTAAACCAGTTACAACAATTTGACGATTTTTTGCGGTTAAGTCTCCAGAGTTGTAGATAAAGCGGTTAATTTGATGAGTTTCAGAGATATAAACGTATGTGGTGTTGTTAATCTTATGAAACACAATATCGTGTGGCTTGCGTAGACCCGTCACAAAGTCAGAAATAATTGGGTCTTTGCTGCCATTTGGTCGGACAATTAATACTTTATTCCCACTGGGTTGTGATACTAAAAGATCCCCATTGGGAGCAACTGCCATAAAGCGAGCTTTGTTAATGCGAGTATAAACAGCGATGGAGAAGTTGGGGGGTACTTTCAAGTAACGGTTAATATTGAAGGGTGCATAGTTCATGCTACTAGGCACTTTCAGCTTGGTTTCAACAGAGGCCGCAGGCGGTTGGGCCAACGCTGCGGGGGAAAAAACCTCTAGGGATAAACTAGCAACTGAAGGGATCAAACTAAGTAGCGACGCAGATAATATGCGTTTGAGCATTGGTATTTGGTTTAGGGAAAACATAACCATTCTTAACTTTTCTCTAGCCTGGTAGTGATGTATCTCACACGTAACTCTCGGCTAGCCGATTTTTCCGAGAGATTCAGAACAAAGATACTCAGGGTACTTGTTTTTGAAAATACTTCGTTAAATATCTTTATATAGTGCATATACTATTATCTTTCCTAACTCATCCAAAAATGGGTGAACCAAGAGTTGCAAAGAAAGGCATAGCGATCGCTCTTTCCAACTAAAAAAGTCATCAAAATCAACGGAATTATCACCATTGCAAATACCATAAAGCCTTGTGCAGAGAGTGTTAAAGCGTTATTTTCATATCAATAAACCAAATTGGTGTTTGAAAAACCGTAAGCGTTCAAAACTTGGTTTTTCTCAAAGAATTGATTGAACCTGATAAAATCAGTTTGGTAATTGAGCGCACATATCCCTTGGTATAATTAGCGGCAGATACCTGTGATATTTCTGCAATAACCCTGAAATCTGGAAACATTACTCCAGCTAGTGGATATACTCGTAATCAAAATCTCAACAGAAGCGAGTATTATGCTGGACTGGTTAGCTTATTGGGGTGTAACTCAGGCCGCCGGGTTGATTTTTAAACCCATTCTGGAAGACTTAGCCAAAGATGCTGCTAAAGATTGGGCTAAAGATTTATTAAAAGGCATCCCTGGCAAGATTGTGCAGAAACTTAAGAAGGAAGACATAGAAATTGCTGCGGGGAAAGCGTTAAAAGAATTTTTGCAACTCATGCAGCAGCAGTTAAAGGTTCGTTGCAAACTTGCTGAAACTGAGATTAAAGAGTACACCAAAGACATCAAAAAATTTATCAGCGATAAGTCGGTTACAGAAATTCTTGGTCAGGCTTTTGATATTAATTGTGAATCTCTAGACGCTAAAACCCTAGAAGATAGTTGGAACAGGCTGCAATTAAAACTTCTGCCACCTAAGTTTAACTGGCAATCAATTACAGAACAGTATTTGACACAAGTCCAAGAACTTCTTTTAGATTCAAAAGAATTACACCATATCCTAGAATTACAAAAGTTATCTGATATTGAAATCAATACAAAAGAAATTGCTGGTGTTATTGTAGATTTTAATTTAGTTAAATATCAAGAAGGAATCCGCGAACGCTATGGCAATCTCAAGTTAGATAGCTTAGATACAAGCGGCTATGCCTATAATGAACTGAAATTATGGCGGATTTTTACTGTTCAAAATGTCAGGGAAGCTCATCAAGTTTTACCACAAGTTCACGAACTGCCTAAAGAACATCTTAGACGGCTGCGAGAAAGTGATCAAGTAGAAGCAGAAGTGGAATTAGAAGAATTAGAACGCCACAAACGGGTTTATTTTGAACAGCCGATACGTTCAGTTTTAGATGTTGTCAATAAAAAGCAAGATTATAAATATCTTGTGATTTTGGGCGATCCTGGTTCAGGTAAGTCTACATTGTTGCAATTTCTGGCTTTAAATTGGGCTGAGTCACCACTGGATAATGTTATCTCATTACCAATTCCGTTGCTAATTGAATTACGCACTTATATGCGGCGACGGGAAGATAAAGAGTGCAATAATTTTCTAGAATTTTTTCATCAATGTAGTGGTGCTGTTCATCATCTCAATCAGCTTGAACTAGATAAACAATTAAAAGCTGGTAATGCCTTAGTGATGTTTGATGGTTTGGATGAGGTATTTGACCCTGGTAAGCGAGAGGATGTAATTACTGATATTCATCGCTTTACTAATGACTATCCTGATGTGCAGGTAATTGTCACTTCTCGGATTATTGGCTATAAACCGCAACGATTGCTTAATGCTGAGTTTCGCCACTTTATATTACAAGATTTAGACTCTGAACAAATTCAGGATTTTATCAACCGTTGGCATGAGTTAACTTTTACCGATGCCGTAGATAAAGTGAGAAAACGAGAACGGCTACAAAGAGGAATTGCAGCTTCCAAATCTATTGCAGAATTGGCGGGAAATCCTCTGCTGTTGACGATGATGGCAATTCTTAATCGTAATCAAGAGCTACCAAGAGATAGAGCTACACTTTACGATCAAGCATCGCGGGTGTTGCTGCATCAATGGGATGTGGAACGCGCTTTGACAGAAGATAAGAGGTTAGATCCCAAGACTATTGATTATAAAGATAAGCAAGCGATGCTGCGTCAGGTTGCTTTTCTTATGCAAACTGGTGATAAAGGTTTGGCTGGTAATTTGATTAATGAAAATGATTTAGTCAAAGTTCTGACTGATTATCTCAAAACCATAGAATTTGATAAACCCAGAGAAGCCGCGCGGGTGATGATTAATCAACTGCGGACTCGCAACTTTATGTTATGTTTCCTGGGTGCGGATTATTATGCTTTTGTGCATCGGACATTTTTAGAATATTTCTGTGCTTGGGAGTTTGTCTGGCAGTTTAAAGAAACGCAAACGCTGACTATTGAGCAACTTAAGAATGAAGTTTTTGGCAAACACTGGCAAGATGAAAGTTGGCATGAAGTCTTGCTGCTAATTGCGGGAATGATTGAGCCAAGATTTGTTGGGGAGATTCTTGATTATTTAATGGCGCAAGATGGCGAAGAGGAAAAGTTTGTCAATTTATTTTTAGCGGCTAAGTGTCTTGTAGAGGTGAGAAATCGCTCTGCGATCGCGTCAACGGCTAATAAATTACTTGACAAGCTAAAAGACTTAACTAAATATGACCTCTGGTACTATTACGTCTCCTACGAAGATCAAGAAGAAACTGTGATAGTTGTGGAAATTTGTAAGCAAGCAGTCACAGCAATTACAACGACCTGGCAAGAATTCTCCGACACCAAAATCTGGCTCAAAGAACGTGCCATGCAGGATGATAACTGGGTAGCGCGAGGTGTAGTAGTCGTAGAATTAGCAAAGAATTTCAAAGATGACCCCAACACCAAATCCATTTTCAAACAACTGGCTACCCAAGATGATAACTGGCTAGTGCGAAGTCTAGCAGTCGAAGAGTTAGCGAAGAACTTCAAAGATGACCCCGAAACCAAATCCTGGCTCAAAGAATGCGCTATCCAGGATGATAACTCGGATGTGCGACGTGCAGCAGTCCAAGAATTAGCGAAGAACTTCAAAGATGACCCCGACACTAAATCTTGGCTCAAAGAACGCGCTATCAAGGATGTTCATGAAGATGTGCGACTTGCAGCAGTCCAAGAATTAGCGAAGAACTTCAAAGATGACCCCGACACTAAATCTTGGCTCAAAGAACGCGTTACCAAGGATGTTCACGAAGATGTGCGACTTGCAGCAGTCCAAGAATTAGCGAAGAACTTCAAAGATGACCCCGACACTAAATCTTGGCTCAAAGAACGTACTATCCAAGATGATCACTACGATGTGCGATATGTAGTAGTCCAAGAATTAGCGAAGAACTTCAAAGATGCGCCCGACACTAAATCTTGGCTCAAAGAACGCGCTACCCAAGATGATAATAATTATGTGCGATGTGCAGCAGTTATAGGATTAGCGGAGAACTTCAAAGATGACCCCGACACCAAATCTATCCTCAAAGAACGCGCTACCCAGGATGATGACAACGATGTGCGATATATGGCAGTCCGACAATTAGCGGAAAACTTCAAAGATGACCCCGACACTAAATCTATCCTCAAAGAACGCGCTACCCAGGATGATCACTACGATATGCGACGTGCAGCAGTCCAACAATTAGCGAATCACTTCAAAGATGACCCCGACACCAAATCTATCCTCAAAGAACGCGCTACCCAGGATGATCACTACGATGTGCGACGTGCAGCAGTCCAACAATTAGCGAATCACTTCAAAGATGACCCCGAAACCAAATCCATCCTCAAAGAACGCGCTACCAAGGATGATAACTGGGATGTGCGACGTGCAGCAGTCCAACAATTAGCTAAACACTTTAAATATCAGCTTGAGTTGTTTGACATCTACCATAACTGCGCTGTTAATGACCCCTTTGAGCGAAAGGAAGATTATGAAACTAATCCTCGGCGCATTGCACTAGAGATAATTATCAAGCAATTTCCTCAGCATCCCCAGACTTTACCACTGTTGCGCGATCGCGCACAAAATGACCCAGATGAGCAAGTGCGGGAATTTGCTCAGAAGAAGTTGGCACAATTAGAGAAGTAAAAGAGTTGCAAAAATATGAAAAACACAGAAGTTCGTCAGCAAATCAACCAATATTTAGATGTATTATCTTCAGAACGCTTACAACTGGTTGCTGATTTTTTAGCATATCTAGCAGATAAGGAGAGTGAAGATGCTACCCAAGAGTTACTTGATATCCCTGAATTTATTGAATCATTTGAAGAAGGTAAAAAAGATATTGCTGAAGGTCGGGTAAAAAGCTGGAGAACAATTCGGTCTGATGTATAACGTTGTGTTATCTGCCAAAGCCGAGGAGATTTATGCTACAGCAGACCAAGCTTTAGCCAAAAAGGTTGCTAGATGCTTTGAGCAACTAGAACAAAATCCTCGGTTTCATCCTAATGTTAAACCTCTCAAAGGTGACTTTGCAGGTTATTATCGCTATCGCATTGGTAACTATCGAGTAATTTATCAAGTTGATGATGGAACTAATCAAGTCATGGTAACTACTATTGCTTATCGACGAGAAGCTTATGAATAAATATGAAATATACAATCGTGATTCAATGGTCAGAAGAAGATCAATGTTATGTGGCTTTGCTACCTGAGTTTACGGATATAATGCAGCCTTGCACTCACGGAGAGACTTACGAAGACGCTCTTAAAAATGCTCAGGAAGTTTTAGAAATGCTGATTGAATCATCTTTGGCTGACGGTGAACCTCTACCAGAGCCTAAGACGCTAGGAAAGTCTTTGAAAGTTGCATAAAATTTATGAATTAAAAAGGTAGCTTATGAACACATCTGTAAATACAGCCAAAGTCTACGATGAAATTATAGAGTTTATTGCTGCGGGAACCACTCCCCAAAGTGTTATCGATTTCAAACTATCAGATGCAGCCAAAGACCGTTTAGAGGATCTTGTTTACCGCGCAAAAACTGAAGGTCTTACAGGAAGTGACCAGCGAGAGTTAGATCATTTCCTCACGCTAGAACATATTATGCTACTAGCAAAAGTAAAAGCTCGTCAGTACATCAGCACGGAGTAAGTATTCAAAGTGTCTCGTCCATATATTAATGCAGAATTGCGACGTTTAGTTGCCGATCGCGCCGAGCATATTTGTGAGTATTGTCTCGTTTCTGAAGAAGATAGATCATCGGGTTGTCAAGTTGACCATATAATCAGTGTCAAACACGGCGGCGCAACAACAGCAGATAATCTCTGCTATGCCTGTATCTTCTGTAACCTGCAAAAAGGGACGGATTTGGGGTCAATTAATTGGCAAACTGGCGAACTTGTGCGGTTTTTTAACCCACGCAGAGACTTTTGGGGCGATCATTTTCGACTAGATGAGGCTGTAATTCAGCATCAAACAGATATCGGTGAAGTGACTGCACGCATCCTAGATTTTAACGGCGACGAAAGGATTGTAGAACGACAAGCTTTGATTGCATCTGGTCAGTACCCCTCAGCATCAGCGCTAAAACAGATAAATAAATAGGTTATGATGTGCGATCGCATCCACCAATGGGAATTCTATACTTAGCAACTATTGCTACTTCACCTTTAGAACTCCCAAGGTAAATATATAATGGCTTATCAAAATATTACAGCGTCCCTTTCTCCACAAGATATCCAAGAAATTAAAGCCGCGCTACAGACAGTCCAAAGAAAGATGCCGTTTCTGATTACTCTCAGCAATGAAGAACGGCGTAAGTTGGTAAAAATGGGCGATAAAAGCCTAGCCTTTGTGAACAATAGCATTACTGCTGCTCAGTCTAACCGCGAAATTCTTCCAGCCACTTTTGACGTTGAGGAACTGGTTCAAGATTATCAATTAGCTGCTGCGCTTACCGAACTTTTAATTTCCATGCAGCAACTCACCGAACAGGTAGACGATACCTTAATGGCTGTCGGTAGTGAAGCGATGACTAGCAGTTTGACTGTTTATGATTACGTGAAGACTGCATCGAAAAAGACTCCAGGCTTAAAGACTGTTGCTGAACAGTTGGGCGAACGTTTTAAGGCTATTAGTAAAGGTAAATCTGCTAAAACTCCCGTCTCTTGAGAAATTAATACTCATCGGCAAGTCTCATATCATTTTCAAAAATCTTCGCAACAAATAAATTTGCGGTAGGGGTGTATAAGTGTACGCCCCTATTTTGTTTATCCACCTCTGAACTCAATACGGTTCGCTTAAGATCCCCCCGCCTGCGGCGACCCCCTTAAAAAAGGGGGTAAAAGATGTTTAAAAGCCCCCCTTTTTAAGGGGGGTTGGGGGGATCTTCAGACATATTAAAGCGTTAACCGAACCGTATTGCCTCTGAACTCCGTTAACGAGTATTTGAACCGGATGAATCCACCTTTTATCTCCGTCGCCGAGTATTTGAACTGGATGAATCCACCTTTTATCTCCGTCGTCGAGTATTTGAACTGGATGAATCCACCTTTTATCTCCGTCGCCGAGTATTTGAACTGGATGAATCCACCTTTTATCTCCGTCGTCGAGTATTTGAACTGGATGAATCCACCTTTTATCTCCGTCGTCGAGTATTTGAACCGGATGAATCCACCTCTACAGGTTTCTTGAGTAGGGGCGCTATGAGAACATTTACTTATTCTGCTTTTCTAAGATTTTGCAATCGCTATTCCCACACATCTATATAATAAGAAAACAGTCACAATGAGCGATAACTATATTTTGAAACGTATATCTGCATACAGACAGCAAATCCTAAAAGAAAATAAAGAAACCTGTCTTTCGCTCAACTAAATAATAGGATACTAATAGTAGTAGCATATACAGAAAATCAATTTGTAGGCTTATCTAACTGATGTTTGAGTGCATCTGAGTACAACTTAATATATTGCAAAATATCTTGACGAAATCTTAGCAAAGGCTTACGGGTAAAGTTTCTTGTAGCGTGAACAGAAATTCTTAACCCCCGCCCCAAAAATACTAGTACCCCCATCGTTAAATACTAGCGCCCCTAACCCCAGACAAATTTTAACTTTATGTTAAGTCGGGGTTTCGGCGTTTGAGTACAACCTTAATCAATCCAATAAATCCAATCAGCATTGGGTTTCCTATCGAGTTAGATGTTACCTGATATAAGCATAAAAATAGCAGATGACTCATTTACCAGATAGACATTACCGATGCAACAGTCTTTAGACAGTATTAGCGATCCCCCCAGTACCAAAACGCAGGATTCTGCACATACATCCATGCTGAAAAATTTACTCTCTGGCGGTTTTTTTGAGCCATTATTGAGTGATTTTCGCATTATTTTTGAGCGCGATCCCGCAGCACGTAATTGGCTAGAGGTGGTGTTTTGCTATCCCGGATTGCACGCACTCTGTTTGCATCGTCTTGCTCACTGGTTACATGGTCGAGGAGTGGGTTTTATCCCCCGTTTCATTTCCCACTTGGGGCGATTTTTGACAGGGATTGAAATTCACCCAGGTGCAGAGATTGGACAGGGCGTGTTTATCGACCACGGAATGGGTGTTGTCATTGGTGAAACTGCGATCGTGGGCGACTACACACTGATTTACCAGGGCGTTACCCTTGGCGGAACTGGTAAAGAAACTGGTAAGCGTCATCCCACAGTGGGCAAAAATGCAGTGATCGGTGCGGGTGCAAAAGTTTTGGGTAATCTGCAAATTGGCGATCGCGTCCGTATTGGCGCAGGTTCCATTGTCTTACGGAATATCCCCAATGATTGCACAGTTGTAGGAATTCCCGGCCGAATTATTTCCCGAAATGAAAACGTCAGCCTTTCTCCTTTAGAACATGGAAAGCTACCCGATATGGAAGCAACCGTGATTCGTTCTTTGCTCTCGCGCGTTGAGCAACTCGAAAAACAACTGCAAACTCTAGGAGTCAAGAGTCATTAGTCATTGGTCATTGGTCATTTGCAAATGACATAGACGCGCCAGCGGCTTCCCGCAGGGTAGGACAACTGACAAAGGACGAAGGACAAATGACAAATCACGTTTTGCAGATTCCTCGGAGCGATCGCTGGCGAATCTATCACCGATTGCAAGAGTTAAAAATAAATAGCTCTTGTCCCCCCGATGGTTCTTTACGAGTGCAAGTGAACAATTTGCTAGAAGCGATTCTAATTCGCAGTACAGTTATGCAATTTCTCGCTTCTCGCCAGGAATTATTAGAGTGGCTAGAGCGTTGCTGGCATTACAGCGATGAATCATGAATCTTCTAATTAATCTTGAATTCATGACGCAATCACTGAACTTTATCCTTTTTGTTCATGACTGCACAAAGCTCAAATAGCTTTAGAGTTTGAAGCTACTGTATGCTTGCAGAATTTATTGCAGACTGAGATGGATTAGATGGAGTTTAGATTTTGTTTCTTATGCTAAATCTGAAATTCCCCTGACATATAGCAACAATTAAAAATGCGAAATTTCCATATAAAAATTGGAATTTCTGATTTTTAAGTTTTTCCCAAATTAAGAAATTGAAAGTTCAATCAATTATGGCGACTCGGAACAGAGATATAAAACTCCTCAATTATTTGCACAACGAACTTGAACTTTCAAATGCCGATATTGCTGTAGCTCTGCGACACCGTGAATTAGAAAATGGGCCACTACCGATGCTCCTCTGGCAGTATGGTTTAGTTGATTTGGAGCAGCTAGGAAAGATTTTTGATTGGCTAGCAGAACACAGTTAGCTAATTTGTACCTTGTAGCTTTGAGTCCCCTTACCTGCTGAAAGTACACACCAATGCTCTAAAAAATCTGAGGTTACTAAGATGATTACATCCTTAATTGCTGGATTCTGTGTTTTACTTTGTTCAGGGTTTGCTAATAGTTATATTAGTTCATTGCTACTCGAAGAGATTTCAACTGACATCGGTAAAAACGATTTGTAATTTATACATTGTTTTAGTTCCCTGTCATACAGATGTGATGCTGCTAATAGGTCAATAATTAAGGATCATGTATCCTACATTATGAATTGTGATATTTTTAGCATTTGCCATCGCTGGGGATTGTAGAGAGAAAGGATATTAAGAATACTTCCAAGAGAGGGATATTTGCAATGAATCAAATCATAATTAATGACACTACACTACGTGATGGTGAACAAGCGGCAGGTGTTGCTTTTACCCTAGAAGAAAAGGTTGCGATCGCTAAATTTCTCGATGCCATTGGTATTCCCGAATTAGAGGTCGGTATACCAGCAATGGGTGATGAAGAAACACGGGCGATCGCCGCAATTTCTGATTTAGGTTTACAAGCAAAACTCCTCGGCTGGAACCGCGCCGTCATCTCAGATATTAAGGCTTCTATTGCTTGCGGTATGAACCGGGTGCATATCGCCATTCCCGTCTCTGGTATCCAAATCGCCGCTAAATTCCACGGTCAATGGCGAGTAAGTTTGCAAAAACTCAAAGACTGTATCAGCTTCGCCGTCGATCAAGGTCTTTGGGTAGCAGTCGGCGGAGAAGATTCTTCCAGGGCTGATGAAAACTTCCTTTTAGATGTAGCGCTTTATGCTCAAGAATGGGGTGCATCCCGGTTCCGCTTCTGCGACACCGTAGGAGTTCTCGACCCTTTCACCACCTACACCAAGGTTAAACGGCTAGTTTCAGCTTTGATGATTCCCTTAGAAATCCACACCCACAATGATTTTGGTCTGGCAACAGCCAACGCCCTTGCGGGTATCAAAGCCGGAGCCTTATCAGTTAATACCACAGTCAACGGATTAGGTGAAAGAGCGGGAAATGCAGCTTTAGAAGAAGTTGTGATGGCAATTAAACGCATCTATGGCGTTGATTTAGGCATCGACACTCCCAGTTTGCTGGAACTGTCTCAACTAGTTGCAGCCGCATCAGGAGCTAGCGTACCACCTTGGAAAGCGATCGTTGGCGAAAATACCTTTGCTCACGAATCTGGCATCCATGCTCACGGGGTATTGCAAAACCCCATTACCTACGAACCATTTGCTCCCGAAGAGGTGGGTTGGGAACGGCGTTTAGTATTAGGTAAACATTCTGGACGGCATTTGGTTTCAAACTTGCTAGAACAGCATGGAATTTTCTTGAACCCCCAAGAAACCCAATCTGTTTTAGATGCAGTGCGCCATCAATCGGTACAGAAAAAACGCAGCCTGACGACAGAAGAACTATTGAATTTGGTCAGAGAACAGAGGTACTCTCATGCAACGCGATGAATTAGAGCTAAACTTGCCACCCGCCTTTGAAATTGGTGAAAAAGTCAGAGTTCGGAAACTGCTCAAAAACGATGGTACCTTTCCTGGTAAAGAAGTTGGGCAAGTTTTAGTGAACAAAGGAGATATCGGCTACATAGCCAGTATAGGAACATATTTGCAGACTTCCTATATATATGCTGTGCATTTCTTGGAAACAGGATTCGTCGTCGGCTGTAAGAAAAAAGAACTAGAATCTGTTGAGGAATCTCATGAAAGTAATGCTACGCATGAATGATGCCGGTACTTTAGTAGTTTACGTTGCTAAAAAAGACCTTGAAGAAGAAGTCGTCAAACAAACCGATGGAAATGATGGCAAGATTCTTACCCTAGCAAACGGTTGGGAATTAGAATTTCGTGATTTGCCAGACACAGCAAATTTACCTCAAACAGTAGAAGCTAAACGCCTCGCATAAAGAGGCTGGGGACTGGGGACTGGGGACTAGGAAATAAATATTTAGCAATACTTTCCCAATCCCTAATCCCTAATCCCCAATTCCAAATCCCCAATCCCCAATCCCCAATCCCCAATCCCCAATAACTTTTTATCAATCATGGGTGACAAGTATTTGACGTTATCAGAATTGAACCTTGAAGGACAGTTATTAGGTTTTGTTGGTGGTGAACCAGGAAAATATAAATATATGCAATTGGCAGTTCCATCTGGAAATGTGGAAATTAAACTGCCTAAAGAGTTGCGCCGATTACTAAGTTCATCTTTAATTCCTGGCCAACAAATTCGCGTTTGTGGTCATAGTAAGATAGACTCACGCACAAGTAAAATTAAAATTAAAGCCTATCGGGTGACACCAATTGATGGATGTCCAAAGCAAGATTTACCACCTCAAACTAAAGCGAGGATTATGGTATGTCAAAAGGGTGGTTGCCTGAAACGTGGTGGTAAAGGGTTATTATCAGAATTAGAAAAAACTTTGTGCGATCGCGGTTTGTTAGACAAAGTTACCATTGAACATACAAGTTGCCAAAAATGCTGTGGCAGCGCTCCCAACTGTGTTTTACACCTTGGTAAAAAGAAATACAAGAATATTCATCCTGAAGCGATCGCAACTTTGCTAGAAAGTCACTTAACAGAGTAATAATCTTCTCTAGCTTTTCTTAAAATAATACATAACTTTGTAGAGGTAAAAATTTTACCTCTATTTGTTGTAAGTATCGTCTGTATAGCACCCTTGGCAAACTGCGATCGGCTAAGTTATAACTGCTGCAAAGCTAGTAATATCGAATACAAACATAACTTATAAAACTTTTATGTAGCCTTATTTAAGCAGGGCTACAAACTTAGTTACTGTGTATAACTTTTTTGTAATTACCTGAAGTACTTAAAAATAAATGTCTTTGTTTACAAATTTACTCAATCTGCATTCAGGAAACAAACCGCGTGAAGATTTTTTTACTGAGGTTGTCGCTTATTTTTTGTCCCTGAATAATGATATTTTGCTTGGTTGGCTAAAACATCACTCAATCATTACTGATGATATTTATTCCAGTATCAAGATTTCAACCCAACAAGAACATCAAGCACTAGTGAACCATACTGAGGATAGCAGACTTGATATTGTGGTTGAACTGTCAACTGGTTTAACTACAGATGTAATATTTATTGAATCAAAAATTGGCGCGAAGGATGGAAATAATGCTTTAAAAAAATATGCTGATATTTTGAGTAATTTACCAAATGTCAGACATCGAATTTTAATTTACATCACCCGTGATTATGACCCAAAAGATGAACTCAAACAATATGATTATGATCCCAAACCAGCAATCAAAGAGTATTGTCTTGAGTTATCACCAAATATCAATTTCTTCCAACTGAGGTGGTATCAGTTTTATAGCTTCTTGAAAGAACGCGCGTCTGATATCTTAGCCCAAGAAATCTTAATTTTTATGAGGAATAACAGAATGTCTCACACTAATCAATTTTCATCAGTTGACTTATTGACAATGGTGAATTTTAACAAAACTCTCAATCTCATGGAATCAACCCTTGGTGAAGAAGTACAGCACGAATTCAAGCTAGCTTTTGGAGGTTTGATCAAGCCAATAGCAAGTACAAGTATGACTCAATGGAGATGGTACAGTAGATATATTATCTATACTAAATTTTCAGGCGATAATCTTTGGTGTGGTCTTGGATACTTTAATTTAAATCCAGATACTTTAACAGAATATCCATATTTAGGTATATTTTTGGAGGTTTCTGCTAGTTTTGGAGAACGCTCAAAAATTATTGAATCTATGCAGAAAGTAATTAACGATAAACCGAATATATGGACTCCTGCTAATTTGACAATTTTGCCAGCATGTTCAGCTATTTTTTATCAAAAAAGCCTACAAGATTTTTTATCTGAAAAAGACCAGCTATCTGCTATTAAATTATTTTTCCAAGAGTCAATAAAGGAATTAAAAATTGTTCAAGAACAATATTTTGATTTTCCTTGGAAAGGTGTAAGTATAGAAGCTGATAAAGAAGACCTAGACACCTCATCATCCTCTGCCACACAACTTTAATCAACTACAGCTATATTAAGATAAAAATAACTCTGCATTCTCGTAGTTGTTATGAGCCTTACCACTGCTAAACGCTTTACTATAGCTGAATATCACCGTCTAGCTGAACTCGGCTTCTTTGAGGAGAATGACCGAGTTGAGCTAATTAAGGGTGAAATAATCCAGATGGCAGCAAAAGGTACACCGCACTCTGTTTGCAGCACCCGCTTATATCGGGAGTTGTTCAAGCTGGTTGTAGAAGAAGCGATTCTTCGAGGACAAGAACCAATTATTATACCTAATGATAGTGAACCAGAACCTGATCTAGTCATTGTGCGAAATCGTCCTGATGACTATTTAGAAGCTCATCCTAGCCCATCTGATGTATTGCTAGTAATTGAAATTTCTAATTCCACTTTGAAATATGACCAAGATGTAAAATTATCTGTTTATGCAGAAGCTGGTATTCCCGACTATTGGATATTTAATTTACTAGATAACTATCTAGAATCTTACAGTGAACCTTATAAAGATTTGCAAGGTAAATTTGGTTATCGTCGTAAGTTAATTTTTCTGCCTAATGAGTCAGTTAATTTGCCATATTTTTCTGATTTAGTTCTGGATTTATCTAAGGTGTTTCCAGTTAATATATAAAAGGCTATAGGATTAGTATTTGATTTTTGAAAAAGCTCCGTACATCTGAAGAGACGGAAAATCAAAAGTAGTATTTTGAATGAACCACTCAAACATCCACTTTAGATGAGAGAATTTTGGAATTAAAGCACA
>NZ_JADEXT010000026.1:0-110860 GCF_015206985.1 Nostoc sp. LEGE 12447 | reverse complement strand
AGGGTGATAAATGCTCATCCCCTTGCCCAGAAGCTATAATTTTAGCTGCTATAACCGCTTTTTCATACTCCACACCGTACTTAACCAGTTCTGTGCAAAATATTTTTTCTCTTTCTTCTATTGATGTGAAATAACTACTTGGCATTGTTCAACAGGTAATATGAGTCTTATTCTGAAACTACATCAACTAAAATAAGTTTCCGTTTCAAATCCTACGAATTCTATAAATTTATAAGTTCTACCTAAAGATACTTGAGAGGGAATAGTTAATTTGTATCTAGAGTAGTAAGAGGCTGTGAGGGTTTGAGGGCATGACCTAATAGAAATATTAAAAAATAATTAAAGATTTTTGCCAAGTCAGGGAAAAGTAAATAAATCGTTTTAGCCAGGCAATGAGTTATTCATCTCAATAGAATATATAAATTTACTGGCACTGCTCAATGGCAGCGATCGCAACCCAAGACACAATCAACTTCTCATTTTCACCTTTGTATACAGAGAAGAAAAAATGGTCGTTTTGAGCAACTATTACCTGAATGGCTGATTTGGGAGTACAGCGATCGAGTTGTATTAATGCCAAATCAAGCTGGCTCTTGTCCCTAAAAAGCAATCCACACCCATACAACAATAAACAAAATGTCTCTGATTCGTTGATAACTTCCTGTATTCTGGGATATCCGTTCTTTGTAAAGAGCCATAGGACTCCTATTTGATTTCTGAACAAGACTAAGAGAGAATACGGAGAGGCATACAAGTCTAACTCTTAACAATCATAAGTCAGCATTCACAAACTACCACACTGACAATAGAAGTATCGCAGGAACAGTCAACAGAGGGAATGTTACTGGATGCTATTGCGCGGAGCGCCCTATATGAGGCGGGAGCCAAACTACAAGATTTTATAGCTCTGCGTCCAGATGCGCGTGAGGTCAGGAGAGCGTTGGCAGTAAAGCTGGTTTATCAAGGATACTTGTATGATGAGATCGAAACAATTTTAGACGTATCACGAGGGTCAATGTTATTCTGTTAAATTAATTCATACCGCACTCAGTAACGCCAGAAAATCATTTCAGTTCCTGCAATTTCTTTTTCAAGAATTTTAACTCAAACTGTTTGTTTTGCTTATCATTTTTTGGCTGATTAAGTTTTAGTTGGGCTAAAAGATTGTTAATCTCTTGCTGAATTCTTGCAGGGTCTTGTAATTCTTGCAAAGTAAGAGTTGTGCTGTGATTTGTTGTGGGAATACCAGTGTTTGGTATCCCTTCGGGGGCATCGCGTGTATAAGTCTCTGCTTGATTCCAAGTATTAGCCAAATCTTTCATCTCTGCTGAGGGAGTTCCCATCTCTACTACTGCTAGAGGTTCTAGTTCAATGTCTGTAGTTGCGACCTTTCCATTGGAGTCAGCAATGCTGTTAATATTCCAACCCCACTTTACTGACCCGTAGTAAAGATTTTTTTGCGCCCCTTCTAGTGAAATAGCTGTTGTCTCAAATATCATGTTAGATCCAATCTTGGCAGTTGGCATATTCGGCTTATCATATAGTTTTGCGCTCCGTTCATTCCATTTCAGACCTGGAAACAATCTGTAACGATGGCCTAACTGATAGTTAGACATCTTGTCTGGGGATGTCGTAGAGTTCATGTCCAATTTGCTTTTGGGTGTTTTCGATACTGGCTCTCCTGGTTTCAAATTCGGGGCACCATAAACTGGATTGGTATAGGTGAGTCCACGATCCCAATGACCGTTTCCTTGAGTTCGGCTTGCTGCTGTTTTTGTTGCGTTCCCAAAAAATTCTTCATTGTTATTCTTTTTGTCTGCATATCCCCGATCTAAATTTATGCCATTATGAGTTTTTTCTATTTTTTGGAGCAGTGCTATTTTTTTAGAGTTCACCAGTTTGTTAGGCATGAATTCTAGCTCAATTTCTGCGCCGGGATTTCCATTCTCCAACACTGATTGGTAATTATTAGCTTCCCAACTACCACCCATTGTGTCTACTGCCCGTTGGATAATCCGGCACTGCACAGTATCACTATTCTGCTGTAAAACATGGGTCAATTCATGGGCCAACAACTCCTGCCCCCCTCGACTCCCCGGCTGATATTCTCCCTGCCGAAAGAACACATCGTGCCCGGTCGTAAACGCCTTCGCCTGTATCGATTGATTTAACTGGTCAGCCTGAGTATCCATGTGAACCTTCACCCCGCTAAAATCAGCCCCAAACGCTTGCTCCATCGGTGACTTGATACTGTCAGCTAGTGGTTGTCCGCTCCCCCGTGCCTGTTGTATTGATGTTTCCAAATCCGGTGATGCAGGCATACCGCCGTCTGAAACACGCTGCACCATCGGCTTCATTTGTAATTCATCTTCCTCTTCAGGCAATGACTCGCGTTGAAGTTTTTCGCTCTGTGGTTGATGAATCCGTTGCACTACCTGACGGGCTGTATCGTCAGCCTCTTGCTCGTACTTATCCCCAGGTTCCCCAATCGTCAGTTTTGCCTGAATTGGTGTTGGTGTATCTGGTCTTCTCAGTGGAATATTGGCAATATTATGACCAAATCGAGTTGCATGTTCTAGCCGAGAATTCAATAATCCGTCCATCTTGGCTTGCAAGACAGTTAGGCGCTCCTGTCCTTCGGGTGTAATTGAGCCAAACTTCGCCTGTAGCTTTAGTTCGGTTGCCTCCATTTGTTTGTCAGCAAAGGCATTGTCCTCGATTTCTTGAGTTGACTTGCGTCCCACTGTCGCCAATGCTAGTGGAATACTAGAGAGCTTAGGCGCTAGCGTTGAAGTATTTTTTGAGGTTCTAGGATTCGAGGGAGTAGATAAGTGGATTTTGGGAAATTTCATCTTATACCTACGATTCAAACTAATTGGTCAATAAAGAATTATGACTGATTCCTACGGTTTTCGATAAATCCTTTTGTCCACTGAGCTGAATTACAGTAGTTTTATATGTGCAAAGAGAATTCTATCCCAAAATGGGTTGGCAAAATTGTTGGAGATTGTGACAAATTAGTAACTTGGTATAAACCTAAAATCTGCCCCCAATGATTGAGCAATGATAAATTTGATGCTTTACCACAAAGCATAACTGTACAAGATATTTAATATTACATAGTTATTCCTAAATCTATTCCATTAATAAGATTTATGCTAAAAAGCATAAGCTTATTGAGAACTAAAAACGAAATATCAAACTTTTCAAGCACACTTTCCTAAAAGAAGTAGGCATTTTTAGAATAGTGGAATAAGTTCCTGGTTTGCGTACTCTACGAAATCTTTTGCAAATTGCCCCAACCACAAGTGTTTCGGTTTTTCTTAGTGCCATTTACATCAGCACTATTTCTTTATGCTCTTTTTTTGGCAAAGGTATTGTTATTTCAAGCGCTCTAATAAACGATCGCCCACTCGCAATGAATTGGCGATAATGGTCAGTGTAGGATTGACGGCAGAACTGGATGGAAAGAAACTGCCATCGACAACATAGAGATTATCCACATCATGGGTACGGCAATTCAGATCGAGTACGGAGGTTTCTGGGTCTTCTCCAAAAACACAAGTACCACATTGATGACCAACCGATTGCAATGGCATCATGTTGCGGGGATAGAGGCTAAATGGAATACAGTGTTCTGCCCGATCAACCTGCTTGAGAACACCTACCCAACGTTTAGCTAGGCGATCGCTTGCTTCTAGGTTGTTGGGTTTATAGTCTAAGTAAAGACGATCTTCCGCTACCCGCACGCGATTCTCAGGATCGGGTAAGTCTTCTGTTTGCAACCACCAGCCAACTGTATGATCGGCAACTGTTTTCAGTTCTGCCCCTGGTCGCAGCCTTAATAGTGGAGCCAACAGTGCGGGAACCTCGGCGGGTAGCATATCTGCTAACACGTTGCCAGTATTTTGTACCAAACCCATCGGATAGGGAAAATCAGATTCGCCCCAATAAAAATCACTAATGGCGATCGTTTTTTGATAAACAGAAAGATTGAGTTTTGTATTTAGTTGCACCATTGCCATGCAAACATGTTTCATCAAGTTGCGCCCTAGCTGATCGGAACTGTTTGCCAATCCATTGGGATGTTGGTCATTGTGCGATCGCAACAACAATGCTGCCGAGTTAATCGCGCCGCAAGCAACTACAACAATATTACCTGTAAAGAATTGAGTTTCACCGTTAATTTCAGCCTCTACGCGGCTGACTTCTCGACCAGAGGGACTTGTATGCAAGCGTGTGACTTTGGCTTCAGTAAGTAAAGTGATGTTTTCATCATGGCGAATGTGCTGAATACAGTTAACTTCAGCATCAGCTTTACCTTGAGTTAAACAAGGAAAGCCATCGCAGGTATTACAACGAATACAATTCCCCAAGCTCTTATCTACTTCATTAAGTTTCAATCCCAACGGCAGGTTGAAAGGATGCAAACCAGCTTGCCTTAGACCGTTAACAAGTTCCTGTATTCGGGGTTCATGGTGTACCAGAGGATGAGGATAAGGTAAACTCCTAGCTGCCTCGGTGGGATCAATTCCCCCTTGACCGTGAACATCGTAAAGCTGCTCTGCTTGAGTATAATACGCTTCAAAATCGCGGTATTTCAATGGCCATTCCGGTGAAATGCCGTCCTTGTGTTCCACCTGTTCAAAATCACGTTCCCGTAATCGCAACAAAGCTGCACCATAAACTTTGGTATTACCACCAACCCAGTAATTCGTTGCTGGACAGAAAGGTTTATGGTTTACGTCGTACCACTGCTCTTGAGTGTGATATCGTTCTTTTTGATAAACTTCCAGCGCACTCCAGTTTTCCTTTTCTCGCGGTAAAAATTTACCCCGTTCCAAAATCAAAATTTTCTTGCCACTGGAAGCAAGATGATAGGCTAAAGTGCCGCCACCCGCCCCAGTGCCGATGATAATCGCATCATAATGAGTGTTCGTTGTCATAATTCTTCTCCTGGAATCGGCAGGCGATCGCTCAAATCGATTTTGCCGTTACGATTGTAGTCACAGCGAAAAATACAGCGTTTGTGATTGGCGTGATGCAATTTGGCACACTTGATGGCGCGTTTGCCAAATAGATATTGATACACTCCTGATGCCAGCAACATCCCCATAGGTGGCACAATTACATACAGCCAAAATGCTGTCCAAATGTGGGCATGTAACGCAGAAGCAAGGCTGCGGGCAGGGTTCATGCTAAAGCCGGATAAAGGAGCTTCAAAGAAGACGTAAAGCATTACCAGAAATCCGGCAAATAGACCTGTAAACCGATTGAGTTTTTGGTTGTTACTACTTAGTAAAACAGTCATCATCATTACAAATGCAACGACTAATTCGCCTAATAAAGCCACAATCCAACCTGATTTTCCGGGCACGGTGACGATGTAATTCACAGGCGCTTTAGTGAACACTTGACCCAGCAATAGTGCCACCAAATAAATCCCAAGCAATCCACCCAAACATTGAAACAGAATGTAAAAAAAAGCATCCTGACGTTTGACTTTTCCCAGACGATAGAACGTGAACGTGACAGCAGGATTCATGTGTGCGCCGGATTGCTTGCCCCAAGGAGAATAGATAATGGTAATTGCCGTCAAACCCATGACCACACCGATTAAAAACCGACGCAAATCACCATTGGAAATTGCTTGATGAATTGGAGAACCAGGATACTCAAACACACAACTAAATATTCCCGCAGCAATTAGAAATAATCCCAGTTCTGCTGCTTCCATTAAGTATTCTGGTAAATGCTTTTTAAATGTTTCCATGCTGCTGCTCCTGCGCTCGGTGTTCAGCATTTTGGAGAATCAGCGCGGCGACTAATCCTGTCCAGCCTGTTTGATGACTGGCTCCAATACCAGCCCCGTTATCTCCATGAAAGTATTCATGGAAAAGAATATAGTTGCGCCAATGGGGATCGGATTGAAATATTTCCAGACCGCCATATACCGGGCGACGACCTGCACTATCCTGCCCAAAGATCGCAACTAAGCGATGAGAAAGCCCGATCGCTACTTCTCTTAGTGTCATTTCTTGCCCGGAACCTGTGGGATATTCCACCTTCAAGCTATCTCCGAAGTAATCATAAAACTTCCAGAGTGCTTCAATAATTAAGTAGTTTACCGGGAACCAAATCGGGCCACGCCAGTTAGAGTTACCGCCAAACAAACTTGTGGTAGATTCGGCGGGTTCGTAGCGGACGCAGTAATCATGTTCGCCTTGACGTAAAATGTAAGGATCTTTTAGGTGATACTTTGAGATGGCGCGAATTCCGTAATCACTCAAGAATTCATTCTCGTCTAACATTCGTTGCAGAATACGTTTTAACTTTGTCTGGTAAGCGATCGCTAATAGCCTTCTTGCACCTACCCCCGGTGTTTCCATGCAGGCGACATTATCTTTTAAATCTGGACGATTGCGAATGAACCATTGCATACGACGCTTGAAACCTGGAAAACGCTCTAAAGTTTCCAATTCCAGCACTGTGACAGCGTAGAGGGGAATTAACCCTACCATTGAGCGCACTTTGACGGGAAATTGCCGTCCATCAGGTAAACGCAGCGCATCGTAGTAAAAGCCGTCTTCTTCATTCCACAGCGAAATGTCTGCATTCCCAATGCCGTCAATGGCATCGGCAATGTAAAGAAAATGCTCGAAGAATTTGCTGGCAATGTCTTCGTAGGTAGAATCTTCTTTGGCGAGTTCCAAGGCGATCGCTAGCATATTTAAACAGTACATTCCCATCCAGCTTGTACCATCTGCTTGATTGAGATGGCCGCCTGTGGGTAGTTCCTTGCTGCGGTCAAATACTCCTATGTTGTCCAGCCCCAAAAATCCACCTTGAAAGACGTTTTTACCTTCTACATCTTTGCGATTTACCCACCAAGTAAAATTCAGCAACAGCTTGTGAAAGACCTTTTCCAGAAAAGCGCGATCGCCTTTTCCGCAAGACTTCTGCTCGATTTGATAAACCCGCAAAGCTGCCCACGCCTGTACGGGTGGATTAACATCACCAAATGCCCATTCGTAAGCAGGTAATTGACCATTAGGCTGCATATACCATTCGCGTGTCAGGCGGTCAAGCTGCAACTTGGCAAAATATGGATCGATGACAGCTAAGGGAATCAGGTGAAATGCTAGATCCCAAGCAGCAAACCAAGGGTATTCCCACTTGTCTGGCATCGAGAGAATATCTTCGCTGAACAGAGAAATCCACTCATAGTTGCGTCCAGCCTGTCG
This sequence comes from Nostoc sp. LEGE 12447, assembly GCF_015206985.1. NCBI lineage: Bacteria > Bacillati > Cyanobacteriota > Cyanophyceae > Nostocales > Nostocaceae > Nostoc > Nostoc sp. LEGE 12447. The sequence continues at coordinate 103,616 of NZ_JADEXT010000026.1, read as the reverse complement.
TTCCGGTGGAGGTGGCGGTTGTTGGGGATCGCCCTTAAGCCAGTCATGGACGACATAGTTATAATACTGCTTGCTCCATAGCAAGCCGGCAAAGGCTTGGCGCTGAATATTGCGCTCATCTTCTGACGTTGGGAAAGGACAGATGCCGTGATAAAATTCATCAGCTTCGGCAATGCGTGTCTGGAAAATTGTGTCGAAATCTTCACCAAAAGGCTCTGTCAGTGTTTGCACATCGCTCAACCGCAGGCGCACAATTTTAGTTTCACCTGGATTGATTGTTAATGTGTAGTGAGCAGCAAACTTTGTGCCTATGCGCTGAGAATTGACGGCTGCTGTTTTCCCATTCACCACATACTCATTAATGCCATCTTTGACATAAGGTGAGTCATTGCTGTAACCAAATAATCGTTCGTAATTGGTTTCGTTGTCGGTAAACAGAAGTTCTGTATCTCCTTGGCAGTATAGCCAACGAGTTCCCAGGTGAGAATGCTCGGCTTCAATTAAACTGAAGTTGGGATCTGAGCGCACCACTTTCATAAAAGGTTTCTCAATTTCGGGATTCCAAGCCCAGATATTGCGAAACCAGAGTGTTGGCAGTAGGTGGAGTGTGCTAACTTCTGAACTGCGATTAGCGATCGCAATCTGAATCAAAATATCTTCCGGTGCGGCTTTGGCATACTCGACAAAAACATCAAAATAACGGTTCTCGCTAAAGATGCCTGTATCAAGTAGCTCAAACTCCGGCTCAAATTTGCTTCTGCGTCGATTTTCTTGTACCAGTTGCGTGTAAGGAAATGCTTGTTGGGGATACTTGTACAAGCATTTCATATAAGAGTGGGTGGGCGTATTGTCAAGATAAAAGTAATATTCTTTAACATCTTCACCGTGATTACCTTCTGTGCCCGTTAGCCCAAACAATCGTTCTTTGAGAATGGGATCGTTGCCATTCCACAGCGCGATCGCAAAACACAAACGTTGCCGACTATCGGAAATACCTGAAATGCCGTCTTCGCCCCAACGATAAACACGCGAGCGGGCATGATCGTGAGGAAAATAATCCCAAGCAGAACCGTCGTGGCTGTAATCTTCCCGCACCGTTCCCCATTGGCGATCGCTCAGATAAGGCCCCCAGCGTTTCCAGTAGGCAACACGTTCTTGATCCTGCTGCAATCTTACTTCTTCTGGAGTCATGTCGCTTCGCTCCGAATTCAAAATTTAAAATTAAAAATAGGTATGGGGAATGAGGCTTTGAACTCCGTTAATGAGGCTTTGAACTCCATTAATGAGCCTTTGAGCTTCATTAATGAGGCTTTGAACTCCATTAATGAGTCTTTGAACTTCACTCCTCTGCTCCTCTGCTTCTCTGCCCCCCTGCCTCTCTACTGCTCTTGATAATTCCAGAGTAATCCCCCGTCAACAAAAAATGTCGTACCTGTCACATAATCTGACTCAGAAGATGCGAGAAATGCCACCATAGAGGCAACATCTCCTGGTTGTCCTAATCGTCCCAAGGGAATGTTTTTTAGGAGCGCCCCTAACTTCTGTGGATCGTTTAAAAGTTTAGTATTGATGGGAGTTTCAATTGCTCCTGGTGCAACATTATTAACAGTAATGCCGTGAGGAGCCAGTTCCACAGCTAAATTACGGGTGAGCATTTTCAAGCCACCTTTGCTAGCACAGTAGGCAGCAAAGTGCGGAAAGGGTAATTCTTCGTGTACGGAACTAATATTAATAATCTTGCCAGGTTGCTTTGTTTCTAGTCGGTGTTGCACAAATGCCTGTGCGGCAAAGAATATTCCTTTGAGATTCACATTCATGACAGCATCGTAATCTGCTTCAGTCACATCCCAAAAGTTGGCGTTTTTTTCAATGCCTGCATTGTTAACTAAGATATCTAGATTGCCAAAGTGGGAAATACTGTCTGCAATCATGCGCTGCACATCGGCAACCGTACCTGTATCTGCTTGAATTGTAAACCCGTCTACTATATGGCACTGACCACCAGCCGCCTTTACCTTCGATAAGGTTTCTTCTGCCCCTTCAGGATGAAAGCGGTAGTTGATGACAATACTTGCTCCTTCCTGTGCTAAACGAATTGCGATCGCCTGTCCTATCCCTTGACTACTGCCTGTAACCAGTGCAATTTTCTCTTTTAGTTTCATAACTGTTCCTATGAATTTAATCTGGAAAGCGCTCTGTTACATCAAGTCCGGTTGATTAATGATTCTTTGAGATATCTATGCAAAGATCTAAAACTCTTTTCCCCCGGTCACTGAGTGCAGCCGTACCACTTCGTGGAAGCAAGCTACGCGCAGCGTCTCGTAGAGAAGTGTGTTCCCTATCCTTAATAATAGGTATTTCACTGAAATAGAGAGAATTTTTGCTTCAGTTTTGGGATATTTTTTATTTGGAAGTCCCTAACTAAGTTTTGCGTAAATCCTGGTTTTATGTTGAGTCCTAGTGCCTTGTGTTGTCATTGCCCAGGAGGGGGAGGAATAATCTCAATGCCGTACTTAGGTGAAGTGGTGAGAATTTTATCTAAGTCTTCAGGACTCAATGGTGGGGCAGATGTAATTTGACCATTCACCGCCTTTCCAACTTCGGCAATAAATTTCTCAAATCCAGCAGGTGTCACCCAAACTAACAGTTTGGCAGGTACAGAGGTCGTATTAGTAAATCGATGAAGCTGACCTTTGGGTGAATGGAGGAAGGTTCCAGCCGTTGCAACAAGGATGCGATCGTCAAGCTGGAATTCAATCTCTCCATCTTGAACATAAAATGATTCATTTTCTCTAGTGTGTCGGTGGGGAGGCGTACCGCCACCAGGTGCAACGATTACCTCACAAAGCGCATAAGCTTCTCCTGTCTCTTCACCAATTGCTTTGAAGGTATAAAGGTCTTGACCAAAGTAATAAGAACGACCTCGATCCGGTTGAACAAAAAGTCCGTTTTGATGAATTGTCATTGCAAGTACTCTCCTTTTTAAGTTAGGTTTCATGCCTTAAGCAATCTACACAAGCCTTACATTTAATTCTATTCACCTACTTCCCGCTGGAAATAGTCACGTCAACTTTGGGGTAAGGTTTCAAGTTGAACAGCGCAGTAAAGTAACTCTGGAACTCTGGATTGCACTGCTCATGCACATAAAGTTGAGTGATATCGGCAACCGTGATAAAGATGCCTAGCGGCAGTTTTGTGTCAGGTAATTTTGCAACCAAATTCAAACTTGTGCCATGCCGCCATCGACAAATAGCTCAATACCGTTCACAAAGCTGCTATCATCCGAGGCAAGGAAAACAACCGCCTTAGCGATTTCGTCCGGTGTACCCACCCGCCCAAGGGGGATAGTGTCAGCCTGGCTTGCGACAAATTGCTGCACCTGTTCCTCACTCAATCCCATGAGATTGTAGCCAGGAGTAGGAACCACGCCAGGACTAATGGCGTTAACCCGAATCTTGCGCTCTTTGAGGTCGAGTGTCCAATTACGGGCAAACGATCGCACAGCGGCTTTGGTCGCGCTGTAAACGCTGAAGGCTGGGGTACCCACGGTAGAAGCAGTAGAGGCGTTCAGAATGATGGAAGCGCCCTCTGGCAATAGAGGCAGTGCCTTCTGCACGGTGAACAACAAACCTTTGACGTTCGTGTTGAACGTTTTGTCAAAGTGTTCTTCGGTGATTTCGCCAAGTGGGGCGATTCCTCCACCGCCAGCATTGGCGAAGATCACATCGAGGTGTCCTTGCTCTTGCTTAATCGTAGCGAACAGACGATCGAGGTCTGCCAAATTGGAGGCATCACTTTGAACACCTGTGACGTTTTTACCGATCGCTTCCACAGCGGCATCCAGTTCAGTTTGGCGACGACCCGTGATGAAGACGTAGGCACCTTCGGCGACAAAACGCTTGGCAGTGGCAAGACCGATACCGCTGGTGCCACCAGTAACAAGACTGACTTTTCCTTCTAGTTTTTTCATGATGATGAGTCTCTATGGTTGTTGAGGGCTGAAAGAGTTGGTGTAAAGAATTGTGAGGTGTCTGTGCTAGCCACCTGCTTACACGTTTGAAAACAGCATATTTAACCCTTCAGTCATCGTGGGATGAGTCAAAATTCCATCGCGCAGAACGGTATAGGGCATCTGAGCTTGCATTACCATTTGCACTGTCGAAATCACTTCACCCGCTTCATGACACAAGAGTGAACAACCGAGAATACGACCCGTCTCGGTATCCACGATCGCCTTCATCAGTCCATCTGTTTGACCTTGTGTTACCGCTCGCATAATGTCTCTTGCATCCAGCTTCGCCACTCGAATGGCATACCCTTTTTGCTGCGCTTCGGTTTCGGTCAGACCTATATGAGCCAGTTCTGGGTCGATGAAAAGACAGGATGGTACCAAGCGATCGCGCGTGCTGCGGTTGCCGCCATCAATCAGATTCGCTTTGACAATCCGATAATCATCCAGTGCCACATGGGTATATTGCGGTCCCCCATTGATATCGCCTAACGCCCAGATATTCGGTACGTTCGTCTCCAGGCGCTCGTTGACTGGAATAAATCCGCGTGCATCGGTTGCCACACCAGCAGCGGCTAGATTTAAGGTATCGGTGGTTGGCGCACGACCGACGGCTATTAACAAGTGTGAACCCTCGAGGCTGATCTCACGATCGCCAACTTGAATCAGAAGTTTAGTTGCATTGCCAGAGCGAACGACCCTTAATACCTTCGCCTTCAGCAAGAATTCAATGCCGTCTCGTTCTAAGAGTGTTTGAACGGCGATCGCAATATCTGGGTCTTGCTGTGACAAGATTTGCTCACTCTGCCCAATTACGGTGACGCGAGAGCCAAAGCGCCGGAACATTTGGGCAAACTCCAACCCAATATAGCCGCTACCGAGAACAATCAGGTGCTCCGGCAACTGTTCTAGCTCCATGATCGACTCACTGGTCAAAAACCCAGCTTCTTTAAGTCCCGGCACGGATGGAATCAACGGTCGCGTGCCTGTATTGATAAACAATCGTTCTGCGGTGAGTAAGCAAGTCGTTCCTTCATCTGTTGCCACTTCAATTGTTTTAGGTGCGACAAAGCGAGCAGTGCCAATGATCAGATCGTCCCCCAATGCGGTGTGCAAGTTGTTAAGATTTATTGGTCGTAGGGACTGCACGACCGATCGTTTGCGCCCAATCACTGCCGCCAAATCAACCGTGGGCGGTGCCGTGTTGATGCCATAGGCAGCACTGTTTCGCACACTATTTGCCACCTCTGCACTTGCCACCATCGTTTTGCTGGGAATACAGGCAATATTAGGGCACGAGCCACCAATCATGTTTAAGCTGCGTTCCACCAGAGCGGTTTTGCGTCCGTCCGCGACTAATGCAGGTGCTAGTGTTTTACCCGCTTTCCCACCGCCGATAATAATGTCGTCGTAGTATTGGGTATTCATTTTCATCTCCTTTGCGTTTGACGTTATTTCACAGCAGAGCTTGCTGCTTCAACAATCAGGTTGGCAACCTTTCTTGGATGAGAAATAAAGGCCACATGGCTTGCTTTGATCTCAGTTGTTTTAGCACCGATTCGCTTTGCCATGAATCGCTCAAGCTCAGGGTTAATTGCCTGGTCTTCCTGAGCCACGAGGTACCATGAGGGAATCGTCTTCCAAGCTGCGCTTTCCACTGATTGGTCAAAGACCGCCTTGGCGGGTGGCTTCTGCGTCGCTGCCATCACCCGCGCCTCGACTGTCGATACGTCTTTAGCAAAGACCTCGTGAAACTTCTCACGATCAATGTAGAGAAACCCTGCTGTATCAGCTACAAGTGCTTTGCTGAGTGCAGGGGGAGCATATCTGCTACTTAACTCGCTAATCGTTTCGCCTGGTTCTGGTGCAAAACCAGCGATATAAACCAATGCTTTCACTTGCGGGTTGCCAGCCGCCGCAGCTGTGATCACGTTTCCACCATAGGAGTGTCCGACCACAACAACGGGTCTCCGCTGGGCATCAATTACCCGCTTGGTTGTGGCAATGTCGTCTGGCAAAGAAGTAAGCGGATTTTGCACAGCGGTCACTGTATAGCCATCCTGTTGTAAAAGCGGAATGACATGTTGCCAGGATGTAGCATCGGCATTGGTACCATGAACAAGAACGATCGAAGGTTTAGAGCCGGACGCTTGGGGTAATTCCTTAAAAATGGCTGATGCTGGATGCATTGATACCATAACGACAACACTAAATGCGAGTAGCAATAGCAACAATCTTTGAACTTTTTTCCATGTAAAAATCATCCTTGTTGTCACCTCTATATTCCTGCTGGATTGTTGAAATCTCTAAAATGGCCTTTGTTGTTCGCATGATTAACTTGAAAACTGGTGGAATTGGTAACAGGTTGCCTGCTGGATATGCGGTAACACCAAATAGACAAACACCATTTCCACGTTTCAGTTAGGTGAACGGAAACGGTTCAAGAAAAAAGTTATTTTCGGCTGTTTTGTGTTGAAAAAATACCCTCTTGAGCTAATACAGGCTTCCCTGTCGATACGTGCAAAAAGTTTTGGCATCGCCCCCAAAGGATACTCAGATTCTGCGATCGCCTGAAATTCCAATCCCGCTGCTCGTGTCGTAGCTTGGGCATCAAGAACTTCGATAAAAGTAACGCGATGACCGCGCCGTTTCAGTTCACGGCCTAATGCAAACATCGGGTTAAGGTGACCCGTTCCTGCTGGACAGACAATGGCAAAATGAGTCATAAGTCAAGCAAAAAGATATAAACTGGCAAGCGATCGCATATAACAGTTGCGTAAGTCCTGAGTTTTTTTACTTGGCAAACAATTCTTTGCCTGCTAAAGCAGCAGCCACTCGTGCTACATTCGCACCATGATACTTGGCAGCTTCCAGCCTTGGTTCAGTAACGCCTGTCTGCTCCATATTTTCTCCCGATGAACGCCCATAGGGGCCCCATTGCAGACCGCCAAGAGGATATCCTGGTGTGATTTTGGGTAAAGGTACCATCACCATTCCCAGTTCAGCAAAGTTATTTAACAGTGCCAGCATGGTTAGTTCAGCGCCACCACCTGTATTGCCGTAACCGCCACCAGTCGCAAAGACAGCACCCACCTTCCCAATGAGGCTATCTTTAATCCAAAGAGGACCACAAACCTGATCGATAAATTTTTTTACGCGCCAATCTGGACTCCCCATGTGTACAGGAGAACCAACAATGACTGCATCACTGGCGATTACATCATCTTCAGTAACATCCTCAGCAAACTTTACCTCCACTTCAGTACCTAAAACTGATGTCACACCAGAAGCGATCGCTTTTGCCATCTTCTCGGTATTGCCGTAATCTGTTGCGTAAACAATTAAGACCTTTGTCACCTTTTACCTCACATTTGTTGAAGTTGACAGATGTTTGTGCATCCAATCGCATTTAAGTCCCGCTACCCTAAATGCTGTTTTAAGAATGCCAACGTGCGATCACCCGCTAATTCTGCGGCTTCTTTGCGATAAGCGGAACTACCCACGCGACTAAACCCGTGACTTACTCCTTCATAGCGATAGATTGTTACCAGGGGGTTATCTTTTAGTCCTTGCTGAATGGTCGCTTGAGCGCTTGGTGACACAAACTCGTCATTTCCACTCAGATGCAATATCAGCGGTTTCTGAATCTTTGTCGCCTCTGCTAAATTCTTGTCAATGTCAACACCGTAGTAACTAACGTTGGCATCCGCATCAGTACGTGTTGCCATGAAATATGCCAGTTTACCACCCATACAAAAGCCCACACTGCCGACCTTGCCTGTGCTGCTGGGATATTGCCGCACAAAAGACAGGGTTGCCTTTAGGTCTTCTACGCCACTATCCACATCAAACGCTCCGAGTAGCTCAATGGCTTTAGCCCACTGATCCTTATCGTCAGCATCAAGTTGCACATTGGGTTCCAGTCGCCAATATAAATCTGGCACGATCACGAAATAACCTGCCTTAGCATAATCATCGGCAATCTGTCGCATAGTATTATTGACCCCAAGAATTTCTTGAATCAGCACAATTCCTGCACGAGGCTGACTACTGGGTGCTGCTAGGTAGGCGCTAAAACTGCCCCCAGACAAGGCTGAAATGGTTACATTTTGAGTTGTCATGGTGCCCTTTCTTTTTAAGAATTTGCTATTTAGACTTTGACCAAATCAGACAATGTTGCTGAATGCAAGTATGAAGCGATCGTCAGTGGCATCAGCATGGTTGAAATGGACACCAGGAAGATAAAACAAGTGGTGCACGATCCTGCTCTCCTTAGTACAACGTTTCATTAAGGGCATCGGAAATCAAAATTTGACAACTCCTAGAAGTGAGCTATTCCTCAAACGAATTCCGACCCTCTTTCATGGAGATGTGTGCTTAATGCGTCCAATTGTTGTCAAGCCAGTGACTAAACCTTGCACTGATTAGGCAGAGATGGGTTGCAGCCGTGACGTGAGAAATTGACGGATGTAGTTTGCGATCGCATCTCCATCTTCTTCCAGAGCAAAATGCCCGGTATCGAGTAGATGAAACTCAAGGTTTTGCAAGTCGCGTTTGTAGGCATAGGCTCCTTGTTCTATAAAGCCCTGGTCGTTTTTGCCCCACACCACCAGCGTGGGTGGTTGATACTGACGAAAGTAGGCTTGCCATTGCGGATACAGAAGCAAATTGGACTGGTAGTTGTAAAACAATGCCAGTTGGATATCTTGATTACCAGGGCGATCGAGGAAGAGTTGATCCATGTTCCAGGTATCTGGGCTGATGGCTTCAAGATTGCGGACACCGTTGGTATATTGCCATTTCGTTGCTTCTAGGGTGACAAGGTATTTGAGTTTGTCAGTATTCTCAGGAGAAGGGTCTTGCCAGTATGCTTTGAACAGTCCCCAAAAATCGCCGAGGCCTTCCTCGTAGGCATTCCCGTTTTGCACAATTAGCGCTTCCACTCGCTCAGGATATTTAGCTGCAATCCGATAGCCAATGGGAGCACCATAATCCATTAAGTAAAGACTGTATTTTTTGAGATCGATCGCAGTAATAAATTTTTCCACCATCTGTGCCAGGCGATCAAACGTGTAGTCAAACTCATCCACGGTTGGCATCGAACTGTTGCCGTAGCCAGGATAATCCGGTGCAACCAGATGGAAGCGATCGGCTAAGGCAGGAATTAAGTTGCGAAACATGTGAGATGAGGTCGGGAAGCCGTGCAACAGCAAAATTGTTGGATTTTCGCGGGAGCCAGCTTCTCGATAAAAGATATCTAAACCATCGATTGCGATCGTGCCAAATGTAGTCATCAGATTACTCCTTGTCGGTTTAGCAATATCTTGTCCTTTAGGACATGCTACGCGAACGCCAATTTACGAGGGTGAGTTGATAGTATTTGAACTATTAACTCGCGGTCTTTCGCATCGGTATATAACACGCAGTAATGGTTGTATAGACACCAACTTCCAGCCTCAATTACAAACAGCGAAAGTGGCACCCTGCTAGCAAAATATTTTTCTTACCTGGAATTACTTCTGTAAGTTTATAATCTTTTTACTTGTCTACAGTATTTTATCTTGAATTTGGGTTTGGTCAATACTGTAATTAACCTTTAGGGCAGTTTCCTCTGAGATATTATGCTTTTCAAGCGCCATGCTAGAGTTAGATTTAGATGTATTCAGATTATTATTAGGTAAAGTAACATTCTGGCTAATCTTGGCAATACCAGAGTTTCCAGAAAAAACTATTACACTACCTATTACCACTCCTAAACCTTTAACCCAGCACAAAAGATTACTCATAGTCATATTGCACCTTTTCAAAGAACTGATAGTTACTGAACAGCGATTAAACTCTAAGAATCTGAGATACTGTATATCGAAAACAGTAATCAGCATTTTATTTTTTATCAAAGTTGATTAGCTTCAACGATCAATTCTGAGGGAGTTGAGAGTGAAGTATCTCTACAAGAATATTTTCTTGAAACTTAACAATCTGATTGAGGTGGTGTTTGTGTAGCATTTTGATTCCTCTGTTAATTAAGTTTGGCAGCGCCGAAAGTAGCGTTGAACGCATAACACCAAATAACAACAGACTGATAATTTGCTAAATCTAGCCAGGATGGGATGGGGTAACGTTGCTTTCCAGTAAAGCTTTGTAAGCGGTCAAGCAGGAAAATTTCTTGCTCTTTAATTGGAAAATCTGGGGGAGTGGTTGAACCAATAACGTCTTCAAGGCGATGGAGAACCACTCGTAAGTCAGGGCCAAGATCGGAAGTTTTAAAGTCTGGCTGCAACTCGACGAATCGTTGCTCGGACTCTACTACAATCTGAACTGTTCCTTCGGTAGGATGTTCGCCAGAAACAAAAGTGCCAGATAAGTTCATAGTTGAGAATTCTCCAGTTATCTTAATGAATTTCAGATTTAATAACGGCAATCATGACTAGTTCAACTGCTGCATTTAAGGGCAATTCTGAATGTCCAAAAGCTGTACGAGCATGACCAGCCTTATCGGTCATAATCTCTGCGAATAAATCAGATGCTCCGTTCAGAACAGCAGCCTGCTGAGTCCAGCCTGGTGCGCTATTTACGTGACCGTCTACACGAGCGATTACTTGCAAGTGTTCGAGTGAGCCGAGAGCAGCTTTCAATTGTGCCAATGAGTTCAAGGCACACAACTTTGCAGCCTCATAGCCTTCTTCCATCGTCAGATTAGCACCCAACTTACCTTTGTATCGTAAGACTCCATCCACTATAGGGAACTGCCCCGACACGAAAATAAGGTTATCTACCTTAACCCAAGGCTTGTAATTTCCTACTGCTTTTGGTGGGTCAGGCAGAACTAGCTTTGCTTGTTCTAATCGCTCCTCTATTGTCATAATGGTGTTCCTCCTAAAGAAAGTATGTCTGCAAAGTAGTAGACATCTCCAAAAAAGAATTTAAAACCCTTACTGCTGTCTAGGTAAAGGGGTTGCATAGCGGCAGCTTCACCTAGAATTGGCGTTATTACCTTTAGTGGAGGCAAAACGGCAGTTAAGAATTGAGGATTAGCGACGAAATTCGGTCTGCCTCTCCAGGTATCCATTGTTCGCCAAGCAGCTTATAGTTCATACGGGGAAAGTAGCCATATCTTTGACCTAATTCGCCACTAAGCAGTGTCATCCGTTCAATAGTGCGAGCGTTACTAAGTTTGCCAGCATCAAGGTATCGAAAAGGTGTGTTTTCAGTTAAATTGAATAACTTCGTTTTTGCTTGAGTATCGTCACTAACAACAAACACATCACTTACCATGTCTCCAAATTTTGGTGCATCGAAAACTTCCCACCAGACATTCTTGAACGCCCCTACAACCCGAGTTTTGGGGAAATGATTCTGAATCTGCTCTGCACCACTTGTATCCCACGGCAATATGAAGTCAGTATAGGTGTCGTTAAAGGGATTGGAAATATCAATGTATATTTTTCCGTCCAGTTGATCGCGCAACGGTTCAAGTATATTAAGCATTCCGTCTCGTAAGAACATTGCTGGAAGAACGAATTGGGCTGCTGCTGCATCAGCATAGCTGCCGGAACGAAGGTTTGAATTCTTAAGCCCTAAAACAAGTCTGGATGAACGCTCAATATCACGAGAAGCGAGAATCACATCGCGTCCTGCTTCTGCAAACATACACGCTAAACGAACGCCCATTCTACCTGTACCGAGAATTCCAATAGTTTCCATAATCAGCTTCCTAGATTTATTTGTAGAGCTTATCTCCCGACTAGTCGATAGATAAGCATTCGCCAGTAATCATAATGCTCGAATTGATTTTGGGCGGGCTTTGGAATGCTGATTAATTTCCTTTAAGAAAGTCCAGCAGCACAGGGTTGACTTGATCGGCATGAGTCCAGTTTATAGCGTGCGGACCGCCAGGTATTACCACAAGGCGACTGTCTTTAATTAGCTGCGGCAGCTTCTTTGCGGTAGACTCAAATGGAAGGATGCGATCGCCATCTCCATGAATGATCAGGGTTGGCACATCGATGCGTGGCAGATCGTCACGAAAATCGGTTAACCACGATGGTACACAGTCCAGAGTCCCCTTAGCAGAAGCTCCTGCTGCAACATTCCAGCTCATCTGGATGGCATCGTTGCTGATGCGTTGGCGAAGCCTCTCGGAACGAGAATCGCCCAGAAGCACATCCACGTTGTAAAAGTCTTTAAGAAATGCGGACAGATACGCTGGGCGATCTTCTACGATACTCTTCATAATCCCATCGAAGACACTGCGATCGACCCCTTCGGGATTGTCGTCTGTCTTCAGCAGGAAGGGTGGCACCGGAGCCATTAGCACGGCTTTACTAACGCGCCCCGAACCGTACTTGCCCAGATAGCGCGTCACTTCGCCAGTCCCCATTGAGAAACCGACCAGCACAACATCGCGTAGGTCAAGTTTTGCGATCAGCGTGTTGAGATCCTCCGCGAAGGTGTCGTAGTCATAGCCAAAGGACGGTTGGCTGGAATTGCCGAAGCCCCGGCGATCATAAGTGATGACCCGATAGCCTTTGTCAAGCAAAACCGCCACTTGTTTTTCCCAGGAATGACCACTGAGAGGAAACCCGTGGATTAGCACAATTGGCTGTCCTGCTCCGAAATCTTCGTAATAAATATCGATGTCTCCAGAGTTTTCTTTACCGACAGTAACGTAAGGCATTAGAGTCTCCTTTTTTGTGAATCGATTTGTTGTCTTATGCGGAAAGTAAAGCTAGGCGGACTCAGAATCTCGCCATCATGTTGTGCATATGAAAATTTCTTGGTGTATGTTTTCTTTTCAGATGGGTTGCACAGTATAGTTTTTATGCAGAAGGACGGCAGGTCATGACCCCTTCCTTCTGAGCGTTGGCATTGGGATCACCCCCCATCGCTCGAACCGTGATTGTGGGTTCATAGGTAGGGTAACAACGCACCAAGACAGTATCTTCGGATCGGGTCACGTACAGCAATAAACAGGTCTGCCTCCCAATACAGCACGGACAAGGCTGGGGGGTGTGAGGGCAGTTGCAACAAGTCTTGGCTGATTTAGAGCTTGTATATCTGGCGTTTCAGATAGAACAGGCTTTGCTTGAAAAGATTGCAAACCGATCAGGACTAATGCTGTAAGAATGACCAGTGCAAAAGACAATTTAACGGATAGTTTGAACATGATTTAGTAGTTTTAGTTTGGCTTTACCAAATAGGGAAAATGGATTCACAATCTGTTGGGCTTTCCAACTTGCTTTCCCTAAGCCGACATACCGTATCCATGCTGTCAGAAGCCTTTCCCTTGTCTACGCACGAGCGAGTTAGTTGGCGATTGCCTTTGGCGCAGCGCTCGGTGCGATCGCTGAAGGTACTTGCTGTGAAACGCAACCTGCGGCTTTAATTAAATCGGCTGCTTTTTCGCCAATCATAATGGTGGGCGCGTTTGTATTTCCTGTGGTGATCGTTGGCATGATGGAGGCATCCACAACACGCAACCCCTCAACCCCATGTACTCGTAGTTCAGGGTCTACAACCGCCATTGGGTCAGTACCCATTTTGCAAGTGCCGACCGGATGATACACCGTATCACAAGCTTCTCGAACGTAAGCAACGAGTGCTGCATCATTCTGCTTATCGGCACCAGGAGTGATTTCTTCACCGCGAAACTCATCAAAGGCACTTGCACCGAACAAATTACGAAGTAATTTAATCCCTGCTACTAGCTTTTGCACATCAGCTTCACTTTGGAGAAAGTTCATTTGAATCATCGGTGCGTCTTTGGGGTCGGGCGATCGCAAACTGACACTGCCAATGTTTTGAGGATGAGGCAAACAGACGAAACTTGTGAATCCTAAACCAGAGTGGGCATAACCAGGCGGTACCAACACAACGGGACCGAAAAGAAACTGTAAATCTGGCGCAGCATCCAGATTACCCTTGGTATGCAAAAACAAGCCAGCTTCAGCGATACTACTGCTGCTTGCCGTATGTAAATCCTGAGTTGCCTCGTGTGCCACGGACACAACAGGGTGATCTTGGAGGTTTTGGCCGACACCCGGCAAATCAGCCACTACCGGAATTCCCAAGGCTTGCAGGTGTTCTGCATCACCAATGCCGGAAAGCATCAGCAGCTTAGGCGAATCGAACGCGCCAGCACTTAAAATCACTTCGGAGTTGACCCTGACCTGGTGCAGTGTGCCCTCGTGCAGGTATTCCACCCCAACCGTGTGAGTGCCTTCAAACAACAAGCGAGTTACTAACGCTCCTGCCGTTACAGTCAAATTGGGACGCTGGAGAATGGGCACAAGGAAGGCAGCAGCAGCACTGTGCCGTTTACCATCCTTAATGGTCAACTGATAAAGTCCTGCCCCTAACTGCTGCATCCCATTAACATCAGGATTATGGTCATATCCTAGCGCCACTGCTGCATCTACAAAGCGTTGGGATACTTCGGCAGGTGCAATCAGATCGGTTACGCTCAACTCCCCATCAATCCCGTGGTATTCGGACGCACCTCGCTGTTGCTGTTCCGATTTCTTGAAGTAGGGCAAAATATCTTGGTAACTCCAGCCAGGATTTCCCAATGACTGCCAGTGGTCATAATCGTGAGGATTACCTCGCAAATAAATCATGAAATTAATCGAACTGCTGCCCCCCAGTACTTTGCCACGAGGACAAAAGATTTTGCGGTTATTCAGGTAGGGTTCTGGTTGGGAGAAATATGCCCAGTCCACCTCAGAACCTAGTAGACTGAGACATTCCGATGGGATGTGAATTTCTGGTTTCGTATCAGGGGTACCCGCTTCGAGTAATAATACAGTTGTTTCACTGTCTTCGGTCAGACGGTTGGCGACAACGCATCCTGCCGAACCGGCACCAATCACAATGTAGTCATAGTAAGTCATAAAATTCTCTTCCTCTGTTGCCTGGAATGGATTTGCTACGTTCTCGTAGCAGCTGAAGGTAGGGTTCCAGGCGGGCCAAGGGTTTCATCGCCCATCTCGGCAGAAATACGCGCAAGCAGCGCCATATCCAGTGTTTCTGTCTCATCCCGCATCCCCATTTCTGCAATCAGCCGAGCAGGCCCGCTTGGTGCATTGATGACTAACCCGTGTGCTGGCTGATCGCTAAATACGGCGACCATGTGTGGTGTGCCAATAGGAATCAAGATGTTGTCACCAGCACTCAGTACGACCTTGTTCTCACCAGCGAAGACCGTGAACTCCCCGGACAGCACGTATAGTTGTTGGGAATAGCGCGTGTGGCGATGAAGGGGTGTCTGTGAGCCAGGAAGGGAGTACTCTTCGATCAGATCGTACTGACCTGCGGTAGTTGTGTGATCGGCAATGATGGTGAGACGAGAACCAAACAACCAGAGTGATTGTGACATGAGATTGCTGCTTTCTCCTTTTGGATAGGTATAAAGTTGATGTTTAATTGCTGTACTAATCAGAGTGGTCAATTGCTGCAAAGGTGCGATCGCTTCCAGCGGGCGCTTTGCACCATCGCCTGCTTTGTAGGTCGAGTTCTGTCATCCCTGCTTCAAATACTTCTCGAACCAGTTCAACGCAGTTGTACTGGCAATCTCAAAGCCTTCACCTTGAAAACCGTCAAAGTGTCCGCCCTTCAAGATTGTCAGAGACTTAGGCTCAATCGCCCGCGCATGGACATCGGCGGTTATGTCGGCAGGTGAAAGAAAGTCCTTCTCACCCGTAATCAGGCATAACGGGGTAGGAAAAATTGCTTCGAGGTGAGGAGCTGGTTCGTAATAGAGGCAGTGTTCAATCGATTCAAAGGAGATTCGATTCTCCCATCTTCCTTCGCTCGCGCTTTTGTTCGATTCAACCCAATTGAATGCGTCGGGTGTCGCAAGGAAGCTGGGTTCACCAGGCGGAGCAACCAAAGGGAGGTAACTCACCTCTTTGGTTTGATACCGTTTTATCCGGTCAAGTGAAATTATCTTCGTGAGTTCCTCGAGTTGAAGTGGAGAGGCCACACGGCGGGAGATGAGAAACGCATTCACCGCAGGCATTTGTGCCACGATCGCTTTCACGCGCGGATCGAATGCAGCCAGATGCAGCGCGTGACCGCCGCTATAAGAAAAGCCCCACAGACCTATGCGCTCAGGATCAACTTCGCTTTGTAATTGAGTCCAGGTGATAGCATTACGAAAGTCTTCATGCTGCTCGGTAGGAAGCATTTGTCCGCGAGGTTCTCCCTCACTAGCACCAAGGTAGCGATAATCGAATAGAGAAACGACAAACCCAGCTTGAGCGAATTTCTCGGCAAACTGCGGCAATCCCATTTCTTTGGTCAAGCCAATTCCATGAGCCATAACAATGGCCGGAAAGCGATTGCCGGATGCGACTTGATCTGGAGTGTAAAAGGTGACGGAACACTTTAGACCTTTACTTTCAAAACTGGTTCTTCTTTGCATAGCTGCTTACCCTCTGTTTTTTAGTTTGGGTTTAAAGACCAAGAACATTAATGCCTTGCAGTCACAATAGCTGCCATCAACTGCTCAATGTTCCAGCGATCGCTATATCGAATTCCATTAATAAACAAAGCTGGGGCAGCCGTTACTCCACTGTGTAATCCACTTTCTATATCTTGATTAATGTGCGCTATGTGTACTTGGCTGGATATATCTTGCAGAAATTGGGGAATATCGAGTCCTAGATTATTGGCATACTCCACAAGATAATCGTTTCCTAACTCTTGTTGATGGGTAAACAAAATGTCGTGCATCTGCCAAAACTGGCCTTGGGTGGCTGCCGCTTGGGCTGCTTCAGCTGCACGTTGAGCATAAGGATGTATTTGCGGCTGTGGAAAGTGGCGAAATACAAAACACAAGTCATTGACCTGTTGCTGAATTGCCTTAATTAATTGGTGAGTTTCGCCACAAGTGGGACACTGGTAGTCACCATATTCAACGAGTACTACTGAAGTAGTCACCAATCCCTGAATATGATCTTGTTCTAAAATCGGCACAAGTAACCGATTATAATCACCAAGACTCATGAAAGCACCTCTAAGGAAAGGAGTGCAGCAGGTAAAGACAGATGATTACTATGAAACCTTTTTCAAAATTGGATAGATTGATTTGGCTCTGTTATCTGTTGCATAAACTCAATTTAGAGGGTTCACTCTATTTTGTCTCTGAGAAAAACTTCAGTTGATAAGCTGACAATTTAGACAGCTAATAAACTGACAAATTTGACAGGTATGACGCTACAAGTTAACAATGCCACGCCTTAACGCAACGATCACAGCCTGAGTGCGATCCTCCACACCCAGCTTACTTAAAATATGATTGACATGAAAATTGACCGTGCGTTCAGTAATGTGTAAAGCTTTGCTAATGACTTGGGTACTCTTGCCCGTTGTAATGAGTTGAAGCACCTCTAACTCGCGATCGCTCAATTCTGGACTCGCCATACGCTCTAAAAGTTTGGCACCGACGCGGGGTGGAATGTGCTTCTGTCCTTTGTGAACGGCGCGAATCGCGGACAGCAATTCTTCTGGCTCGGCATCCTTGAGTAAATACCCTTTAGCCCCTGCCCGCAATCCCTGATAAATGTCTTCGTCGCCCTCGTAAGTTGTCAATACGATAATCCGAGCAACAGTAAACTCGGTGCAGATGGCAGTAATCGCAGCGACTCCATCCATCTGGGGCATTCGCAAGTCCATTAAAGTTATATCTGGCTGTTCTTGACGAAAGACAGCGAGTGCTTCCTGACCATTCCCAGCTTGTCCAACAACAAGGATATCTGGTGCTTCTTCCAGCATTGCAACCAAACCCTGACGTACAACGGGATGATCGTCTACAACCAGAACACGAATGGTATTAGGTTGACTCATGATGGTTTTTCCTGATTCACAGACACTGCGATTTCTGTTCCTTGTCCGGGGGCACTGTGGATCTGGATCTGTGCCCCAATGAGTTCGGCACGTTCTGCCATCCCTAATAAACCAAAGCCATTGTGGCTAGAAGAACGATCAATTGCAAAACCCTGTCCATCGTCTTTGATTCGTAATATGCACTGCGTGGACTGATAGATTAGTTCAACACGAATTTCAGTCGCTTGTGCATACTTGAGTGCATTCGTCAAAGCTTCCTGTCCAATTCTAAGTAGATTATTCTCCACCTCAGAGCGTAGCGGATAGGGAATGCCGATGGCTTCACACATAATTTTTATACCAGTGGATGATTCTAGCTGACTTGTCAGATGTTTGAAAGCGCTGAGTAAATCACTATTTTCTAACAAGTAGGGACGGCGTAGTGCCTCTACAGAGCGGCGTGCTTCCGAGAGTCCAGTTTGGGCTAAGTTCTGGACTTGAGCTAGGTGAGCCTGAGCTTTTTGAGGGTCTACTGTTATCTTGTTCGCAGCAGTTCTGGCGTGAATGATAACACCCGTGAATGACTGGGCTAGTGTATCGTGAATTTCTCGCGCCATGCGATTGCGTTCTTCTAGAATAGAGGCTTCTTCGGCGCGTTTGCGATCGCTAATGTCTGTTATTAAACTGTAGAATCCTCTCACTTGAGCATTGTAATCAAAATCGGGGATCAAGGTAGCACTGATGGATTTTTTACCAAGCGGAAAGGGAATTTCAGCTTCCAGGGTTACTGTTTGCCCTTCAAACACTTGATTAACATACGGCTCAACCCTTTGATAAACCGCCTCACCCAGGAGTTCACAAACAGACTTGCCCAGAATCTCATTTCGATTACAGCTAAACCAGACCTCGTATGTACGGTTGATAAATTGATAGCGTCGATTGGCATCCACATAGCTAACAAGAGCCGGTAGAGCGTCGGTAATCAGTCGTAATTCCTGTTCTCGATGGCGTAGTTCTGCTTCGCTTTTCTGTAAAGCTGCCGTTCGTTGGGCTACCTGTTGCTCTAAGGTGCGGTTGTAGTTCGCTAAGAGGTGTTCTGCTTGTTTCCGCTCTGTAATGTCTTGAAAGGCTGCGATTGCAAATGCTACATTACCCTGTTCATCAAAGATAGGAGTTCCCCAAACCTCAACTGGAACTATTGCACTGTTTTGGTGAATTTCCAGATCGTTAACTGTGGTGCATTCGCCGCTCAATGCACGAATAACTGGTAGTTTCTCAGTTGGATAGTTTTGATCTGTTCCCGCCAGATAAAATTGATAAACCTCTGGGATTTGCTCCGGTGCCACAGAAGGATCAATCCCTTTACCCATTAGCTGAATTCCCCGTTGATTGACGTAGTAAATGCGACCAGCCGCATCCAATACTCCAATTCCTACCGGGACAGCTTCTAGAAATTGTTTCATTCTACTTTCGCCTTCGCGTAGCTTTGAGTAGAGTCTGGCATTTTCAATGGCGATCGCTGCTTGGGTTGATAAAAGATTCAAGACCTGCGATCTTTCTGGTGTAAATGCTCCAGCCGCTAATTTGTTTTCTAGATATAACACGCCTACTAGCTTACCTTGATTCAGCAGAGGCAAACATAAGATTGATGGAATTTGATTGTATTGGATATATGACTCATTAATAAAATTACCTTCACGAGTGGCATCATTTAAAATGACACATTCATGAGTACGAATAACATAATTAATAATTGATTCAGGTAGATGATTTACAGTTGGGATAGATTGCAGTACTTGTGTAGCATAGATATTTTCACCCTCCATGAGTTCCCCAGAAGCTTCAATCACCCATTTTCCTGAGTTTTCTAAAATTAGAAAACCTGTTTGTGCGCCAGCATTTTCGATTAATATCTTCATCAAGGAACTGAGTAACTTATCCAGTTCAATTTCACTCGAAATCGCTTGTGATGCTTTCATCACCGCCGCTAAGTCGAAAGAAATGGGTGAGTTATTAGAGATGGTGACAGAAGTTTTAGGGGTTGGCGAAGCCGCATCCGACGATTGAGGAAATAGCTGTGGATAGCGAGTTTCTAAATCTCTTACTTTCGCAGTTGCTCCCCACCGTTCATAGCAGTAGTAAGCTTCTTTCATGTAGGTTTTGGCAAACTTTTCTCTACCACGAAATAGGTAAAATTTTGCAGCTAATTCATAAGCTAATGCTTCTTCTTGAAGATACTCGTTGTCTCTAGCCCCAAGAATTGCTTGTTCGTAAAACTCTTCTGCTTCAAACCACTGACCCAAAACTCGCGCTTTCTCTGCCTCGACTAAATGATATTTATGCAAATAATTCATTGGCGCATAATACGCCCATTGTTTCATTTTCTCCTGGTTAACAGCGACTTTTTTGATGATTTCTGATTGCGTTTGAGCGCTGCTTTCGGGGTATATGGCGAGTCTTGCCAGAGCATCATATAGGTAGTAAAAAGGGCCAAGAGGTGAGCCTGTTACTCGGATTAAATAAAGTTCTGCTATAGTTGAGTTTTCAACTGCCTGAACATACTTGGAAAATAGGTAGCACAGGAAAAGTTTATTGAAATAGACATTAAAGATTGCAGTTCCATCATTTGCTATTTTATGTTGTGGCAATCCATTCTCTTCATTGTAGAATTTACCAACTAGACGGGTTGGATTGGTCGAGCATCCCATCAAATTTGCGATCGCCTGCTGAAATATTTGATTCCAGATTAGTGCTGTTTCCTGTTTGATTTGACGAATTGCTTCATTGTATTTCGTCATCTCGCGTTCAACCACCACGAGTTCGCTTCCGACAGCATAGGAGTTAAAGCAATAAGAATGAGCGCCATAGGCGGCAAACTCTAAATCTCCGGTTTCTAGCCCACTTTGATAGGCTTCCAGTAATGGCTGTGATGTGTCTCTCACATGATCTTTCCAATGAATGATGAAGGTATTCACGACGATCAATGTTCTAGCTCTGAGAGAATGGGGCTTAGGTTGTGACAACTGCCTTAAAGCTAACTGTCCAAACTTGTAGCCAGTCTCGATGTCTCCAACCTGCCTACACAGAATTAATCCAAAGTTGGCATAAACAAAAGGAGACGCAAACGCATTGCCATATTCGATTGACAAGCTGACTTGTTTAGATATCAGTAGCGGCATCAAAATAGGAGCAGCACTATAAGCAGCAGTCGTGATGCTAGATAGGATTCGCATTGCTGCTAACTTATCCGGCTCGTGCATTTGGGGCAAAAGAATCAAGTCCTCGTAGACGCGCAGAGGTGAGTCAGCGCTGCCGGAGGGTTTCCCTCCGCAGGCGACTGCAAACCCGTTCCCCGAAGGGGTTGCCGCAGGGTAGGGCTTATCGTTAGACATCGATTTCTCACTAAGAAGGCATAAGATTGCGTCTAGTTCAAACTGAATATCTGACTGGCTTGGCTGTTCGGGAAAACTAATTTCGATCTGTTGCAACACTTGCAATCCAATATTGATTGCTTCTAATAGCTGATTTTGTGCGATGTAACTTTGAATTTTGACTTCGCACGCTTTCACGCTATCAAGGATCGTTTTAGCCTGTTGCAGAACGATCGCTGCCCAGTACTCCACCTGCTCAAAATTGCCACACAAGTACGCTATTTCTGTTGTTTCTGCGTATAACTCTAAGGTCAGGTCATAATCTGTTTGCCAGCTAGATGCTGCCAGCCATTCTCTTGCTGTAGTTAAATATTTTTTTGACACGCCATAAGCGATCGCCCCTTTTGCTTTCTGACCTGCGATTAAATTTAATCTGGCAATTTTGTTTCGTTCTTGTTGATCTGTGACCAGTTCAATTCCATGATTGAGATGATCCACAATTTCAAACAGCCGCTCTGAGAGTTGCTCTGGTAAGCTTTTTTCAAGTAAATTGTGACCAATTTCGAGATGAACCACCTGTTTGTGCGACTCATCGATTAAGGCATAAGCTGCTTGCTGTACGCGATCATGCAAAAACTTATATTCTTGAACTAACAAGTTTTCATCTAATTCAGACAGGGGTTGAATTAATCCAGCTTGGATAGCTACGAGTAAATCTAGAGAAACTGCTTTAGAGGATTCCTTACAAACGATTCCTAACGTATCTAAATTAAATTCAGCACCAATACAAGCCGCTAACCGGAGAATTTGCTGTGTGTTCTCTGGCAGTTTCTTTAACTTGTGAAGCATCAACTCCACAACATTATCAGTGATATTTTGAGCTTGAATCTGAGCAATGTTCCACTGCCACCCCCCTTTTCTTCCCCCCTTAGTAAGGGGAGCCAGTGCGTTGGGGAGGCAGTGCGGTCTTGGGGTCTCCCCAAGTGGAGCAACTGCCGTCGGCTCTGCCGACTTGTTCGCTCTTAGCGTTACCGTAGGGTAGCATCTGGCGTGGGATTGAGGGGGGTCAAAGGTCAACAGATTTTCGCTATACAGCGTCCTCAAAAATTCGTTGACAAAGAAAGGATTGCCCTCGGTTTTACACAACACTAACTCTGCTAAGGAACGAACGCTGTCTACATTCCGATGCAGCGTCTGGGCAATTAACTGACTCAACGGCTCCAGCGTTAATGGTGCTAAGATAATCTCCTGAAGGACTGCTCCTTGTTTTCGTAGCCTCTCCAAGGTTAATACCAGTGGATGCGTTAGATTTACCTCATTATCTCGATAAGCTCCAATCAAAAATAAGGATTGGGTTTGCTCATCAAGCAGCATCACCTCAATTAACTTCAGCGTTGCTGAATCTATCCACTGCAAATCATCTAAAAAAATCACAAGTGGATGTGACTTTGAACAAAACACCCGCACAAACTTCTGAAAAATTAGATTAA
Organism: Nostoc sp. LEGE 12447; assembly: GCF_015206985.1. Lineage (NCBI taxonomy): Bacteria > Bacillati > Cyanobacteriota > Cyanophyceae > Nostocales > Nostocaceae > Nostoc > Nostoc sp. LEGE 12447. The sequence goes on along the minus strand of NZ_JADEXT010000026.1, from coordinate 80,922 downwards.
AGCGATTTTGAGCTTCCGTTGCTCCAACTTCCGGTACGGATGGCTGCTTACCAATAATTAACTCAACTTCTGGGATCACATCAATGATGATTTGTCCGTTGCTTCCCAAAGCCTTTAGAAGGTGCGATCGCCACTGTTGCACTTGGTCGTCTGGTTCACTAAGTAATTGCTGCACCAATTTTTGCAGAGCATCTGCGATCGCGCTGTAGGGAATATTGCGCTGAAATTGCTCGAATTTACCAGAGATAAAATAGCCATGCTTCTGGGTGATTGGTTTATAAATTTCCTGCACTAACGCAGATTTGCCAATGCCAGCGTAGCCAGATACCAACATCATTTCAACTTGGAATTTTGGTTTGCCCGTTTGTTGGGTTTGTGAAGTCGTTTCTGAATTGTTTGGTAAAGCAGCAACGGGATTTGACTCTGAACACGCTACACGAGCAAACGCCGCCAGTAACATTGCAACTTCCTTATCCCGTCCATACAATTTTTGGGGAATTTGAAACTGAGCCGAAACGTCTTGAAGCGCCAGTTGAATGCTATTAATTTGACCGATTTCTTCTAATTGTTCAGCACAGATTTCTAAATCCGCTTTAATTCCCCAGGCACTCTGATAGCGTTCTTCTGCATTTTTCGCCATCAGTTTGATAATGATATCTGAAACTGGCTTAGGAATTGTTGTATTTATTTCATGAGGCGGAACAGTCTGTTTGGCAATATGACAATGGACTAGTTCCAACATATCCGTTGTGGGAAACGGCAGATGTCCGGTTAGCAGTTCGTAGAACGTTACACCGAGCGAGTAAAAATCGGTGCGGTAATCGAGTAAACGGTTCATGCGTCCTGTTTGCTCTGGAGATAAGTAGGCAAGTGTCCCTTCTAACACATGAGGACTTTTGAAAGTTGGATTCGTGCGATTAAATTCAGTAGCAATTCCAAAGTCAATAATTTTGACAACGCCAGTATCCAGATTTAGGACTATGTTTCCAGGGTTGATATCTTTATGAATGACATTGGCTGCATGGATTCTGCCTAAAATGTCGCAAATAGCGATCGCAAGACTTAAAAATTGCGATAAAGGCATGGGGCAGAATATATCTGGGCGCTTGTGCATCCATTGCTCTAGGGACTCTCCCCCAAAATCTTCTAAGAGAATGACGACAGTGCGTTGATAGTCCTGCTGGCTGTATGCTTTGATAACTCCTTCTAATTTTAGGGAGCGGGTAATTTTATATTCCTGTCTGTAGCGAGTCAGTTCTTGGGGAGAAGGATAATCAAACTTTAGCATTTTTACGACGATCGCGACTCCATCGTCTCTGATGCCCCGATAAACCAGAGAATTAGAACTTTCGTATATCTTGCTTTGGATAGCAATACTAGGTAGAGCAATCATAGAGCAACTCTTGAGAGTTTGATCTGGAATACCTCAAACTATACAGTAATTCTCATTCCAAAAATAATTACTTACTGTTTGGTAATGGAGAATAAATTTGATGAAATAAAAGATTTAAACTCTGATTTCAGCCTCCAAAACACTCAACAATTTTTCTTCCAGAGCAGTCAAATAAGCGCGATTCAGCTTCCCCAGCATCTCCAAAAACCTCTGCACCGACTCCTCCAACGCACTCGAATACGCCTGACTAATGCGTAGGCTAGCAAGAACCGCAGGCATCGTTAATCTCCGAACCTGCTCACACTCCTGGGGTAGGTAGTTGAAGGACTTCAGATGCAGCAACCCAATCGTGTGTTCGCCATGTCAAAGTCTCACAGCTTAGTGGTGCAGAAAATTCCTGAATGATTGATATATGGGGAATTTTACGGAGACAAGAGTGACACAGAGGGGGACAGCATGGGATGCTCAAGTTTTCACACAAAAAGCTCCCCCATGCCAGTCCCCCATCTTTATCGTCAACTGCAAACTCAAGTAAGTCAATGGATTCATCCTCAAGACCAAAGACATCTACAAGTGTTTTGTGAGAATGTGGCCGCAATTTTACAAGCTCAGAGCGCCTGTCTGAGCCAGTGGTTGCCCTATCTGAGTCATCGGGGCTGCAAAGCCCGCAGCCACATGGAGCGATTAAACTACTTTGTCCATAATCCCAAAATCAACCCCGAAACCTTTTATTTTCCCCTATTAAAGCAGTTTATTACAGCATGGTCGGGAATGCCGATGACGCTGACACTCGATACCAGTGTGTTATGGGATGAGTATTGTCTAATTGAAATCTGTTTAGTTTGGGGAGGACGCTCGATTCCTTTGGGCCAAACGGTGTTGTCACACGGCAGTGCGACGGTTGGTTTTGAAGACTACTGCCCAACGCTAGAAACCACTTTGCGACTACTACCTCCAGGATGCTCGGTGACATTATTAGCAGACCGAGGGTTTGAACACGGTGCGTTGATTCGGTGGTTACGGGATCATCAATGGTCGTGGGTCATTCGTGCGAAATCTGACCTGAATATTACACGCTCTAATGGTAAAACGGCTGCGGTTGCTGATCTTTTCCCCCCAGAGGGAGAAGCCTATCTTTTTCGAGAAGTCACGGTTTTACAGGATATTAAGTGTCATCTGGCAACTGCCCATTTAGCCCTGGCGAGTCAGCCTTGGGCTGTCCTCTCAGATGTGCCTCCGTCATTACAGACTTTTGAAATCTATGGTCAGCGATTTGGGGGGATAGAACCGCATTTTAAGGATTACAAATCGGCAGCTTTTGAGCTAATCCGTTCTCACTTGCGGGATGCTCAAGCCCTCAATTGTCTATTGATGTTGCTGGCTGCTGCCACCCTGATTGCCATTGCTGTTGCTCTGGTTGTCGTCCGTGAAGGTCGGCGCAAAATGCTCGACTGGCATAGCCAACGGGGATTAAGTTTTTTACAATTAGGACTACGCGAAATTGAACGGTTGTGTTATCAACGCCTCCCAATTCCCCTATTAGCTACCTTACCTCGAAAGAGTCCCCCATCTGCCACTGCTTCACTAAAAAAACGAACGCAGATAGAGCAACAAATTGAGTTCTCCCGTGTCACTGTGTTCTCAACTTGAGACTCCGGAAAGTTTTCTGCACCACTAAGGACTTGGTTACAAAAATATGTCAATAGTTTGAACTGTTGGTTGTAACGTTCAGATGGTGCTAGAGCGGTGAGAAAAGGCAAAGCCCAAACTCTCTGTGCCCAAGGTATTTCTACGAGTAACATGACTGCTAACCATCGTAATCCACTGACTTTGACAAACTGGCTGTGGCTGGAGCGTACTGGGTCTCTATAGATACCTTTGGCTTTGATTTTCTTGCCTTTTCGCCTTTCAATCGTGTCGTCTATTCCCATGATTATTGGCCCTGATGGTACAAAAATGCTGACCAGAATCATTAACAAAATGCGACTGGCTTCTAAGTTTGACCACACTCCACGGCTTAAAACACGATGATAATTCTGAAAATTCTTCTCGTGTGCTATTCCCATAACCTCCAGTATTGAGGAGACTGTACGCTTTCGAGTTGCTAAAATTGCCCCTATCATCAATACTTCTGCTTTTTTCCAGACTCTAGTTGAGAACAGTCTTGAGAACAGTTGTATAATACTGGCTATTCCTGCGGGAAAATTCAGGCTCATGGTTATAGATGCACATTGTCATTGATCCTACTTCCTATTTTCCCATGCTCCTGTTTCTTCCTTTTGCCTGCTCATCTTCTCAAAAATGGATAAAGTCGAGCTTAGAGGATGTCTTATTTCATCGCTGTCAATCTTTACTTCAACAGCAAGATTTAATTCGCGGGTTAACGGGTTTTCATTGGTGGCTTCAGATTGGAGCTTAATCGTAACTAATAGAACTTACGCATTGACAAGAAACACAATAAGTGCATGGAAAGAATGAAGAAAAAAATAAGTGATCGCTAGTTCTTAGAGGAGTGAAAAGCAGATAATTTATTTGTCTGCGTTGAGGGTTCGGACGATTAGAGTAATAACTAAGCCATCCACAGCAAAATGTGACCTGGATACTTATACATTGTTTCTGCTAGCAGAATCAAAATATCCAGGCTGTACACGTCTAGCGGAAATCATGAAAGATTTGTCTCATGATAGTGTGAATAGATTTTTGCTGCGTGAGTGTTATGAACCCAAAGATTTATTTAACGAAGTCAAGTTAAAAATCAACTTGTTAGGGGGAACATTAAGTGGAGACGATACGGTAATTGATAAACCACATAGTGACCCAAAAATAACAGAATTAGTTGGTTACTATTATTCAGGAAGACATCATCGGGCAGTTAAGGGAATTCAACTAATTACCTTGTATTATACCGATTTATCAGGTAAATCTGTACCTGTGAATTATCGCATTTATAACAAACAAGAGGGAAAGACTAAAAATGATTATTTACGAGAAATGATTGCGGAGGTTTTGACTTGGGGGTTAAGCCCAAAAGCAGTGACTACTGACACTTGGTATTCGAGCCAAAAAAATCTGAAGTTCTTTAAAAACAAGGGATTAGAGTTTTTAACTGGAATAGCTAAAAATCGCTCATGTTCAATTGATGGTAAGAATTATACCCAAGTCCAAAATCTAGAAATTCCCGAAGTTGGTTTAATAGTTGATCTAAAAAATTTTGGTCAGGTGAAGGTATTTCGGAGAAGTTTCAAAAACGAAACTTACAGATATTATATTATGTACACACCTGAAAAAAATACTCTAAATTCAATTTCGAGAGCAGAATTTAAGGAGTTACATTCAATACATTGGGGAATCGAGTGTTACCACAGAGCTATTAAGCAAGTTTGTGGCATTGGTCAATTTATGGTGAGAACAACTGAGGCTATCAGAACTCACTTTTTTAGTTCAATCCGAGCTTTTACACAATTAGAATTAATGCGTTCCGAAGAGTTAGTTGAAAATTGGTATGAACTCCAAAGAAATTTATCGCTCAAAGTAGCTCGTGACTTTATTTTAGAACACCTAACGCAAAAACTGGGTTTGATTGCATAGTATCAAATTTTCGTCAATGCGTAAGTTCTAGGTTTGAGCTACGCACCATGCACAAACGCTGGGGAAGCTGTACCAAGGAAGGTAAGATAATACTCAACCCCTTGCTGGTCAGCGCCCCAAAAGATTGCATTGACTATGTAATTATCCACGAACTGTGCCATATTCGTATTCATAATCATTCCCCAAGCTTTTACAAACTCTTAGAAACCATCATTCCAGACTGGCAAACTCGCAAAAATTACCTCAATACTCGCATTGAACTACGTTCCGTGGGGTCAAATAAGCGGTGATTCCGAAAACAGTTGTCAATAACTAGCTATTTTGCCGACCATTGGTCGGCAAATATGTTTCGATATGCAAGTAGACAACATCATAGCTATTGTTAAATCCCTTTCTACGACTGGCTATTCGGCATCGCGCTCCGCTCCCGTCCTCAAAAAGCACTCCGCACCCATAAAACAAACGGCAAAATGTCTCTGATTCGCTGATAAGTTCTTGTATTCTGGGATATCGTTCTTTGTAGAGAGCCGAATGATTCCTATAGATATGAAACGACTCATCAAAAAAAACCCTAACCCAATTCGCAAGAAAACAGAAGTAACCCCAGCACCGACTGAACCCATTGAGATTCCTGAGAACTTAGATATCTCTGAACCGGTGATTGAATCAAATCCACCTGTGTACATTGAAGACTACGTTTCCGAATCCGAATACATTTCTGAACACTATCGCCCCCTACGCTCTGTGGGTAACTCCGGGTGGCAACCGTCTGATGTGTGGCGCGAGTTAAGAGTTGATGATTTTTGTCGTGGGTGAGTCAGTATTTAAACAGCGCGATGCCTGCGGTTCTTGCTAGCCTACACTAAAATATAATGCCTGCATTCTGAAATAGTGGCAATTGAATCACTTGGGTTTGTTTGACGTTATCAAGGTTAGACAAGGAAATGCCCAGCAACCTAATACTGCGGTTTTCCAAATCAATCGACTCAAACAGCGCTTTGGCTATCTCAAAAATTGTAGAGAGTTCACCGATGGGAGCAAGCATTGTTTTACTGCGGGTTATCTGATGATAGTCAGAAAACTTGACTTTCAGGGTTAATGTGCGGCCTCGTGTTTCGTGCTGCTCTAACCGTTGCTCCACTATCTGGGCAATCTGTTCAAGTTCCTGCAACATCTGACCGACATCGCTTAAGTCTTGTGCAAATGAAGTTTCTGCACCAATGGACTTGCGAACCCGATTCGCCTCAACTGGGCGGTCATCTTCTGCTCTGGCAATCTTGTAGTAATAATGACCAGCTTTACCAAAGTGGTGTGTTAACTCAGTCAGCGATCGCCTCTTTAAATCTGCGCCAGTATGAATGCCGAGCGAGTGCATTTTCGCTGCTGTAACCTCTCCAATGCCGTGGAACTTCTCAATTGGCAGTTGTTCTACAAAGGCGATCGCATCCTCCGGTAAAATCACGGTTAGTCCGTTGGGCTTGTTCTGCCCTGATGCCATTTTTGCAAGAAACTTGTTAATCGACACGCCTGCGGTTGCTGTCAACTGGGTTTCTTGGAAAATCGCAGTTTTGATGTGTCTTGCGATAGTAGAGGCGTAGGGGATGTTTTGCTTGTTCTCAGTAACGTCCAAATATGCTTCATCTAGCGCAACCCCTTCCACTAAATCACTGTAGCGTTTGAAGATAGCGTGGATTGCAGCAGAAATCTCTCGGTAAACGTCGAATCTTGGTCTGACAAATATCAGTCCGGGGCATTTTGCAATTGCTGTTACCGAGGGCATTGCTGAGTAAATGCCAAACTTACGAGCTTCATAACTGGCGGCTGCAACTACGCCTCGTTGATTGGGACTGCCACCGACGACTAACGGTTTACCTCGGTAGCTAGGGTTATCCCTCTGTTCTACCGATGCGTAAAATGCGTCCATATCAACGTGAACTATCTTCCTGGTTCTAGCGACAGATTCTTGTCCCAAGGGTAGCTCCACTACAAACAGTCTCGCTTTTCACACCATTTTCAAGCAAATTAAATCCTAAATTAGAAATCCTATAGTACACTAGCACTAGTTTGAGCCAAATTTTGCAGATATGCAAATTATTTAAAGCTTGCTTGAACTTTCTACTATCAACCCCGATTGGTTTTTCTGTTAATGAGTAAGCGTGACAATGTGGCTCAAATTTGGTGTAGCTCCAGATGGACAATTAGTCTGTGTTGAAGATGTTGGTAGTGGTAAAACCGAGCTTAAATGCCCTTATTGTTACGGTAAGCTAACTGCTAAGAAAGGTAAGGTTAAGCAACATCATTTTGCACATTCTTCAGCAACCTGCCTACCTGTAGCTAATCGTGATTTTCCGATTTTACCACTCTACGATAATTTTGATATTTACCTATCGCGTAAAGATTTAGCACAGTTAAAATTGCTGTGGAAAGAATACGGCTCAATCAATTATCCGATCAGCCCTGGTTTAGTTACTCCAGGGCTTCTCAAAGCTGGAATGTTCCAAAAAAACGTGTATTTAACCCCTCCAGCTTATGAATTTACTAGTTTAGGAAAAATCCCTGTTGGAGCGCTAGAATTCAGTTTATTCAACGAAGTGCAAGAACCTCTGTTGCTCAAAAAGCTACTGAAACTAGAGCTAGCAGCCAAACACGCATTATACAAAAATGCACCAGATAAGTCATATCGGCTCACCGACTTGGCACTTTATCGCGCTCAACTTCAACGCATTTTATCTTGTACTCTGTATTTTTTAGAGATACAAACGAATATTGGTATTTTGCACAAGATAGGAGTTACCGCCAGATCCATCCAACAGCGATTGACAGAAATAGAAACGGATTTACTTCTCCCTTATGAAACTGTTGCTATTCAAATACTTGGAACTTGGTCACACAGGGGTAATGTAGAACTATATTTTAAACACCGCTATCATAATTACAATTATTGCATTGGTAGTTTAACTGAGTACTTCAAATTTAGTGCTACCGATGCTAACACTGCTCTACATGAGCTACAACAAATGAAAGATAAAGTATTTTCTCCAGTCGAGATAGAAATTCTTAAGGACAACATAAGCTTATCTCAAGTTGCTATCTAGCTTATTTGAACAGTTATCAATGGTCTATTTATCCTGTCATTTAAGTCCCCAACCATTTAGTAGAAACCTTTGGTGATAATTCTTTATCCCCCATTAACGCAAAAATAATTGATAATTTTTTAACAGTACTATCTGTTTACCCTATCTCCTCAATATCCACAATATGAATATCGACCGATTGCAAGAACTTAAGCAAAAACTCACTAATGACGCAGACTTGTCCGATATCTGGCTATTTTATATGGATCATTTTGCGGATTGGCCGGAATTTACTGACCTGGGTGAGCCTGCCTATAATGAATATCTAGATGCTGTCCTCCATAAAACTTGTCAGCAGATGTTTGACAGGCCAATAAAGATTAGTGACTGTTTGCTAATCTACATCGCTCCGTACAATTTATTTCATGGAGCTTTTCAAATCGAAGTACGTATTGGGGGTGTGATTTATTTCGAGGATATCAAAATTGGGTTAATTGCAGTGTCGGCAGATTATCCCCCTACCGATGCGGTTAAATATTCACGTAATCCTTCGATGATTCAACTGTCGGCTCCTAATGGCAATGATTACAATTGAGAGAAGCGCAACTTATAGATGTTTCAAGAATTCCGTAGGCTAGCAAGAACCGCAGGCATCGCATTTCTTGACAGGGCAGCCGCAGTTTTTAATTTATGGTTGTTAGAAAGAGGTTTTGTTGGGTTGCAACAAGACAAGACGATTTCTCAAGAGCAGTGACTCTCACAAAAATACTCTACTGAGTTATTCATCTCAGAAGAGTATATAAAGTTACATTATTACCATTCGACTAAGACTTAGTTTATACAATATTAAATATTCACACCTCTGTATAAGTACTGGAAATATTAATTGTAGCGATCGCCAACTTTTCTTTTCCATTAATTCACCTCCACATAGTTAGTGGAGCGACAAATTAAAAAATCGCTATACAATTTCAAGCAATTCACCTTGACTAAAAACGATTGTCTATTGCCATTAATGCTGACCTTTTTTTAATTAAAAGTTAAAAGTTAAAAGTTAAAAGTTAAAAATTAGTGAAAAGAATAATTTTTAATTAATTAATTTTGGGTACAAGCCCCCACTGATAGCGCCGGCAGGAAGCGAGTCTTTTTTGATTTTTAACAAGCCTGATATCCAATCAGTTCTGTACTTCTGCAATCATCTTGTGACCGTTGAATTATCTCTTTTCAAGCGTTTTTCAATGTCTTACTACTCTTTAAACTGCCCGCTTTTTATCTACCACAGCATAATAAGTTTTTCTTTTTGGTTCCCTAAGTTGGCTGTTTGTAGACGTTTTTTAAGTTCTTTTTCGCTTTCTGCGATTTCAATCTTAAAAGGCCGGCTCATGGTTATTTTAATTTATCGAATTTGTTTTCTCTATTATCTACAGCTTAATATTAAATTGGGATAAAATTTTCTCTACTAGAAGTGCCACATTAGAAGATAAAGTTTTCTGCACCACTAAGGTATTATAGATAGAATATCTAAAATTTTACACTAAAACTCATTGTTAAATTTGCCCCCTTTTCTGACCAGTTATTTAACTGTAAGATTAGGAGGTTTTACTATTTAATCTACTTCGTCAACAAATTACCAATTATCTAAAATAAATCTAATTTCTATACAGCAAGCAGGAAAGGAGAATGAACTTTAAGGAGGTAGGAGGACGTTCGCGCAGCTTGTCGTAGACAAGGCAGTTCTTGCTGGAGTTAATCCCCATAAATAAATTTAGGGGCTTTAAACCCCTTTGGCAGAGGGCAAAAATTTTTTTCTTCCTCCTGCCTCCTGCCTTCTGCCTTCTGCCTCCAACGCTGAAGCCCTCTGCCTTTCTTCGGTAATTTAGAGAAAGGGTATTAACTCCCTTGGTCAGAACGTTGACTAACGACTAAATATGCGTGCCAAAAATGCTTGCAAACAAATCCTGACGAAATTGATGCAGATATTGCCTTTGTGCTTTGGCTTGTTCAGTTCTGTTCTTTGCTGTTTCTGCTAAAAACTCGTGGGTTGTTTGCTCAAGTTCTTGGTAGAACTCTTGCAAAAACCTTGCTTGAGCTTGAGCTTGAGCAAACCTTTCTTTAGTTGTTTCGGTGAGAAACTCGTGGGTTGTTTGCTCCAGGTTTTCGTGGAACTGATGCAGATATTGGGCTTGCTTTTTGGCAAGCTCTTCTCTGTTTGCTGTTGTAGCGGACAAGAATTCATGAGTCTCTCTAAATAGTTGAGATACTTCCTCAGCTATCGACTTATGCTCTTGCCGGATTTTTTCCATTAAAGCCGTCATGAGATTCTCCGCAATATTATGAAAATAGTGAATAAACTACATCAACTGGACAATTAATATCCAGTTGAAGAAGAATTCAGAAGTCAGAATGGGCTAAACGCCCCGCTATCGCTAACAGGAGTCAGAATCAATCAGTCGGGGATTCAGACCGCGCAGGAATTGAAGACCACCAAATTTTCAATTTGGTGGGGGTGCAAAAACGCCGATTATTCATCCGCTTTTTCGGTCAGAAAACATTGCTGAATTCTGACTCCTGACTCCTGAATTCTGTTCGATAATGTAGCTCATACAATATCTACTTCTGACATTTTATCCTTTGATAAATCTTGATTGAAAAGTATCAAGATAATCGACGAAAAACAGAAGAACAATCAGAATTACTTCTACCAAGTCTCTATGAAGATATACTGGAATGCAAGTCCCTTAAAAGGAATGGCAAATAACGCAAAGAACAACACAGGAAAAGGGGAGATCGAAATATCTTGACGCAGATGACTTTACGAAGAAATGGTATTAGTTTGTAATTCTAATTTGATTGCATCTACTTAATAATTAAGCAGGTACAGCAGCTGACTGTGTTAAGCCTACAGCTTCTGCATATTTCAAGTAGGTCTCAACAGAAGCGATAACGATCCGAGCTTCGATTGCAAGTAATTCAATACCAACTAGGGAAACACGTACCCAAGCATCTATAACGATACCTTTATCCAAGATCCGATCAATAACTTCTGCCAAACTTGAAGAAGAATTGGTTTTTTCAACTGCCATGATTTTAGACCTTAACTCATTGTTGATTGTTAGTATTAGCTAGGCATTTGCCTTTGCTCTCTACTGAATCAAATTAAACATACGTTTTCAAGAATGTAAAGGGTTTACTTGTATAAAAAATCTCAAAAAGATAGCTAGCAAAAGCAGTTGATAGCTTTAATGTTAAAGTTATGTTGATTTTATACAGGACTCAAATTAAAATGTAAGCTTTAGCTTTAAAGGGTCTTTTTTTGGAATATTTAATGTAAGTTTTCTGATTTTTGTGAGACTTTTAAATAGTTTAAAAAAATATGTTTTTTTGATATTTCACTAGTGCTTTCATACGTTTTATTAAGTAAATACACTGCTATGTTTATCTATATGTTTCAAATTACGTGATATTACAGTTACTCAAACCTTTGGTAATTAATGAATGGCACTAAGTAAAGCTGTAATCTTTGCAGGATAAGCACTACAGCTTTTAAAGCAATGAACCGTGTAGGGATGAGGGAAATGATTGTCCTTGGTGGAATGACACTAAGTAAAGAGAAAATCGTTGAGGCAGCAGGAGGGCTCCAGGAGCAAAGGAGCAGGGGAGCAGAGGACAATACTTTTCGGGTTTTGGGGGAAAGGGGAAAGGGAAAAGGTTTGAATTTCCCTTTACCCATTACCCTTTAACCTTTCCCCAGACCAAAAGAGAGATTATTGGGTTTAACCGAAAAGTATTGGAGCAGAGGAGTGTGATTTGAACGATAATTTAGCCAAACGGTCACGAAATACTTCACTTTGTACTAGGACAACATATAGTTCAAAGCTATAAATGGAGTTCAAAAAACTCAAAACTTAATTACAGCAAGGAACATGGTCAAATAGTTCATTTGTACCGTACCGCGATGAGATAGAAATAAAAATTCAGATTTCAGGCGATCGCTTTATCACTCAATTTTTGGTGAAACATATTTTTAAACCATATTGTGGACATTTTGAATCATATTTTGACCGAAAGTTTAAAATTTTCGACTAAATTAGTGTGTCTTGCTCGGCATTTTTTACCAAGTCTCAAAATAAAACTTTTGGTCGTATTATGGTTCACATTTAAAACACGCGGACATAATTTGATTCATAAAGTTAAGTTATTGATTGGCTCAAAAGCTTGAAATTACGTTAACTTTTGGTCACGTTATGGTTCAAAATTTGGTCATGCAGGGGGTAAAATCACAAGGAGAGATTTGTACAAGTTTTTTCACCCTTGCCCCTCTGCCCAAGAGCTTGCCACCACGCAAAGTTTGTGTGGCGAAGCGCTAGAACTATCAAATCAGGGGTCAACAGGCGAAAAGCCGACAATAGCTGATGTTTGGTCAGGCTGTGGTGACAGTGTAAATATACGGGTGAATACTGCGATGACTGCCAAAGGTCAAGGGATGGCTACTGTTGACTCCTTCGATCTTGCACACCGAGGTTTGGTTTATCACATAAAATATCGCACCTGTCGTAAAAACTAGTACACTTCCGGATAATTCGGGCACAGAAAATTTATTCTGAAACCTTTTATCTAGTGGGATTTTTACTCGTAGTAAACGCAGAGTACAGTACATACTTTGCGCTAGCGTAAAAGCAAATATTGACCCTAGTAGTTCGCCAACCCAAAAATGCTGCGTGATGGCTGGGGAAGGGGGAAGGGATTTGAAACCTTTCCCCCCGCCCCTTATCCCCAGAGGGGGCCCCACCTTCCCCTTTCCCCTTTACCCCGCCAAGTCACGAAAGCGAACTACTAGAAGGGCTGCAAATAGCAATCAATGGGGCAATTGCAACAGTGCGGCTACACTCCCCACACTCAAAATCTCGTTATATCAGGGCTTTGCGATTAACAAGCGTGCCATTCGAGCAAAGGGGAAGGGAAAATTTCATCCTTTTCCCTTTAACCGCAACCCCATTCCTCGACAAATGCCAAGAAGTCTCATTGTTGCGCCTTTTAGTTGTAATACTTTTGTTTATGCCTTTGTAACACTTTCGCTAAGAGTATCAGATCGCACTATTCTCAGTACTTTATCAAGAGATTCTGGTCATAAATGATGCGGTTGCTGTAAAGCCGCTTGAATATGTCCTATTAATGCATCCGGCTCAACAGGCTTTCGGATAACTCCAGCCACCTTGACATCAAGCTCGTTTCTAAAAAACGCCTCTTCGTTGGCCGTAATTAACAAAACAGTTATAATTTGTAAAATTGGGTTATTTTGGATGCGCCGAGCGACTTCGTACCCGTCCATGTCGGGCATCATCACATCTAGTAGAAGTAGATCAGGTATTTTGGATTCAAGGAAAGCTAGCGCTGCTGCGCCCGAATCCACAGTTTCAACTTCATAACCCTCCATTTCTAAAAGAGTTTGGAAGAAAAAGCAGTTGTCTGCAACATCATCGCAGACAAGGATAAGTTTATTAGTACTATCTTGTTTAACTCCTCTTTTAACCACCATATTAAAATAGGTAACATAGCATTGTAAGTCTATTTATAGTTAAACAAACAACTTTTTTCGTCTTGCTGTGGTGTTAGTTGCTAGTGGCTGTGGTGTTAGTTGCTAGTGTTAGTTTTATGTAAATATTTGTTATCAAGCTTTTAAAAAGTGGCGGTGGCAGTTGAGTGCGCTATCCCAACTGAGTTTCGTTCCTCATGGAGAACCCAGTTATTGCTTAGAGTCAAGCGTTGAAGAAGGAAATCTCACTCTCTTGACGCTTTCATTTAAGTAAAATATTACTTTATTAGGACTATAGCCCTTTCTACGTCTTTTGATACAAAAACAGCAATATTGGTGTCAGTCGCTAGAAGAAGATTTTTGGATCGTGCATGAATGACTGAACAATTCGCAGTTTGCAATGACTGGCATCAAAATTTCTTCTTTCTGACTTGATGACAAGTCGATTGGGTGTTGTTTCTAGAATTTTTAACATTTTCACCTCTGACTTCTTCCTCAATCGTGTTCTGATTCAACAATTCGTGGGAAAAAATAACCACTACCTCTTGCTGTAATAATTAATTCTGGGTTATTGGGATCGGATTCTACCTTTGTCCGCAATCGTGAAATATGCACATCTACCACACGGGTGTCTGTATTCATTTCTGGTACAAAGCCCCACAATTGCTGTAATATTTCAACCCTTGAAAAAATCTTTCCCGAATGATTTACTAACAACTCTAATAAGCTAAACTCCACACCTGTCAACCGAATGCGTTGCTCATTTTTATGGACTTGCTGCTTACTTGTATCTATTTTCAGGTTGCCTGCATGAATTACAAGAGAGTTAGGAATAGCATTGATGTTGGTTTTGTGGGAGCGCCGTTTTAGTACACAGGCAATTCGAGCTTCTAGTTCTTTGGGTGAGAAAGGTTTTGTCATGTAGTCATCAGCACCAAGTTCTAGCCCAGTGATTCGGTCTGCTACATCTCCTAAAGCTGTGAGCATGATAATTGGTACGTCTGACTCTTTTCGTAATTCTTGACAGACACCATAGCCATCTAGTTTTGGCATCATCACATCTAGAACTATCAAATCAGGGGTCAACAGGCGAAAAGCTGACAAAGCTTCTTCACCATCACTAGCTGTAACTACGCTGTAGCCAATCATTTCTAACCGCGTCTGTAAAATTCGGCGGATGCTGGCTTCGTCATCTACTACTAAGATTGTGCCTTTCTCACCTGATAAGTTTCTCAACACTGTTCCTCCACAGCGAGAACTCTCAACCATCCATTATCTGCTTATTAGGAGTCAAAAACGTAATCACATTTTTGACCTACAGTCACGAGGAAAGAAGCGATGCCTGCGGCGAGCTACGCTTACGCTTGATACTTGCATCTGTGCAACAGATTATGCTGGGACATCTACCCGAAAACAGATTTGTACACAATTAATAAATTCCTCAGCAAGGGACTCGTATTTTCCATCGATTTGGTGTACCTTGTTAATTCTGTGCAAATTATTTATACCTAACTTCTCCCAACTTTACTCAGACAAATTTTAAGCCAATGCCTTCGAGGGAACAGCCAATGAATACTTCTAATGAGATACACACTAAGAAAATCATCAAAAAATCTGACAAGCTTACCCTGAGACAGATGAAATTAATCGAAGAAGCAGAAGACCAACAACTTCTAGCTAATACTGACAATTCTACTGCCCCTGTGGTTGAGGTTGAGGAGAAACCAGTAGCGATTTCAGAGCCTAGAGTTCCTGACTATATTCCATTTCTTGACAACCCTCCAGTACAATCGGTGGGCAATTCCGGCTGGCAAGTGTCTGATGTCTGGCGGGATATCCGCGTGGATGATTTTTGTAATTAAAGCAGGCAATTTGTATTCCCAGACGGTTCTGCATCAAGGCGGTTGCAGTTATCCATGATCCAAATCTTAGAAATTGAGGGACAGGAACCGCTTCAGGGAGAAAAGTTTTCCCGAATGCATTCTTCGGCTGCAATGCCTCTGCCTCTGTCTCTTCGCTGAACCAATATTATGGCAACCGCCTGAGCAACTTTTGTAAACTATCTTTGCACTCAGTCAAAGTTATAGTTGCATTGTGCCTATAATAAGTTACGGCTAACTATAACTAGAAGTTAGCACCCTGTAAATGGTTATCGCTTGGATGACGCATCAAAGGCGATACCAAGACAAGCAAAATTTATCGGCAGCGTAATAGAAACTATTCCGTTGCCAACATGCACCCTCCGCGATCGCATGTTGGTGGAAGTGTTGTATATCAAGGGAAGTAGTGTTAATCGTAGATTATATCGGATAAAAGATAAGAGTACCTTATTTTGTGTTGTTTATTTTTTTATACTGGGATCATTAACTGCGGTTTTCTTGAATCTATCTATTCGGCGCTGGAGAACTTCTGCTAGTGTTGAATCTCCAAGGAAAATATAGCCTAGTCTTGCTTGGCTATAGTACTCCACTGCTTGCTTCGGGTTATCAATCGCAGCATACAGTTGCCCTAAACTATATTGAGCTAGTGTCCAATCTTCTAAATCTTCTAGTCCCTGAACTAGACTGATTGCTTTGAGATAATTAGCTTCTGCTGGGCGGATAAGCCCTGTTTGCCAATAGAGGTCGCCTAGGGTACGGTAAATTAAGAGTGACTGCTTTCCCTGTTGAAGCAATGATTCTAGAATGGCGATCGCATCACTGGTTAGGCTATAAGTTTCAAATGTATTAGCTGATAAATTATAGGCTTGAATAACAGATTGGGGCAAAACATAGTTACTATAAAAATCTGCCACAGTTAATGCAGATGCTTCGTTATCCAATGGGGTGGGAGAAATTTTCGCAACTTTTACTTGAACCAAAGCTGCTTCTGATTTACGAAGAATTCTAAATCCCAGATTGGCAGCTTTTTTCTGAGCATTGGGTGCAGCATCATCCTCAGAGGATTTTCCAGTATCTGTTTGCACAACTATGGAATAGGAAACACCAGGCTTTAGTGGTTTACCTGCGTATACAAGCTGAGTTTCCCTTGTCTTAGTTCTCCACATTAAGCCTGTTGGGTCTGTTACCTCCACTGTGTATTCTTTAGCCCCAGAGACTTTGTTCCAACGGATTAAGGGAGTGGCAGTGAGCAAGAGACTATGACGGGGAGTAATGAGATAGGGAATAGAAGGATCGATTCCGCCAATTGTTTCTTCAGCTTGAGAACCTCTAGTATCTTGATTTGCCCAGCTAATACAAATTGAGCCTAGACCGGATGGTACACCTGCTTTGACCAGGACAAGATTCCTATAGTCAGGGGGGCATTTTACATAAACTCTGACTCCTCTGTCTGGCAAAATTTGATCGCCTTGATATAAGTCGATATACTGGCGAACAGGTATCCATTCTGTTCGTTTTTCACGTTGTACTCTCACTTTGCCTTGGCCAGAAATTGAGTGAATTCTAACAGTTTGGGCAACAGTAGATAGGGGAAGCGTAATAATAGCAAATGCAAGTATTAAGACTAATTTGACTGTCTTTCTGATATAAATCATTTATTTGTTTCCTGCGGTGTCAAACGCTTTCCAGCCATTACAACCCACTCATCTTGTTCTGGAATGGTAATATTAGCGTACTGGTTGCAAGTTCTCCACTCTCCCAATGCTTGTTTTTTATCACCTTGGGCTTCCATCACTTGTGCCAGGAGACAATGAGGAGCAGCAATTTCATACCTCTCTAATTTGAGAGTAGGTTGTAAGTCGATTGCTTCTAATAGTTTGATTTCAGCATCTGGGTAGTTCTTCTGCATCAACCTTGCCCAACCAAGATTTTTGAGAACAGTATGTTTTGTTTTTGAGTTTAAGGGCTGTTTTTTATCTGTATCTAAGGCTTTGAGCAAAAGGGAAACCGCAACCGGATAGTCTTTTTTTAAAATATTGAGCCGTGCTAGATTATTTGTTGCTTCTGGAATACCACCGTGAATGGCAAGTTGGTAGTGTTGGCGAGCCTGATCTGACATTTGCAGGTCTTCGTAAAGATTGCCTAATTGAAAATGTGCCTCGGCATCATCGGCATTCAGTTTAATTGCCCGTTTAAATTTTTCTTCAGCACTACTCCAGTTTCCCTTTCCCCGGCTTTCGATACCTGGACGGGTATAATACTTTGTGCCAATTCGAGGCAAAGATTGACGAAGCATAAAGATGCTCAACACTAGCAGCAGAGAACCCCCAACACCAAGCACATACCAGTATTTTTCGGGAATATTTATACATTTGAGCAAGCGTCTGAGTCCTTCTTGTCCGCTTTTGGTGAAGATACTTCCTACTGCCAACAACGTAAGAATGCTTTGGGCGCTGACTGTAAAAGCTCCCAAGGAATCGGGTACACCCGTAAGAAAGCGGGGGGCAATGTCGCCAATTAAGCCCAAAGACACAGTTAGGCAGATAATGGAAATGCTTTTCCAGAGCCAATTTCTGGGAGATTGCAGAAACCACCACCAAGATGATTCCTTAGGGTTAAAGCTGGCACGCCAATCAGTAGACTGAGTAAAAGGGGCGATCGCTCTTGCCTGTTTTCTCAAAGTTTCATCAAGTTTGATGAGTTGTTCTAGGCTGTCACTAGATAGAGGAAGGGAATTGACTGAAGTAGCCAGTGCTTCTAAGGCTGACTGAACCCGATCTCGCGCTATTAAAACTTGGATAACTTTAGCAGGAGAGAGCTGATTTTTTAAAACAGCTTGAAAGACAACAACTTCATGCTCAACTGGAGAATCTTGTGCTTCTGGTTGAGAAATCGGAATTGATGGATGAAGCGTCTGAACTAACTGCTTAAGAGCATAATTATATTGTTGGATTGCCTGTTCCAGTTCCATCTAAACCTCCGGTACTACTCTACAACCCATTGCCAATTAGAATGAACGGTGCCCAGTAGTAAGGATGACTGAGATTGCGGGAGATAGATGCAGGTTGTCCAGTTTGTCCTGGTGTATACCGCACGCTACTCCGGTTATTGTTGCTAGCTTGGTGGTCGCTTTTCAGGAGGGCAAGTTGAGCTTGCTGAAGGGCTTCAGCTTTGGTCATTTTGCCAGTAGCAAGATTTTGGTAGAACTGCTGCATCAATTGGCTGGTGCTGGCATCGTTGACAAGCCAAAGAGAAGCAATTACCGATTTAGCGCCGTTCTTAAGAAAATAAAAACTGATGCCAGACATCTCCAAGCCATCAGAATCTACTCCACCCAAAGCAGTTTCGCAAGCAGAAAGCACAACTAAATGGGTATTTCCCATATTGTTTACCAAGAGGTTTATTTTATCAACGGTTAATTTGTTGCCATCCTTACCTCCATCCTTATCTTCCTTATCTTCCTTACCTAACAGAAGAAAAGACTTTTCCGGGGCACCCGATTCAAATTTACCGTGGGTGGCAAGGTGTAGCACTTGACTGCCTGCTAGATTATCTCGCAAGGTCTTGTAAGTGAAGCCTTCATTCAGAAACTGCAATCCTGGAAAAATACCCCCTGGTGACTTTCCTGATTGTTGGACGATGCTTGCCAATTCTATCGGCACATTTGATAAAGGCTTAAACCCCGGAAAAGCTTTGGAAACTCCCATTGCTAGAACTCGGATATTCTGATTGTTGGGAGGAAGCCGAGTGCTAACATCTGTTAAGCCTGCATTCAGAATCGTGGAAACTGCATAACGCTCAATTAAATACTGCTGCCCATCGAACAGTGCTGCCATTGGAATGTAGCGGGTAGAACTGTCAAGAGAAAATACAAGATGACGCACATTTTTATCTTTGATTTCCCCTTCCAATGGTTGAAGCAGCCAGTTATATAGTTGTTTACTTGTGGCTTTGACATCTGTAACGTCTTCAGGGCTAGACAGTTGGGTTCTGAATTTAGACACCGTTTTCCAGAGTTCCTGTTGGTTGATAGGTGTTTCAAAAGTGCGGAAAACCACGCCCTTTTCTCCCGCTCTACTAGCCAGGAGAATCCGAATTTTATCTTTCAATACTAAGGGATAAATTAAGACTGTACCTGGCTTCGACGTGACAATTTTGGCAGCAGTACTGGGGGTTTGTTCGGGTTCGAGGAGTGCGGGGTCTTTAGCAAGTCGTTCTTGCAGAGTCTTGCGAAAAGTATTGGATTCTTGCTGGAATTTTGTGGTCAAAGCGTCGAGTTGGTCTCGTAGTTGACTGAGGGCGTTACACTCTTTCTGTTGTTCGCATTCGTAAACCTGCAATCCAAAGGCGATGAGAGTGCCATATTTTTTGAGGATATCTTCTTCAATGCGGGCTAAAGAAATCCCGGCGGTTTCGCCACCTGCTCTGGCATTACGGGTAAAGTCGCGCAATTCTTGGATTTTTAGGAGTTCGAGAACCTGTTGGGCTTCTAGTAGCCGTCCTTGGGAAAGCAGCAAGTCAGCTAAACGGCGATATGTATCTGCTACGGTTTGGGTGTAGGACTCTTGTTGCTCACGAGGTAATTTCCGCAAGTCTTGCCGAATTGTTTCTCTAACGTTCACAGATTGCTTTAAGAAAACAATCGCCAACTCAGGTTGTTTTTGTGCGTTTAGCAACAAGCCAATGTTGCCGAGGGTTAGTCCTTCCCCTGCTCTATCACCCACTTGTTTGTGAATCGCTAAAGCTTGCTGAAGATACTTCAAGGCTTTGGGGTGCTGCCCCAGACTGTTGTAAACTGCCGCAATGTTGTTGAGGGTAATGCCCTCCCCTGCTCTATCACCCACTTGTTTGGCAATCGCTAAAGCTTGCTGAAGATACTTCAAGGCTTTGGGGTGCTGCCCCAGACTGTTGTAAACTGCCGCAATGTTGTTGAGGGTAACGCCCTCCCCTGCTCTATCACCCACTTGTTTGGCAATCGCTAAAGCTTGCTGGCGAAACTCCAAGGCTTTGGGGTACTGTCCCAGACTATTGTAAATTCCGCCAATGTTGTTGAGGGTAATGCCTTCCTCTGGTTTATTGCCCAATTGCTTGATAATTGCTAAAGCTTGCTGATAGTAATCTAAGGCTTTGAGATACTCTCCGAGTCTGTCGTAAATACCGCCAATGTTGTTGAAATTAGTGCCTAATCCTGCTCTATCACCTACTTGTTTGGCAATTGCTAAAGCTTGCTGATAGTAATCTAAGGCTTTGGGGTACTCTCCCAAACTGCTGTAAACTTCCCCAATGTTGTTGAAGATAGTACCTTCCCGTGCTTTATTGCCCAATTGCTTTACAATCGCTAAAGCTTGCTGATAGTAATCTAAGGCTTTGGGGTACTCTCCCAAACTGCTGTAAACTTCCCCAATGTTGTTGAGCGTTTGTCCTACCCCTGCTTTCCCACCCAATTGCTTGATAATAGCTAAAGCTTGCTGATAGTAATCTAAGGCTTTGGGGTACTCTCCTAAATTATGGTAGATTCCGCCAATGTTGCTGAGGGTAGTGCCTTCCCCTAGTTTGTCGCCCATTCGTTTGATAATAGTCAAAGCTTGCTGATAGTAATCTAAGGCTTTGGGGTACTCTCCCAAACTGCTGTAAACTTCCCCAATGTTGTTAAGGATAGTACCTTCCCATGTTTTGTTGCTCAATTGCTTGATAATAGCTAAAGCTTGCTGATAGAACTCCAAGGCTTTCGGGTACTCTCCCAGTCTGTGGTAAACCAAGCCAATATTTGTGAGGACTGCACCTTTTCCTGTTTTGTCGCCAAATTCTTTGATAATAGCTAAAGCTTGCTGATAGAACTCCAAGGCTTTCGAGTACTCTCCCAGTCTGTAGTGAAATGAGCCAATGTTGATGAGGGTTTGTCCTTCCTCTGTTTTGTCACCCACTTGTTTAATAATTGCCAAAGCTTGCTGATAGAACTCTAAGGCTTTCGGGTACTGTCCTTGACTGTCGTAAATTAAGCCAATGTTGTTGAGAGTAGTGCTTTCCCCTGCTTTGTTGCTCACTTGTTTGATAA
Organism: Nostoc sp. LEGE 12447; assembly: GCF_015206985.1. NCBI lineage: Bacteria > Bacillati > Cyanobacteriota > Cyanophyceae > Nostocales > Nostocaceae > Nostoc > Nostoc sp. LEGE 12447. The sequence goes on along the minus strand of NZ_JADEXT010000026.1, from coordinate 59,399 downwards.
TTGCCAAAGCTTGCTGATAGAACTCCAAGGCTTTCGGGTACTGTCCCTGAATGCGGTAAACTGAGCCAATGTTGTTGAGAATAGCGCCTTCACCTGGTTTGTCACCCACTTGTTTGATAATTGCTAGAGCTTGCTGATAGAACTCCAAGGCTTTGGGGTACAGTCCTTGACTATCGTAAATTCCCCCAATGTTGTTGAGCGTTTGTCCTACCCCTGCTTTGTCGCTCACTTGTTGACGAATTTCTAAAGCTTGCTGATAGAACTCTAAGGCTTTCGAGTACAGTCCTTGATTGTCGTAAACTCCGCCAATGTTATTGAGCGTTTGTCCTACCCCTGCTTTGTCACCCACTTGTTGACGAATTTCTAAAGCTTGCTGATAGAACTCCAAGGCTTTCTGGTACTGTGCTAGTCTCTTGTAAGATAACCCAATATCATTGAGCGTTTTAGCTTGATTATGGCGATCGCCTAGCTCCTTAAAAATTACCAAAGATTGCTCATAAAACTTGATGGCTTGGTAATATTTACTTTGAGAGTAATAGATATCACCAATGCTGTAGAGAGTATCACCTTCACCCTTGCGCTCATGAGCTTGCTGATATAAAACTAAAGCTTTTTCAAATGCTTCTAGTGCTGCTTGAAACTGTTTTTTATCTAGTTTTTGTTTGCCCTCTGTGAGCAAATTATCTGCTTCAGGTTTCAGGTTTTGAGCAGTTTGTGTGGTTGCTACTAAAGTCTGATTTGCAAAGGCTGCATTAGCTGCCATTTGTCCCGAAGTTGTGAAGGACAAAAGCAAGCTGACAAAAATTAGGTTAAAGCGACATAAAAGCATATAGCAACGTGAACAATCAATAAAATTATGTCATTTGAGCATCATGACCCTCTGTTGTTGCAGACCCAGAAAAATACTGAAAAATAGAAGTTTAAAATATTTCTACGATGACATTTGTTAAAGAAATAGGTGCCAAGACTGGCTCAAATTTTAGTATTGGCTGCGTTGAAATTGCTGAATTCCTTGCTCTAATAGCTTGTCTGCTTCTATTTTGCGGTCTTGGCTTGTTTGTGCTTGTGCGGTGGTGGAGAGGAGATAACTGGGAATGGGTAGTAGGGAGAGAATGAGCGCCAGCAACAGTGTCGGCGTGAGCCAGCCAACCAGTATAAGTCGCAAGGACATGACAGTTGATATTTCGGGTAATTACTGAATATTAGAAATTAAATCTTGACAGAAATAATCAAGTCTGTAGTTGATATTTTCTAACATTTAGATATAATTTTTCTACGCTTAGAGAGCGATCGCCATCTATCTGAGGGTAGTAGCCCACAATCCGAAATGAATAAATTTCGTTATTTAGTTTTCGTCGATGATTTCAAAAGTAATAGATAACGCCACCATCTGTTGAGTATCTAACTGGCGAATCTCTGAAGTTGGTTTTGCGGCAGTGCGACTCCCTCCAGCGAGATCATCTAACAGACTAGCGATCGCCACATCCGTTTTCTCAGCTACAATATCACTACTTCTTTGGGGGTTCTGTTTTTCCGCTACCAGTGTTTGTAGTGGCTTTAATGCGTTTTGTATGGGTACACTGCTAGATACAATCAAAACTTCAGCAATACCCAATGGTTTTGTAAATGCTAATTTGTAACCCTTTTGAATTTGCGTTGTACTAGGAATCTGAAGTGTTCCTCCCGCATTTATTAGTGCCGCATTCTTGTCATCGCCCAAAGGAAATAAAATATCTATATCTCCATCGGGACTAAATATTAACACTGCCATATACAAATCTTGTCTTTCTCGATTTTCCACGGAGATTTGCACTGGTTGCTCAATCTGAATTTGCGCGAGAGATTGGTTGATAGACCTTACAGGTTGACGATTTTCTAAATTTTGATTTCTACCTCCACGCACTGTAAACGATTCAGCTAGTAATGCTTGGTTATTAGCCAGATGCAGACTGCCAACGACGTTTAACTTAGATGAAGTAGTATTAAGAGCCAGTTTTATGAGTCGGGCTGCTAACAATAACTTAAATTTTGTTTGTAGCTGATTGATTGCGTCTTGAACAGATTCATCTGCGTCTGCAAATGAACCAGGAATGGGATCAAAGGCAACAGAAAATAAACCTACACTATTTATGGCAGGTAAATCTGCGATGATTCCTCGTTTTTCCAACTCCTGGCGGTTGGCTGGCAGCATTCTTCCTAGAATGTAATGCACTTCCTGTTCTAACAACGGTACAACTTCAATGCGGGGGAGCGATCGCAATGCCTGTTCTGCTACGGCTTCTTCTTGTTGTAGTGATTTATCTAACCCAATCCGCAATTTGAGATTGGTGGGAATTGCCCGGATTTTTTCTTGTAAAACCGAACCAGGGGTGATTTTGACTCCAGAATTATTTTTTAGTGAACCAGTAGCAACTAGGCGATCGCGTGACTGAATCTCTACCGTACCTTGGGTTTGTCCCCGCTCATTGACAACAGTAAAAGTTGCTCCTTTACCTAAAGCTACTAAAACTTGTGGTTCTGCGCCAGTCAACAGGATTTTGACAGCATTACCCTTAACTTCTGTAATCACTGCATCTGCTGCTGGTTTCTGCATGGGGAGAAAATACATCGGCAGTTGATTATCGGTGCTGCCAGAATTTACCTCAATAGCAGGGTTTTGCAGACGAGAATTTTGCATCGTCTTCAGAAACTGCTCGGTTTTTGCAGCAGCAGCAATCACTACTTTACCCATCCCCTCATTACTTGTTTGCTGCCAAAGCTGGCGCGTCAAGGCATAGGTAAACACACCTGCATGAACATCTTTGGCAAATGACGCATCAACAGCTTGCTGATTACGCTGGGACGCAAAGATAGCTGCACCGTTAATCAGATTGTTTCTACGCCGATTAATCCATTCTGGTTGAGAAAGTTGTAAGTCTTTCAGCCAGCGTTGCTGATATTCTAGTTCTTCTTTACTAGCTTCTAGTTTTGTATTTTGTCCGTCCCCTCGCAGTTCTATGTGACCAGGACGCGATCGCACTATTAAATTTCCCCGCACTCCTGCACCGGAGTAGCAACTGTCAAGAATGAAGGTCACGTTTTTAGTTTTACGACTGAGAGCTTCCCGCAGCAAAAATATATGACCAGCAGTAATATCATCCACTTCGCCACCTTTCTGAGGATAGCCATCAGGTAAATCTGCATCAACAGGGACAATAGTTCCATTCACACCATCTGAGAATACCTGATAGGGATCAATGACATTCGAGCCATGTCCTGAATAGTGAAAAACTACCACATCATTTTCTGATGCCACCCATTGAATTAGATGTTGCTCAAATTGCGCCAGAATATTTTTACGAGTAGCTTCTTTATCAGTCAATACGAGAATATCATCTGGTTGAAACCCAAATCGATGAATCAACAGCTCTCGCTGAAGATAGACATCGTTGACTGCTCCCTGTAACCGATACCACAATCCTCTGATTTTCAAGTCTTGGGTATTAGCGCCAGGATAGTCAGTAATACCAACCAGCAATGCACGTTTGCGATGAGTGTCTTGTGCCAGGACCTTGCCATAACGAAGAGAGGCTTGCTGAATACCAAGTTGATTCACACCCAGAATTGTTAGGGATGCACCTATAGATTGTAGAAACTGACGACGCTTGATAACTAGCATAGTTCCATACCGTTCAGTTAAACAATGGTTATGTCCTGGCAACTCAGACTTATTGGTTGGCTCATGTCACCTCTGCTGCTGACGTTCATTCCTTCTTTGTTGCCTATTTCTAGTTATATCGTCTCTACCACCGCACAAGCACAGACAAGCCAAAACCGTAAAATAGAAGCAGACAAGCTGTTAGAGCAAGGAAAACAGGAATTTGAACGCGGCCAATACCAAAATGCGATTCAGTCTTGGCAACAAGCGTTAGCTATTTATCAAGAACTGAAAGATCATAATGGGGAAGCCAATTCCCTAATGAATCTGGGCGAAGCTTACCGTAACCTGGGGCAATACCCCAAGGCTATTGAGTTCTATCAGCAATCTCTAGCTATTTTTCGCCAAATCGGCGATCGTAATGGAGAAGCAACTTCCCTGAATAATCTGGGCAATGTTTACAGTATCCTGGGGCAATACCCCAAAGCTATTGAGTTCTATCAGCAATCTCTAGCTATTTTTCGCCAAACCGGCGATCGTAATGGAGAAGCAACTTCCCTGAATAATCTGGGACTTGCTTATAATTCCCTGGGGCAATACCCCAAAGCTATTGAGTTCTATCAGCAATCTCTAGCTATTTTTCGCCAAATCGGCAATCGTAATGGAGAAGCTTATTCCCTGAATAATCTGGGCGAAGCTTACCGTAACCTGGGGCAATACCCCAAGGCTATTGAGTTCTATCAGCAATCTCTAGCTATTTTTCGCCAAACCGGCGATCGTAATGGAGAAGCTTATTCCCTGAATAATCTGGGACTTGCTTATAATTCCCTGGGACAATACCCCAAGGCTATTGAGTTCTATCAGCAATCTCTAGCTATTTTTCGCCAAATCGGCGATCGTAATGGAGAAGCAACTTCCCTGAATAATCTGGGCAATGTTTACAGTAACCTGGGGCAATACCCCAAGGCTATTGAGTTCTATCAGCAATCTCTAGCTATTTTTCGCCAAATCGGCAATCGTAATGGAGAAGCAACTTCCCTGAATAATCTGGGACTTGCTTACCGTAACCTGGGGCAATACCCCAAGGCTATTGAGTTCTATCAGCAATCTCTAGCTATTGTTCGCCAAATCGGCGATCGTAATGGAGAAGCAACTTCCCTGAATAATCTGGGCAATGTTTACAGTATCCTGGGGCAATACCCCAAGGCTATTGAGTTCTATCAGCAATCTCTAGCTATTGTTCGCCAAATCGGCGATCGTAATGGAGAAGCAGCTTCCCTGAACAATCTGGGCGAAGCTTACCGTAACCTGGGGCAATACCCCAAAGCTATTGAGTTCTATCAGCAATCTCTAGCTATTGTTCGCCAAATCGGCAATCGTAATGGAGAAGCAACTTCCCTGAATAATCTGGGCAATGTTTACCGTAACCTGGGGCAATACCCCAAGGCTATTGAATTCTATCAGCAATCTCTAGCTATTGTTCGCCAAATCGGCGATCGTGAAGGGGAAGGGCTTGTCCTCAGTAATATTGGCTTACTACTGGAAAAACAGCAGCAACCAGAATTAGCAATTGTCTTCTACAAGCAATCGGTCAATGTGCGGGAGAGCATCCGGCAAGACCTGCGGAAATTACCCCGTGAGCAACAAGAGTCATATACTCAAACCGTAGCAGATACCTATCGCAGTTTGGCTGACTTGTTGCTTTCCCAAGGACGGCTACTAGAAGCCCAACAGGTTCTCGAACTCCTAAAAATCCAAGAATTGCGCGATTTTACCCGTAATGCCAGAGCAGGTGGCGCAACCACTGGGATTTCCTTAGCCCGCATTGAAGAAGATATCCTCAAAAAATATGGCACTCTCATCGCCTTTGGATCAAAGGTGTACGAATGCGAGCAAAAAAAATGTAGTGACCTCAGTCAATTACGCGACCAACTCGATGCTTTAACCACAAAATTCCGACAAGAATCCAATACTTTTCGCAAAACTCTGCAAGAACGACTTGCCACAGACCCCGGACTGCTCGAACCCGAACAACTCCGCAGCACTGCTGCCAAAATTGTCACGAGTGAACCCGATACAGTCCTAATTTATCCCCTAGTCTTGAAAGATAAAATTCGGATTCTCCTGGCTAGTAGAGCGGGAGAAAGGGGCGTGGTTTTCCGCAGCTTTGAAACGCCTATCAATCAACAGGAACTCTGGAAAACGGTTTCTAAGTTCAGAACTCAACTGTCTAGTCCTGAAGACGTTACAGATGTCAAAGCCACAAGTAAACAACTATATAACTGGCTAATCAAACCCTTGGAAGGGGAAATCAAAGATAAAAATGTACGTCATCTTGTATTTTCCCTTGACCGTTCCACCCGCTACATTCCAATGGCAGCCCTATTTGATGGTCAACAATATTTAATTGAGCGTTATACAGTTTCCACGATTCTGAATGCAGGCTTAACAGATGTTAGCACTCGGCTTCCTCCCAATAAACAAAATATCCGAGTTCTAGCAATGGGAGTTTCCAAGGCTTTTCCGGGGTTTAATCCCTTATTAAATGTGCCGATAGAATTGGCAAGCATCGTTCAACAATCAGGAAAGTCACCAGGGGGTATTTTTGCAGGATTGGAGTTTCTGAATGAAAGCTTCACTTTCCCCACCTTGCGAGATAATCTAACAGGCAATCAAGTGCTACACCTTGCCACCCACGGTAAATTTGAATCAGGTCGCCCCGAAAATTCTTTTCTTCTCTTAGGTACTGGTGACGAATTAACTGTCGAACAGATCCAAAATCTACAAAACTACATGGCAGATACCCATTTAGTCGTACTTTCCGCTTGTGAAACGGCTTTGGGTGGAGTAGATTCTGATGGTTTGGAGATGTCTGGCATCAGTTTTTACTTTCTTACTAACGGCGCTAAAACGGTAGTTGCTTCTCTCTGGCTTGTCAACGATGCCAGCACCAGCCAATTGATGCAGCAGTTCTACCAAAATCTCGCTACTGGCAAAATGACCAAAGCGCAAGCCCTCCAGCAAGCTCAACTTGCCCTACTTAAAAGCGACCATCAAGGCAGCAACAATAACCGGAGTAGCGTGCGGTATACACCAGGGCAAAATGGACAAACTGCATCTATCTCCCGCAATCTCAGCCATCCTTTCTACTGGGCCCCTTTTATTCTGATTGGCAATGGATTGTAGCTCATCTTATACAAAGCAAACCTCTAGAATGACCTATTCTCAAAGCTTTTAATTCAAAACTAAAAATCTAAAATTTAATTAAATCCTAGCGACTAGGTTATCATTTGTTCCGGTGCAACTGTCCATAATAGGCGGCTATAAAAGGACACTCCTCATTCCATACTCATATCTGCCCTGCTTTAACCAAATACCATACCGCAGCGGAATTTTACCTGGAAGCGATACCTTCTCTTCTCTTTCAGAGACGCACTCGCGTTCGAGAGGCAATGTCTTTCCTGCGGAACGCACTCGCCTTCGGCACGTCTTCTCTACGAGACGCACTCGCGTTCGACGAACGCCACCGGTTCATGGCGGGTACGCCATCGCAGAGTGCAGATATATGCAAATCTTTTGACTTTATTAAATGACTACCCAGGTAAAACAGGTAAAAAATGGGTAGTTCTCCGCTATCTTTAACCAAGCGATTCAGGGATGATTAATTCTATAGAAAAGCGCTGGCACAAATTTTTGGCTGGCATTTAATAAATCGCATATAAAACAAAGCCCTGAATTTTTATCGGGGCTTTTTAAATTTAACCTCATCAATTGCAGCCTTTTGAGTTCTATCATTTCATTGGACCGATCACTTTCATACAACAAGTTAATTTTTGCATTGTTGCATTAAGAATCAAGTTTACTTTTGCTGTCTCCATACAAGGTTGTACTCCCTTTCCACAGCCGCCAGCAATTTTGCCTGCAACGAAGATAAATAAGGTTTAGCTTGTTTCCCCAACCCCTGCAACAGCCAATCCACAGAAGAGTCACGGCTGGTCACTTGATGCAACTGCCGTAACCTCACACATAGCTGCTGCATGAATTGGCAATCTTCATCAAGCAATTCCAGTAACTTCAGGTGTTCAATCTTCACGGTGTAGTCGCCGTCCCAGGTCTGAAGTGTACAACTGTATTCGCCAACATGAGTTACCACGCCCCAATAACCCGCTTTACCTCTGAGTTCCGGGTTATCCTTCGGCAACAGAAGGCATATTTCCCCAATATGATAAGGATTGGGTACTTTCGACCTTTCGCGTATCCTGTCCACCACGTCTTTCACGATCCGACCGGATGGAATCTTATTCCCAGCTTGTTCTACTGCCTGCTGCCATACATCCGCTTGTACAGTCGGTTCCAACTCGGCTTTCGCCAAAAAACGCAATTGTCGTTCGTTGGTCGGCATTGGAATTTGCCGACCAATGGTCGGCAAAAACTTTTGAAGATTCTCATAAACCACAGTAGCCGAAATCTTCAAGTACGCCGCATCACGACTATAATTGAAGCGATCTCGGCAATACTCCTCAAAAGTACGGTGCGTGGAACGGTATAGCCGTCTGTCCCTCAACTCCATTAGCGCCTGACCTGCTTCTAAAAACGCACGTTCTACACGGCGTTCTAAGTTCAGCCGCTCGTTTTGTTCTTCGGGGGTCAACTCTCTTATTTCAACAGCCACAACCTCGATGGTTGCTAATGCTGGCTTATCTTGGGCAGAAATATTTTCGGCAGCAGAGTCGGTTGCTAGCTTTGGTTCCTCAGATGCCCCAGGGATAACTTTCTTGCGTCTAGATGGTGGTTTGTTCATTATTCCACCTCCAGGACAAATTGGCTCGTAGCAATATTGAGTTGTGTCATCATGAAAATAGAGTTTTTTATTTATACCCCCATCCTTCAAATAGGCTGGGGTTTTTCATTGCTTTTTATATTTTGCAGTTTTAAAGCACTACCAAATATGAAACATCTTAAAAAGAAAACCCCCTAAACCTGGAGCCGCCTCAATACCGTTCGCTTAAAACATCTCTTCCCCCTTAAAAGCAGAGGGGAAATAACTTATACAATTATCTCCCCTACTCAAGAGCCTTCACCTCCTCTGCACCTCTGCACCCCGGCTCTTCAGCTTGCCTTTCTGATTGAATAAAAATTAATATATCAAGTTGATTGCTAGTTGTAATATATCTTCGTCACAACAGTGTAGACCCGAATCTGCATGAATCTAAAACTTGCGTGGACAGTAGGACTATTAACAGTAGCGATCGCTATCGCTGGTTTAGCTTCGGTATCTGCCCAGCATCCTTACACAACTCAATCAAAAGAACAAGAGAAAATATTCTTTCCTGCCAGCGAACATCCGAAAACTGGAGTCGGCTGGGAAATCACCACTACCTCTGGTGAAGCAGAGATAGCTCTAGCGCGGCATTTAGCTAATACAGGTGCTAAAGAATATGTCGCGTGGTGGTGTCCTCATTGTCATGAACAGAAGTTACTGTTCGGCAAAGAAGCGTATCAAATAATCAGCGACAGTATTAAGGTGGAGTGCGACAGCAAAGGCATCAATCCACATCCTGACTGGTGCGAAGCCGCGAAAATCCCTGGTTTTCCTACTTGGGTCATCAATGGTCGCCAGTACATAGGTGTGCAAAACCTCAAGGAGCTAGCGAAAGCTTCTGGTTACAAGGGGAACACTAACTTTAAATATGTACATGTATCTAGATTTTTTTAGGGCTGTAGTTCAATGGCGATCGCTTTGCTCCCCTGTGCCAAATCTTCTAGTGCTTCGACAGCCGTCACTTCCACCCTAGCTGAAGCTGAATGTCATCTTGCTTAAGGCATAAGTCACAACAGCAGGTATGGCTTTTTGGGATACTGCTGAGAGTTAATCGGGTTTTTTCAAGATTTTAAAGCTTAAGTTCAATACTATAATCTCGATCTTCACTGGCTAAGATTTTTCTCTTATGAGATTTTTATCTTGTAAAAAGAATAATTTCAGCCCGCTAAGAAATAATGAATACATTAGCAAAGGAAATATTACTCCGTAGCTGGGCATCGGCTCATTCAATTAGGATTTACTATGCATAGTCAAGTTCCTGCTAATGCCTAAGTTATATTACTATTTTACTTGCTAAATTATTTAAGGTATGCAAGACTTTTAGGTATTAATTTTGAAAACAATATTAATAAGTTAATTTATGTAATGTTTTAGCTCTACAAGCATAATATGTAGCCATTCTAAAATCAAATTAATAATAAAAACATTTGAATTTTTTATGAATCAATCAGGTAATAAAAAACTTTCTCAAAAGGATTTTGTTTTGCTATCAGCGCCCTTAATGGCAGCTTATAGAGCAATAGAAAATCAAAGAAATGATCGCCTATTTTACGATCCATTTGCTGCCAAATTAGTCACTCCTGAAGCAGAAGCGATCGCCTTAGAAGACCCAGAAGAAGATGGTAGAGCTTACTTAGCTGTCCGCACACGCTTTTTTGATGATTTTCTACTAAGTTTTGCTCATGTTGCGCCACAAGTAGTTAGCTTGGGTGCTGGAATGGACACCCGTGCTTTTCGCCTGAATTGGACAGAAGGTACAAAATACTACGAAATTGATTACCCAGAAGTTCTGAACTATAAAGACTCAATCTTGAAGGATACGCCTACTACTTGTCATCGGTACTCTATTGCAATTGACCTTACTGATTACTGCTGGGTTCAGCAGCTACTTCAACAAGGATATGACAAAAGCATACCTTCTGTCTGGTTACTGGAAGGATTATTGTATTACTTGAGTGATTCCGAGGTTCATGCTTTGCTCAACACAATCATGGATCTGACAACAACTGGTAGTTGGATTGGTTTAGATTTACTAAACCAATTATGCAAAGAATCTACTTATGATGAATTTTATCACGGGTATTTTCATTCTGGTTTTGATAATCCAGAAGAACTATTAGCTACTTATGGCTGGAAAGCAGAGGTATTACAACCAGGAGAAGAGGGAGCAAACTTTAATCGTTATATCCATCCTTTCCCACCACGCAATCATGAAAACGTAGAGCGTGTTTTCCTCATCAAAGCTAAGAAAATAACTTAAAATTCCTATGAAAAAAATATTAGCTAATTTATTTTTTTTGACAGCCAACGCTTTTTTTATTTTTCAAGTAACAATAAAATCTGCTAATCCTCAAATTGTTCCAGATACATTAAAAATTAACTCACAAGTTACGATAAATGGCGATATTACTACTATTACTGGTGGTTCTCAAGCAGGCAGCAACCTATTCCACAGTTTTAGACAGTTTTCCCTTCCTACCGGAACACAAGCTCACTTTAATAATGCACTAGATATTAATAATATATTAGTTCGAGTTACGGGGCAATTTCCTTCTAGTATTGATGGATTAATTCAAGCCAACGGCACAGCTAATTTATTCTTTATTAACCCCAATGGTATTTCTTTTGGCTCTAATGCTAGCTTAAATATTGGCGGTTCGTTTATAGCCAGTACAGCAAACAGTATTGAATTTGCCGATGGTACTTACTTTGATACTCAACAGACTTCTCAAACCCAAGGTCTACTAACAGTTGCTATTCCGATTGGCTTAAGATTTTCAAATAGACCAGCCAGTATTCTTGTTTCTGGCGATGGGCAAGGGGCAAGAACGGGAGATGACCTTATAGATACTACTTCTGGGCTGCGCGTACAACCAAATCAAACTCTTGCTTTAGTCGGCGGTGATATGGCGCTAACAGGCGCAACAATCAAGACCGCAGGTGGGCGAATTGAATTAGGTAGTGTATCTGAAGAAGGTTTGGTTAACTTAACACCAACAGATAAAGGCTGGGTCTTAGGTTATTCAAATATCAAAACTTTTGGCAGCATTGCATTATCTCAAGCAGCAGTGCTTGATGCTAGTGGTAATGGAGGTGGCGATGTCCGTGTTAATTCTAGAAATTTAGCTTTAACTGGAGGTTCTCAACTTGAAGCCAGCACTTTAGGAACTGAAGTTGGGGGTACTATAGAGGTCAATACAACAGACTCACTAACTATAATGGGAGCGCCTGGATCTGACTTGTTTTTGAACACAACTATTGCAGCAGAAGTTTATGAAGGGGCCACTGGTACAGGCGGCAATATCAACATCCATACTGGCCGCTTACTCCTTGCAGATGAAGGACAAATATCTGCTGGTACATCTGGTATCGGCAATAGTGGTTCTATAGAAATATCAGCTCGTGATATAGAAGTAGTTGGAAAATCTGTAATCACTGACTCACCATTTGGTAGTTCAATAGCTACTGTAGTTGAGCCAGGAGGTTCTGGTATTGGTGGCAATATTAGTATTAATACTGAGAGATTAACCATTCGTGATGGAGGAGCCGTGTCAGTCTCTACCTATAGTCAAGGAAATGGAGGTAACTTGGCTATTAAAGCTTCTGATTCTATCGTTGTAACTGGACAATTGCCAGGGTATGATACTTTGTCAACGAGTAGAATATCAGCCTTAACATGGGGTTCTGGAAACGCAGGCAATATAAGAATAGAAGCTGGGCGGCTATCTCTTCAAGATGGGGCAAGAATAAGTGTTAGCAGTGAGTTACCTTCTGTAGATATTCCTATCGAAAACCCAGGTACAGGAAATGCAGGAAGTCTTCAAATTGATGCTAACAAAGTTGATTTAACGTCCGAAAGCTCCATATCAGCTGCTACATTTGGTGGAGAAGGAGGTAATATATTTTTAACTTCTAATAATTTAATATTGCGTAATAGCTCTATTAATACCAATGCTTTTAATGCTGGGAATAGTGGCAATATCAACGTTGGTACAGATGCATTGGTATTACAAAATAGCAACATTACAGCTAATGCTTTTGAAGGGCAAGGTGGAAATATTAAAATTAATACTCAAGGTTTATTTGTGTCATCAGATAGCAAAGTTACAGCTACTTCAGAAAAGGGAGTTGACGGGACGGTACAAATTAATACTCCACAATTAGACCTTGTAAATTCTGGCATCAAAAGTTCATCTTTTCAAGATAACCTGGTTTTTAATGCCTGTTCTCCAAATTCCCTCGGTTTACCTAACAATCTCTCCATTTCTGGTAGAGGAGGACTTCCCGTTAATCTCGATGATTTATCTACTACTACATTGGGTTTGACAGATCCATCTTCTTCCATTCCTTCTCAACAATTACCTCAATCTGCTCAAACTAATAATACAGAAAATAACACAGAAAATATAGTGGTAGCCCAAGGGTGGCGCAACAACGGCGATGGGACTGTTAGCTTTGTTATTACTCCAGGCCCTACTGACGAGATGGGTGCATACACTTCACCATTGAGATCATCTTGCATTAAGAGAGTACCAGATGTAGAGGGCTAAACAAGAGAGTGAGTTTACATTTACTAGCATCTTTAATCTTGACACAGGCACAAATTGAGCCAGGTAGGATTTATCAACAAAATCCGCCAACCATACAACAAATACCCCAGCTTCCCTCTCCATTAGCTCCAACACCATCACCACTAATACCTCCAGCATCCTCTACCCCCTTGCTTCCTCAAAGGATAATTCAACCGAATAATTTCGTCAAAATCAAAGTTCAAGGTTTTCGTTTTCAAGGGAATACAGTCTTTAATAATCAGGAGTTGGAGAAAGTATTATCAGATTTTGTCGGTCAAGAAATCACTTTTACTGATTTATCAAAAATCAGCGATAAAATTACTGATTATTATGTAGAGCAAGGATATATCAACTCTGGTGCGTACATTGGTGTTGCCGAGAATCAATCTCTCAAGGCTTACAATGCCATAGTTACTGTCTCAATTGTCGAAGGACAGATAGAAAAAATCAATATTGTAGGCGGACAGAGACTACACAATTATATACGTGCCCGTATCCCACAACCAATTCTCAACAATCAACGCTTATTATCAACGTTACAGTTACTTCAACAAGACCCATTAATTGAAAAAATTACTGCTTCATTGAAGGAGGGAGCTAAACCAAGCCAAGCTATTTTGGATATTAATGTGCAGCCCAGACAGGAATTTAATATCAATATTGGTCTAGACAACTACCGCTCTCCAGTCATCGGAACTTTCCAGCGCCGCATTGATATTTCGCACAATAACCTACTGGGATTGGGAGACGGACTCAGCATTAGTTACAGAAATACAGATGGCAGCAATGCGATCGCTCTTGGTTATTCTGTACCTGTCAACTCAAACAATGGTACTATCCGCTTCCTCTACGCCAATATTACTAATAATATTATTGAGCAACCTCTTAATTCCCTAGATATTGTGGCCGATGCATTGGCCTATGAAATTAGTTTTCGCCAACCTTTAATACAACAGGCTTCGGCTAACTCGGCACAAGAATTGGCATTAGGGCTGACTGTTTCGCGGCTAGAAAGCGAATCATCATTGCAAAATACTCCTTTTCCTATCTCGGCGGGCGCAGATGCTTCGGGACGCACAAGGATTTTTGCACTCAGGTTTTTCCAAGACTGGTCAAATCGTAGTCTGACAGAAGCTTTGTTCGCTCGTTCGACCTTGAGTTTAGGGCTAGATGCAATGGATTCTACTATTAATGCCATCCCTCCTGATGGACAATTTTTTAGTTGGGTAGGCGAAGCTTTATGGCTGAAACGTTTAGGCAATAGTAATACTTCTGTTGCTATCCGCTCACGCCTCCAATTGGCGGATAGACCTTTACCAGCTTTTGAGCAAATTAGTCTTGGAGGCATCAGTACTGTCAGAGGTTATAGGCAGGATACTTTTATATCTGACAATGGATTTCTTTTATCTACAGAATTACGCATTCCGGTTTGGGAAACGACTACGCAAGAATTACAGGTCATCCCCTTCATTGACTTTGGCACAAGCTGGAACAATAGTTCTGATACTTTCAGCCCTTCAGGTAGTTTAACCTCTATTGGGCTAGCCCTCCAATATCGCAGCGATCGCTTCAATGCCCGTCTTGATTGGGGCATTCCTCTGAATGAAATTAACTCAAACTCCAACACATGGCAAGAAAATGGCATTTATTTCTCGCTTAATTATCAACTGTTTTAAAAAAATTAAGTACCTATTTCTAAGTTTATTATTTACGCTAATAGTGGTGATTAACCATGAAGTAATACTAGCAGCATCTACACCTAGTTTAGAAATAGCAAAGTCTCTCACACAGCAGGGGTTTTCACAATTGTACGATGGAAAACCAGAAGCTGCATTTAAAGCATGGCAAGCAGCTTATCGAGCCTATGAACAATTAAACAATGAGCAGGGAATGAACAGCAGTTTAATTAATCAAAGTCTGGCGCTGCAAGCACTAGGCTCTTATACTACAGCTTGCCAAGTCCTCACTCAAGCTTTATCTCTAAATAATGGTATTTGCCCTGATTCGCTACAGAAACAAACTAATTTTTCCCAGTCGTCTTATTTAAAGTCAACACTTCATCAAAAGCAAATCACCGAATATTTTCAGCTTATTGGATTTTATAACCTAGCTAACGTGCTTCGGGTTATGGGCGAACCTGAAATTTCCTATGTAATCTTACAAGAATGTTTAACATCGGCAGTACAATTACAAAACAAAAAAATCCAAGAAAACTTATTACTGAATTTAGCTAATACAGAAGTAATACTTTACAATCAAGCCAAAAGTAAATATCAACTTACTGATGACTTTGCTGCCCAAAAAAAGGCAATTATTTTAGCTAAGTCTAAATTTGTTGCCGCCCAAAAAATATACCAGAAACTCAGCAATAGCCAAAGTACAGTTTCTCTACAGGCTAAATTAAATTGGCTAAAGTTACTTTTAGATAGTACATCATCACAATTTTCTCAAGATATACCCATCAATGAGTCTGTTTCGGAAATAATAAATGATATCCTTGCAAAATTAGAGCAATTTAGAACTTTGCCAAAGATTGAGTCAATTTATGGCAAACTTAAATTGTCCCGAAGTTTAATAAACATTACTCAAACTCCTACTTTAAAAGTCAAAGAACTAACCAGTACCAATTTACAATCTGTAGCTTTATCCTTATCAGAGGAGGCATTAACTAATGCTAAAGATTTGAATAATCTTAGAGCGATTGCTTACAGTTATGGTACTCTAGGTAAGATTTACACTACTTATGGAGAGTTATCCAAAGCTGAAAGTTCCTATTATGAAGGGGTGTTATATGCTCAATCAGTACAGGCTTGGGATATCGTCTATCAATGGCAATGGGAATTAGCTCGGCTTTATAAAGTATCTGATAAAATCGAGCGAGCTAATCAATTTTATGCAACTGCTATCAAAAATCTTGATAAAGTGCGTAGCGATATTTTACTGTTTAACTCTGATATTCAATTTGCCTTTGAAGAAAAAGTAGAGCCACTTTACCGCGAATACATATCATTATTACTTAACAATAATATTTCTAATAAAACCTACAATAGGCAAGCTATTAAAATTCAAGAACAACTTAAATTTGCTGAAGTAGAGAATTTCTTACGTTGTGGTAAATTTGCTGAAAACACCCTAGATGCAAGATTGGATCGCGGATTAAAAGATTTGGATTATATTGTTTACCTCATTAAATTAAATGACCGAATAGAGGTGCTTGTTAAAACTTCTCAAGATATCTATCGTCATACAATAGATTTAGATATAATTGGTGAACCTCTGACTAATTTCTTCAATATTATCCAGAACTTAGAATTCGTTGATATTAAAGGTTATAACTTTCTCACCTATTCGCAAGCTGTTTATAAGCTTTTGATTCAACCTATCAAACAATATTTACCCTCATCGGGCAAAATAGGTTTCGTCCTAGATAGTTATTTTCAAAATCTGCCCCTAGATATGTTATATGATGGGCAAGAATATTTATTAGAGAAATACATTATTTCTGTAGGTTCTAGTGCTAAACAATTGCGGCAATCGCTGCTTAAACCAGCTACAACTTTAGCTAGTGGCGTTTCTCAGATTAGCCCCAGTTTCAGTAATCCTATTGTGCCTAGAGATTTACATCCTTTACCTCAAGTCAAATTAGAGATTGATAATATTAAGAAAGCTAATCCCTCTGCCATTACATTACTTGATAGCGAATTTACCCATGAACGATTTAGTAAAGATATTGAAAACAATTCTTTTTGGGCAATCCATTTAAGTAGCCATGCTCAATTTAGCTCGGACATTGAACAAACCTTTGTCTTAGCATGGGATACTCCCCTGATGGTTAATGATTTAAAAACGCTATTACAAAATAAAAGCAATCTTGATTTACTGGTGTTGAGTGCTTGCCAAACTGCCAAAGGTGATAGACGCTCCTTTTTGGGTATTGCTGGCATAGCCGCACAAGCCGGAGCGCGTGGTGTTGTAGCTAGTCTATGGCTAGTTGATGCTGATTCTACTGCTCAACTGATGACTAAATTTTATGAAGGACTCAAATTTGGACTTACTAAAGCTGAAGCATTAAGATCAGCACAACTCAGTTTATTAAAAAGTGACAAATATTTTCACCCATATTATTGGAGCGCATTTATTCTCGTTGGCGGATAACTCGTTTGCTCCTTGACCTTTGTCTGTGCCGCAATCTTTATGCCAGCTTCTGCTAAAGCTAACTCTACAGTATTATTTGCTTGTTGGGCTAATTTCTTAGCTGTTAAATACGCTTCATTAGCTTGTTGAGGGAACTTAGCTATTAAGTAGCGATCACCTAACAATCTATAAATCGTGGGGTTCGTTGAACCTGCTTTAGCTCTAGCATCTAATACTTTTATCGATTCATTGACTAAATTGTGTGACTCATATACTGCATCCATATCAATCGCCAATTCATCAAGCGGCTGTTTAAGGCTTAAAAGAATGTTAATAGTCTGTTTTACTTGTTGTAGTCTTTCATTTGAAGCTAACAATAACAGCGCCGAGCTACTATCTATTACTTGATCGCCCCGCATAGCCACTATCTCTACACTGTATGCTTGCCCTGGCTTCAGTTCTGCAAGATATTGCGGATAGGTTAGGGTTTCGCCCTTGACTTCTAGTTGCCAGTTAATACCTCCGTTTCCTTTGACCTGCACAATGTAGTTGGTAGCTCCCTTTGTTCTAAACCAGGATAATGTCGGTCGTGAGTTGTTGATTACTACACCATACGGTGTAATCTTATTCGGCTTGTTCTCTTCATCCGGCCCTTTAGCGATGACGCAGTTTCTTCCCTGCAAAACGTTACATCCTCTACCTTCGTTCGCTTGTAATGGTAAACAATGTTTACCTACCACATCATTAGGGATGTCTATTATTATCCCTCTTGGGTAACAGAGGATTTTTACCTTCCCACCATTGGCTGTTCTAACTCTATCTTCACTACATAATTTTGTTAAAGGCTTATGGTGAATATCTCCATCTATCACTTTCGCTATTGGTTCGCAAGAGGCTTTAGATTGCCGATTTGCCCTCACTACTTCCTGCCCCCGCACACGACTTACAGTGACGTTTGCTAATATCAATCCTAATATAATGGCTCCAATCTGAATCTTCTTCAACATGGGATTTATATACTTATTTTTCTACAAACTATTTTTTTAAATACTAAAACTTATCTCTTTTTAAATATCCTTTCTATTAATTCTCCTCGCCATTTTTGTACTTCTGGCAACCACGTATCCATCTTTGCCAGTAAGCATATTTCACCGTAACCACTTGCAGAATTTATATCTCCTAACGCTTCTTTCGCTTTCGATAACAAGCAATACACATCAACTCTTTGCGAATCTAAATTAAAGGCTGTTTGCAAATCTTTATCCGCCCCTTGATAATCTTTTTGCATCAGTTTCGCCCAGGCTAAATTTTTATACAATGCTGCTCTTAACTGTTTATCACTAGATGGGGCTTTATTCAATCCTTCTATTGCTAGTTTTTGAGCTTGAGTATAATTTCCTTGCAAATTATTCAACCTAGACAAATTATTCACAGCAATTAACGCCTGCTCCTGACCAGATTTAATTGCTAAGTTATATTGTTCTTGAGCTAAATCATATTTTTCTTGACTTTCATAAAAGTTAGCTAAATTGTAGTGTCCTGTCCAGGAGTTAGGCTCTAGCCTAAAAAGCTGTTGGTAACTTTTATTTACACAATCTATATCTCTCAAAAATTGACAAGCCAATGCTAGATTATTATATGAATCTATGTCATTCGGATTATATTTAGCCGCTAAATTATAATATTTCTTTTCTAATTCTAAATCTTCTTTAACTCTTGCTGCTATATCAAAGTAGAATTTGGAAATTTGATTACTTAATTCCGGGCGAATTTTTACTGCTTGGTCAAATACCTTTTGCGCTTGTTCTGTATTATTTTCCTCCTCTAGCTTTTGCCCTTGTGCTATTAAATTATTTGCATACATTGGTAATCCAACTGTATAACCTAGTAATCCTATCAAACTAACGCTGGCGATCGCTGCACTGAATATGAAAGGTTTCGACTTTGTTATTCTGTAAATCTTACTTTGCCCAGGCAGCTTTTTCAGTCGCCACAAAATAATTCCCGTTGTTTGCGGTCGATGTGCTGGGTTTGGAGCCATCAACTCATCAATAAAATCCGCCAATGGCTTATCTATCTGTGGCGCTTTATGTCTCCAGATCAGTCTCCCCGCATCATGATTTGTCTCTAATTCTCTTAATTTTACTCCCGTTACCAAGCGAACCATAGTTCGACCTAAAGCATAAAAATCCGACTGTGGAACCGCATGACCATGCGCTTGTTCTAGCGGACTGTAATAATGGGAAATTACTTTGGTGATTTCGTAATTACTGATAGTTCTGTCCGTTCCTCCAGTCGAGCTTACTTTGGCTAAATATGTATCTGTTATCTGGCGTGCAGCCCCAAAATCTATTAAATACAATTGTCCATCCGGATCTAAAATTATATTGCTTGGTTTGATGTCTCTATGAAAGAATTCTGTATGATGTACTAAATCTAGTATCGCTACTATTTGTTCCAACCAATCTAGTGCTAACTCTTGTGAAACTGAATGATGAGTTTCTATCCAATCTTCTAAATTTTCCCCTTCAATTTTATCCATGATTAAGCATCGGAATTTGAAGGGGCTGTTCTCTGATTCTACGGTAAAGTAGTCATCATCTCCGTTTGTCTGCGGAATATTTGGATGATCTATTAATTGCAAAGCTAAAACCTCGCGCTCAAATCGCTCCACAGATTGAGGCGAATTCCATTTTAATATCTTCATGACTCGTCGTTTACGCCCAGGACTCCACTGCGTCCCAGAATCCTCTATTTCAAAAATCTCATTTGCCGTGAACGGGTTGCGATCTAATTCTCTTAATGGTTTAACTAGACGGACACGTTCATTGATCACTAAAGATGTACCGCAAGAAGCGCATTTGTCGGCATCATCAAGATTCTGCCGTCGTTCACACAGAGGGTTTATACAGTAACACGACATCTTGTCTTAACTTTTTATTAAAGAATTAGCATTTGAGCAATGTTCCGTTATTGACAACATTATAAAAATATTTCTTATGACTATTGCTTTTATTCACATTTGATGCCTTAAAGTAAAAATTTTTGTGACTTGAAGTCACTTTGCGTTAAAAATTATATTTTTAAATTTTCAAGCTCCTATCAAAACCCTCATAAAATAAGGCTTGAGTAATAGTTGGCTAATCTGGGTGACTTTGTTTTGCATAAAAACACTCATTTAATCTTTTAGGAGATACACTTATAATCTAAAAAGCTGATACTATTATAAGTGACTTAGAGTCATAAGAATTAAATAGCCAGTTGACTTGATTTTACAAACGTTTCTTGCGGAACTCACGTACCAAAAGGAAAACTTCTTTTATGGATTTGAGCATTGAGCATGGGGTAAATTTTCAGAATTCTCTTTCTTCATCATTTTTTACACAAGAGCAACAGTCTCTGGAGTTACTACAGTCTTCCCCAACCGTATCCTTTTACCAAGCTCTAACTGTAGTCAACAATATAATTTTTACTGAAAAAAACCGCTCCTTGACTAAACCTGAGATCGCCGTCCTCAAGGGTGCATGGGAAAACCAAGATTTTTCTGAGATAGGGCAGCAGTCTGGCTATAAGGCTGGCTATTTACAGCGTCGTATAGCTCCTCAACTGTGGAACTTGCTTTCTGAAACAGTAACCAAAGGACAACAGGTCTTAAAGAGGAAAGTACGAACCCTGCTCACAGAAGTTGTTATAAACTATTATCAATCTAATCCCCACCTAGAACTTCCTTTATTTGATAGCCAGTTTATTAAAGGTCAACTTCCTAGCTCTAAACTATCCAATTTTTACGGTAGGCAACAAGAACTCTACCACTTAAAGAAATTAATTAACAACCATCGGTGCATATCTTTAGCAGGTGTCCCTGGGGTTGGTAAAACTGCTTTGTCCGCAAAACTCTTAGCAGAACTTAGCTTAGACTCTACTCAACACTTTGATTTCCTGGTTTGGAAATCAGTAACTCACTCAGTACGCCTTCAAGATTTATTGGGCGAACTAATCGATTTAATTCAACCAGATACTTCTCTCAACTTACCTGAATATACTCAAGCTCTGATTACCGCCTTAATTAAGCATTTACAATCTCATCGTTGTTTACTCGTACTGGATGGTTTTGAAGCTCTGTTTAAAACCTCTAATTTAGAACAAAGATTAGACTATAAAATATTCATGCGTCGGCTGTTAGAGGAAGAGCATAAGAGTTGTGTATTACTGACTTGTCGAGCTTTACCTAATGAAATTCATGCTATGAGCAAAGATGACCGATCTATCCTCTATTTTCGGGTAGACGGTTTAGATACAGATGCTGCTCTAAATTTTTTATCGGATCAAGGTTTAACAAACAAAAACGATTGTCTTGATTTAATTAAAACCTATCGTAGTAATCCCTCAGAATTAGCCACAGTAGTTCAAAAGATTAAACATTTCTTTTCTGGCAGTACAGAAATATTCTTTAAACATAAAACTACTTTTATTACTGATGAGTTTCAATCAATGTTAGATGAAACTTTTGGTGAATCTTTGGAGCAAACCGAACGTTATATTATGATTTACCTAGCTAAAAGTTTATCCCTAGACCCCGCACCGATTAGTTTTAGTGACCTATTAATACATCTCAATTCTTCTAAGAATATATCGGTTTCTACTTCGGCAATTATTAAAGCTTTAGAAAAGTTAGAACAACTATCTTTAATTGAAAGCATTAAAGACCCAAACACTAAAGAAATCGCCTTTACTTTGCAACCTGTAGTCAAAAAATACATTAATACTGATCCCTTGGGTCTAGTACAGCCACAAAAATCTTTCCCCTCATTAGCTAACACATTTTAGAGAAGTATTTATGCTCACAAGAAAAAACAAAAATCTAGCTACTAAAATTTTAACGACAAATAATTATGTAGAGAATTTACTTCAAAAACTGTTTTTTTCTACACAAGTAGCTTTGAATCCAGCCGAGCATTGGTTTGCGCTGCACGAGCCTAAGCAAAAAGTTTTCCCCGCCAATCTGAAGATGAAGTTTTTAACCTACTACTAGGGTTGGCTTGAGAAAAACCCTTATAGAATAGGGTAATTTTATTAAGTTTAACAAAACAGGAGGTAGTATAACTCAGCATTTAAACCTTACTAGATGCGAAAAGAAGCAAAGTTCTGTAAGATCAAGCTTGTTCATGTATAAACCCAAGAATCAAAAATGGAGGAGAAGCTCATACATAAAAATTTAGGCAAAACGCACTAGGGAGTACGCTTTGCCTTAAGGTGAAAAAAACGACATATTTTAGGGCGGGGTTGATCTCGGCTGACAAAGAAAGTGGCACTTAAAGTTTGGCGACTTGAAACCACTGACTTGTCAAAAGATACCCACGCTGCTTTGCTATTGCCATTATACTCTAAAGCAATACGCACGGCCAGCTTTTGCTGACCATTGGTAGTATTTTGACAA
Source organism: Nostoc sp. LEGE 12447 (assembly GCF_015206985.1). Lineage (NCBI taxonomy): Bacteria > Bacillati > Cyanobacteriota > Cyanophyceae > Nostocales > Nostocaceae > Nostoc > Nostoc sp. LEGE 12447. The sequence goes on along the minus strand of NZ_JADEXT010000026.1, from coordinate 36,798 downwards.
AAAATTTATATTTAAGATATGTAAATTTTTGTAAAAGCAGCGTCATAGGCAATTCGCAAAACCCTACAGAAAGCAGCACAAAGCGCGTCTACGCAATTCGCAATTGCAGAGTAATTGAATAATTAATGAATTCAGGCTCTTTTACTCTACTTCGTCTATGAGGAGGAAGTACGGGCGTAAATATAACTGCGAATTGCGAGTTGGTAATTGCGAATTGATTTAATCGACCCCCTCTGAAACTTGACAATAAAGTTATCGGAGGAATCTACCGTGCAAAATAACCAATGCCCAGAAGAGATGGGCGTTGGGGATCAAGTGTTGCCAGGTAACATTTGTGAATACCCCAATTATCTCACTGCCGCCGAGTATCATGAATTAGCGGTGGGCAGCGCCATTCATCCGGCGTTGATTGAGCGCAACTTTTTCCATGTTGAGGGAGAATCAGTTTATGATTTCCTGTTCATATCTGATAAAATCCCACGTAAGAATGCGGGTCGGGTAACAGATGGATACATCAAAATGTATCAGCATCTATTACTGGGTGGGACGTGGATTCAGTCACTTGACCCCTTTAAAAACTGGCAACCGATGGAGTGGGGGCGGATTAAGCCGAACTTCCCTCGCATTGATTGGGAAAAAGGCAAGCCAGTTAAGTACGAATCACCCCCCAAAACCCCCAACCGCGTTACCTATTTTGATGTCGCTAACCCCATCTGGGACAAAGTTGCAAAGCGTTATTTAATTAAGCGCTATCATTCACTTTTAGCATTGCGCTTGCTGGATCAACTCAATCCACTAATATTTTGGGAGTGGGTGAAACAGCATCCAGAGATTCCTATTATCTTATGCGAAGGGGAGAAGAAAGCCGCTTGCTTGCTGAGTCTGGGGTTTGTAGCGATCGCGCTTCCGGGAATTTGGAACGGGCGCGTCGGAAGACGGGATTTTGATGAACGGTTGCATCCAGATTTAATGCCCTTGGCACAACCGGGACGCAATTTCATAATTCTTTTTGACCACGAAACTTCTTCTAAAACCAGGTGGTCGGTGTTTCAAGCCACTGTCCGCACTGCAAAGGCAATCGAATCGGCAGGTTGTGAATGTGAAGTTGCATTACTGCCGGGGCCAGAAAAAGGCGTTGATGATTTTGTGGTTGGTCGCGGTGAAAATGCTGATGCTCTACTGACTGCGATCGTAGACGATGCCAAATCACTTGCCGATTACCAACGCTCGTATCGGGCTAAAAAATGGGGACTAAGTAAATACAAACCAGATGTCACTATTAATATCAAGTATCTCTCTGAGGCTTTGTGCATTCCTGAACTTGAAGAAAAATGCTTGAGAGTGCCTGAGCTTTATGATCTTGAAAAGGAACAACTTTTCACGCCATCTATAAAAGGACATCAAAGAAACAAGGAGTCTACGGATTCTGGCGGAGTTGATTCAGACAAATCGAAGAAATCCCCTACCTTCAATTTCCCAAAATCAGGACTAGTCGTACTCTGGAGCGACATGGGCACTGGTAAAACTGAACTTATGCGCTGGTGGCGTGACCAAAATCCTGATGCCAGATTCCTCAACAATGGACATCGGGTTAACTTGTTGAAAAATCTTGCCGAACGCTTGCGGACGGCGATGTATTCCGACTTGGGTTACACAGGTTTAGCCCAGGCTCAAGCTCTTAGTATTACTATTGACAGCTTGCACAAACTCAATACTCAGTCTCTCACCTACGGCTGCATATTTATAGATGAAGCCTGCCAATACCTTACCCACCTACTGCACAGTAATACTTGCAAACAACATCGCGCCGCCATTTTGGAGGTACTGGAATATATAGTATACAATGCGCCACTGGTCGTCATCGCTGATGCACACATGGATGATTTAACGGTAAACTTCTTTCTTGCAATGCGACCAAAAGGTGAAGTCCCGTACATTATCAAAAACGAATGGCGAAACGGTTCACGCACAATTTATTGGTACGAGGGGGATAATTCTAGCGCCCTAGTCGCCCAAATCTCGGCAGCGCTGATGCTTGGAGAAAAAGTTATGGTTGCCAGTGACAGTAAGCGTTTCATCAAAAAACTCGACAAATCCTTTACTATCAAATGCGAAGAATCAGCGGATTCTGAACAATCACATACACCTCAAAAATGGCGCATTTGGTCGGTTCATTCCGATAATTCTGGCAGTGATGAGAATGTCGCTTTCATCAAAGATATCACCAACGCCGTCAAAAACTTTGATGCCTTGTTCACCTCTCCCAGTCTCGGTACTGGTGTCGATATTTCCCAGTATCATTTTGACTTAGTATTTGGTGTGTTTCACGGCGTTTCCCAAACTGCTACTGAATGCGCCCAGCAACTGTACCGTTATCGTCCAAAAGTCCCGTTTCATATTTGGGTGGCTCCGCGTCCTCCCTTTGGTTACAAGGATACAAACGCATCCAAGATTAAAGAGCGCTTGCTCCAAACCAATGAAATGACCGCTTTTCTGTTGCGAATTGACAGAGAAACGGGTAAGCGGGGAGCGGAGAAAGATTGGGCGCTTGAGGCTTACTGCCAAATTATGGCTAACCGCCACTATTCTCTGAATAATCTGCGCGATGATTTGCGATCGCTCCTCACCGAAATGGGCAATACATTTATATATGTGGGCAGTGATTCAGATCCTCAATCTCTTGAAAGTCTTAAAGCAGCAGCACAAGCTTTGGATCGTGCCCACAATTCGGCTGTTGCCAAGGCCAAGAATATTACTTTGAGCGAGTACCGTGCCCGTCAGAGCAAAGATTACCTTGACCCTAATGAAATTTTTGAATGCGAAAAATTCCGCATTTCTGATTCTTACGGCATCGAAGTAACCGAATCACTCGTAGAAATGGATAAAGGTGGTCGCTTAATTAGAGCCCTAGCTGGACTTGAGGCAATTTTAGCCCCACCCGAAGAATCGTTTACTGACCCCAAAACTGGGCAAAGTTATCCTACCCCACCAACAATTGTCACCCAAAAAGACCGCACCGAGCGCGACAATCTACCTTTGTGCATCGACTGGGGCAATTACTCGGCACGGTGGCTGGCTAGATTTAACCTGGGACTGCATCAAATTCTCACTTCTTTAATGAAGGGTGATGAAGTTACCGCCGATGACCCCACTTTGCTCAAGATGACGGAGATCGCTAAAAACTGCGCTGCTCACGTCAAAGCAATTCTTGGGTTTACTATTCCCCTAGACTGTAAACCTATTTGGTTGCTAGGCACTCTTATAGAGCAGCTGGGGCTAAAGCTGACTTTCCGCAAGCAAGGTAAACGGGGTCAACAGGTGAAACTTTTCTCTTTATCTAAAGAGGAATTAGAATTTGCAATGCATGTGATTGCTCATCGCGTGGAAAAGCGTAATCAAAAAGAAAATCGAACCTATTATGCTGCTCAAACCCCTGCTGCGTATAGTGTAAACCCCAATCAGCAGGCCGTATCCACACCCCCCCCTAATGCTATAGGGAACTCCCATTGCCAAGGGGAGGATACTACCGAATTTGAGTCGCCCCCAACCGATCGCATTACGCTACTCCACTGCGTAGAAATACTTCGCTCTGGTATTAAGCAGGGGGTTGACGCGATTAAAGGCATCCTTAAGCGATGGGTTGAGGATTTGCGCTGGGAGACGGTGCTGGAACTTGAAGCGATCGCCGCAAATGAACTGCGACTTGTGGAAGCTCAAGTTCCTGAATTTTACAGCTTGCTAAGTGAAGAGGTGTTGCCGATGGAGGGATAAGAAAGAGCGATCGCCTTAGCACGCAATTATGAGACAATTACTTATCAGAATCTTGCTTATAAGAATGAACGTTCCGATAAGTAAATGCATCAAACCCTTGAAAACAGCACACCTTCTCCTCTCGCTCTGCCTTCTCCCATCCCGCTAATCGAACATCCCGCTGCCGTCTATTTGGCAACCCTTTCCCCTGGTTCCCGCCCCACAATGCGCCAAGCTCTCAATGCGATCGCGCAATTGTTAACCAACTCGAGTTGTGATGCGATGACCCTGAACTGGGCAGCACTGCGTTACAAACATACGGCAGCAGTCCGCTCTGTGTTGAGCGAAAAATATGCACCAGCTTATGTCAACAAAGTGCTGTGTGCTTTGCGGCGAGTTTTAAAAGAAGCCTTGCGGTTAGAGATAATGGATGCTGTTGATTTTGCTCGTGCTGTAGACATTCCCAACGTTAAAGTCACCAAGCAATTGCGGGGACGTGTCCTCACGGCAGAAGAAATCGCCCAATTGATGCAAACCTGCTTTGATGACCCTACCCCCACTGGTTACAGAGATGCTGCAATATTTGCAATACTCCGTGGATCTGGAGTCCGCCGCTCTGAAGTTGTGAATTTAGACTTGAGCAACCTTGACCTGAATACTGGGGCAATAGAAGTGCGCGGTGGCAAAGGTGGTAAAGACCGGACTGTGTACTTACCCGATGCTGCTCTTACTGTCGTCTTGGACTGGTTATCGCTTCGAGACTACGAGGCAGGCCCCTTGCTGTGTCATGTCAACAGAGGCTCAAGGATAGTACGACGACGGCTTACCTCTCAAGCAGTGCTGTTCATCTTGCAAAAACGTGGTTTAGAGGCGGGAGTAACTAATTTCTCCGCTCACGATTTCCGTAGAACTTTCATCTCCGATCTGCTCGATGCTGGTGAAGATATTTCTACAGTTCAAAGGTTAGCTGGACACGCTCACAGTGACCAGACTGCCAGATATGACCGTCGAGGTGAAGAAACTAAACGCCGTGCTGTCCAAAAGTTGATTATTCCAGGTTCGCGTCAAAATTCAAGGGGGCTTCACTAGTTCAACAGGCACGCTCACACAATTTATTGAACTTTAGCTAGATAACCTTGATGCAATTGGTGGTGATGATTTAGATAAGGTCGATGAAAGATTGAGACTCGATAAGTAATACTTTTACAAAAATTAATACGGTAAGTTTATCAATTTGCAGTAGTTAAAACTTGCAGTTTTGTGGAGGCTGTGACATACTTTTGGTCATAGTACATTATTTCGATAGGTTTACCGGGGTTTAAAATATCCTCCATAAATCTTGCTGCAAGGAATTAATTAATCATGCTTAAAGATGCACAAGGACTGGTAGTGACGACAGATTCAGCCCAGGCGATCGCAGCTATTAACCGTTTCATTGATCAAGCGCTTTGTTATGGTCAAGATGCAGAAACAGCGATTTTCCAAGCAATTGAGGCTGATCCAACTTGTGCTTTAGCTCATGCTTATGCAGCGGCTTATTATCTTACCCAAGAAAACAGCAAAGCTTGGCAGCAAGTGCAACCATATTTGCAAGTAGCACAACGGAATTTAGCCAAGATTACTGACAGAGAAAAATTATATGTGCAGGCAATTTTAGCTTGGGCAAATCAAGAGATTGATTTAGCGATCAGTTTTCATGAAGAGATTACCAACAAATTTCCCCGTGATTTAATATCAGTCCAGCAGGGGCAGTATCACTATTTTTATACAGGCAACAAAGAAAAATTACTAAAAATAGCCCAGAAAGTTTTACCTAGCAATCCCCAACAAGATTATTTATATGGCATGGTAGCTTTTGGCTTAGAACAATGTCACCTTCTTAAAGCAGCAGAAAAAATGGCACGTCAGGCGATCGCCTTAAATAGATATGATCCCTGGGCGCACCATGCTTTAGCTCATGTAATGGAAACTCAAGGAAGAGTCAATGAGGGTATAGCTTGGATGGAGAGTTTTGCAGACACTTGGGAAAATTGCAATTCTATGCTTTATAGCCACAACTGGTGGCATATTGCACTGTATTATTTGGAGCAAGAAAACTACCAAAAAGTTGTTTCACTATACGATACCCAAATTTGGGAACGTGCAAATAAACAATCTCCCAAAGACCAAGTAGGGGCAATTTCACTATTATTACGCCTGGAATTACGTGGGGTAAATGTCGGAAACCGTTGGCAAAGTATCATTCCTTATCTTTACAGCCGTATTGATGAACACGCTTTAGCATTCCAAGATTTGCATTATGTCTATGCCCTTGCTAAAGCCGGACATACTGGTTGGGTAAACCAGATGCTTCAGAGTATGCAGTATCATGCCTTGAATATCAATCCCTTCTTGCAAAGGAGTTGGTTAGAAGTAGCAATTCCGGCAGCTAGAGGTATGGTAGCTCATGCCAAAGGTGACTTTAACACCGCTGTTACCGAACTCAAATTGGTTTTACCACGCTTGCATGAGATTGGAGGGAGTCATGCACAGCGAGTTTTATTTGAGCAAATTTATCATGATGCTGTGTTATGGACACAAAAGCAGAGTTGGGTTTATGGCATTACCGCCTGATATAAAAGTTATGGTGTTGCTGAATTCAGCAAGGCTGTTTTTCTTCTCTTCCCTCAAAGCTTGAATCAATAAAAGTTTCAGAACCTTGCTTCGATTATTCTTTCCCAAGAGTGAGAAAACAGGGTTAACTAGACAAACTGACAAAAGAGCGTTCGCAGTAAATCTGGTTGAGTACCCGATAATTTTCTAGCTTCACTGCGGCAAAACGTCTAATACCAAATTGTTCCATAACTCCTTGCAACTCTGCATCTGGTTGGAGTAAGCTAATCAGCATTTTCTGAATTAAAGGGATACTTAGACGCTGTGCTACAACCAATGGTGGCATAGGAGAAGGGCCGATCACTTCCAGCACACGCAAATGCTGTGATAATTCTGGAATATCGCGTAATTCTTGTTCTAACACTACACTGTCAATGGCTGCACAATCCGCCAGCCCCTCAACTACCCAGCGAATTGAACGTTGATGAAAACCTGATTCTATAGTTTTTCCAAAGAAATTTTGCGGATATTTTTCTTGACTTAACCAGTGACGAAGTAAATTATAACCACTGTTAGAACCAGGGTCGTTATAGCAAAATGTTTTCCCTGACAAATCGGCAAATTTTTTGATATTACTATCAGCCTTGACAATTACATCTGCATAGTAAATAGGACTGTTGCCATACCGGGATGCCTGCATTACAGGTGCAACCAATGTCTGCAATTGGTCTATAACTTCTTGACTGTAACGAATTAGTGGTAATCCACAAATAAAAGCTAGGTCTATTTGGTCTTGAAATAATAGAGGGTCTTGGAGGGGATCGCATTCACCTTGATGTAGTTGGATTTCTACTTGTAAAACACGACCCAAATAAGCTGTGATCGCCTGATATAATCCGAACCAATTAGGAGCTAAGTAGGATACAGCCCGTAAGCTTGTTAATATAGTCATTCTTGTTTTAAAACAGTATTTTTCTAGAAAACTTGAGTTAACTTCCGCCCAGAGCCGAATGGCACGCTTGTTAATCGCAAAGCCTTGATCTAACAAGATTTTTGAGTGTGGGGAGTGTGGGGGGTAAGACTTCTTCCCCGTCCTCCCACACCTCCCACACCCTGCCAGCAAGGAGGTTTCAGCTTAACAAGCGTGCCATTCCGCCCAGAATCATTCATATATAAAAATTCCAGACTAGCAAAACTCAGCAGCATAATTCGTAAAACAGTCGTATGAACATTAATATGCCAGCCACCACAGCCGTTTTTACACAAATGTTCAGGCTTTTAATCCTTTCTACAAAGAATGATAATTTCCGCTATTATTGTTTTGGATACTAATGTTTTGGGCTAATGTCATTGTGATTTCTCCTGTTAACAGAGAATCTAAAAAACAGTAATTCTATAGGCTTAGTGTAGATTATATTCTATATTCTCTAATTTCGCAAAAATACAAGACTTCCAATTTGATTTTTGCCACAATTCATCTTACCTCTATCTCTTCTTTCTCTGGAGTTAAATATCTTGGCTTTTGGGCGAACACTTCATGCAAGTCAATTTTCCCGATTTGGGTAGTAAGGCACTTACCCGCTCATAAAGATACGAAAGTAAGATCCACCAGATCCACGGCACACAACAAGCAATTAAGAACACGGCTGGTATCTTTTTTTGTGGTTCCCCCTAAAAATACACCTTTAAAAGAAAAACCTAAAAATCGGTGAAAAAAATAAACTGAAAATGACTTTATAGTTAACAAGTAATAAAACCGGATAAAGAGCATACTCCTAACAGTTCACTACAGAAATATTACAGGTGTAGGTTTGGGTTAAAGAAAACGGGCAAAGGTGCTTATTTTAAGAAACTTGTACAAAATTCTTCCCTGCTTCTGTTGCTTTCATACCAAATCAAGCTTATCGGAATAGCCCGCTATTTAATCGCTATCACGCCATAAAACTATAGAGTCATTTTCAGTTTATTTTTTGAGAGTGGTTTGATTCCTCTATAAAAAATTCTTCAAAAAACGGACGGGTAAAACTTGCTCCCCAAAAACTCAAACTTTTTTCCGATGCGTTTGGACACTAATTATTTAAAACTGACAACTAATTATTTAATGGACACCAGGGCTTAAAAGCAGGGGCAACTTTTAGAGACGTATGCGTAGCAAGATCCCCGTAGGGGTACAGACTGACTGTACTGGATGCAATTATTGCTTTCTTACTCAGCAATCTAACTAGGTACTCAGCACTGTTTCGATGAGCAAAAATTAGATAAAGCAATCCTGCAAGTGTTTAAGCCTGAGATAATTTTTGATTGCCAATGGTAGCCGTTGGCAGTAGCATCTCTTCATAAAAGCCATCGCTTGAAAAATGCGCTGATGCATTTGGCGATGATAACATCAAGGTAATTCATCATGATGAATTACACGATTTAATAGGCGTGGCCAGTCCCAGTTTACCTAGATGACACCTGAACATGAGCAATACAGGGCGTAAAAAAAAATTAGCATCTTTCAACTGCGATCAAAGAAAGTGGGAGCAGTTTATCGCCTGTTGCAACTCGAAAGACACAACAGCAACAGCCACGCTGCTCGAATTTATCGATCTCTACTTAGGCGATTCCCAAGATAAGGTTGATGCAATAAGTGGTAACGATTTAGACGAACGCCTAGATTCAAAGATTAAGGCAAGTATAGAGAATTACTTAGTTAAGAGTAATAAAAATCACAGTAGTTCTACTAATGAAATGATAAGAGCTATTTGCGAAAGACTTGATAAGCTCGAGTCAGAGTTTTCAAATGAATCTAATAGCAATCAAACTACAGCAATTGATAATCTCGCCAATTTAGAACAAAAAGTGGAGAAGATGTATGCCCGAATGACACAGTTGGCTGAGGCGATCATTAAAATTCAAGACTATCTCAACAACCAACAAAAGCGGGGACAGAAATCGCACTACAATAATTCATCATTCAAAGTGCATACTCCCAGAATGCAACCGTTAACTGAAGAAGGTTTGGCCAAGAGGCTTGGTGTAAGTGAAGAAAGTGTACGCAAGGAGCGAATTAAACTCCCCCCACCGCTTTTTGTAGCATGGTGTAAGGGCAAAGATAGATCCGGTATTGGGTGGGAATTTAACGAAAATACGGGATTTTATCATCCGGTAAGTTAGTAATTTTATTCTTTTCAAGAATTTCGGAATTTACACTGACTCGCCCGCCGAATAGAGTGATTGCAGATAATGACAATTAGGAGCTTTAGGTGCAGCGAAAAATCGAATTAAAAAGGGGTTTTGATAATACAACTGTTGAAGCATATTTGGTTGATTTAGAACAAAGACATGTTGATGATTATGTTAATGAGTGGGTCGAAAAACTAAGGTTATTTAGTCAAGAAGATAAATACTGGGACTGGGTATTTAAATTAAGATATATTGGCAATCAACAAAATCTTGAAGGTTACGCAGTTGAGTGCGAAAACAAAACTCAAGGATTGATGATAATAGAAACACAAATGCACGGTTCTCGGTTGAATATTGGTAAGAGGTTAGTTTATATTGATGGCATTGCCACTGCCCCCATTAACCGAATCGAGATTCAACGCCCACCTCAATTCAAAGGTGTTGGTCAAGCACTGTTAAATTTCGCAATAATTAGAAGTGTTGAGTTAGGGTATGAAGGTAGAGTTGGGTTGCATTCCTTACCAAGGTCTGAAGGATTTTACGAAAAACAAAACATGTTGAACTGCGGTTCGGAAGAAGAATATGAGAATTTAGTTTACTTTGAGTATGGTGTATTGAGACGAAGATAAAGTTCGAGCGGGTAAAAATTTATGAATCATCAACAGCAAAAGGATAATTTTGAGGCAAACGAGTCAATAACAACCCAAGAAGCTATAGATTTACTTTTTGGTGAAGGATGGCTCGAAGAGGCTGTTTGCATCGAAGATGAAGCAAATTGCACTATTGGCGCTGGTTTGGATTGGGGTAATGCATTACCACCTTTAATGCTCAACCTTCCTTTATTTGGCCGCCTATCAACGCTGCGTGTATCTCTCAACCGCGAAGTCAGGCTAATAATTGAAACATGGGATTTAGGTATAGGTACAACTTCTGCAACAGAAACTGCAAGGGCACGCATTAAAGAGCGGTTGCTATCCCCTTCGTCTGAGCTAATACCTCACTTGGAAGCTACTTTGTTGCAAGATGATTTATACAATGAAGAGTTTATATCTAACCGAGAAGCTCTAAAATCCTTACTTGCAGTAGTTCTTACTGATTCTGATAGAGAAGAAATTGCAGAGAAGGCTGCGAATTCAATACGCACACAAGTTATGTCTAAAGTGGATTTTTCCGGAAAACTTTCTGCGTAAATATAATCACAATAATATCGTGTCAAATTAAATAGTGCATTTTTGTTCCAGTGCTACTCCCGGTTGTCAACCAGCTTAGATCAAGGAGTTGACAAATATAAATCCTGATTCTTTCGTTGATTGATAAGTTTTGCTTAAGTCTGTTCTTTAAATGTGGTGCTTGACGGCTATTGATTTATGCTAAACAGCGTTTTATTCAGGGTTATTACGGTTGTTGATGTATAAAAAAGTATGAACTATTAATATATATTATATTTTAGTTCTAACGTATGAACAACCTTGATGTAATACTTAATAAGGCTTTGATGCTTGGTAGTTCGATGGCATTAGATTGCCATAATTCAGATGTCATTGAAAAACAACTAATTATAATTTCTAACACGATTTTAGATTTGCATCATATAAAAGGTGAGTTAGCACCTACACTAAAAAAACTCGATGAAGAAATTGCACGGATTGATGCTATTCGTTTGACAAAAGGTGTTGTAGGTGTTGGTTTAATTTTACTTGGTCAAAATGGTAGTGATGATGATAATATACTCTCACAAATAGCTTCAGAAATTGCTTTAGAAATTGGACATGATTTTTTGGATGAAGCGATTCACGATGAAAACCATCTGCGGGAGGTTCGGAAAATATTTTGGGATTTGGTGCAGACGATTGATATTTTTATTCAGCAAGGTACATGGCTAAAAGAGATTAGCTCTCAATGTTTTCTGATTTCAGATAGTATTTTCGATACAGAAATTCAAAAACATTCCCAAAATTTACCGTCTTTGGCTGCACAAATATCCAAATTATCATTCAGCATTCGGTTAGATTTTAGCTTTAGCCAACCAGAATTAATGCAAGACAAAGCAGCAACAGCAATGCTTGCATTAGAGCGCTTAATCAAAATAAAAGATAAATTAAACAGTTTGTCATCTTCAATTGATAATACAAAAAAATTTTTGGTTAGCCATCATACTATAAATTCGTTATTTTTAGTATTTGGTGCAGCGATTACACGAATAGTATTTAATAATAAAAACGAAATAATTATTTATATTGAAAATCAACAGTATAGGTTATTAGATATTATTAAAGAATGTGAAGAATATGAGCATAAAATTATAAATATAATAGCACCTGCAAAGTTTTTACAAAATTTTATAGATACTTGTCTAAGTGATGCAGGCTTTTTACATATTCTTACGCAAGTACAGTCAAAAATTAGCATTGATCAATTACACGAAAAAGTTTCTGCTGTTTTAATAACAGCAGAAAAGCGATTAAATTTTGATAGTCTCCCTGTAATGCAGCAAAATTTACATCGTATGTCTCAAGTACAAGTACAATTGAGAAACGTATATAGACAACTAGATATAGTTACAAAAAAGATTAACAAGCAAGCGAATAATCCATTAAATATTGATGTTATTAAAGCCTTAATTGGTGTTCTTGGTAAATCCATTACGGCATTAGGTTTGGATGAAAACGGAGTTATTATTTTATATAATAATTCTCAATACGAATCTGTAAAATCTATTATTAATAAATGTATTAATTTAAAGCAAATTATTGAAAAGCCTATACTACAGTTAGCGTATCTTGTTTCATTTGGAAAAGAATGCACTCAACATCCGGGACTGATAACCGCATTAGAAGAAATACATTCAAATAAATCAATAAGCGATATTAAAAATGATGTCAAAACCAAGAGTCGTATAATCAAGAACAGTTTAAGTTTTGGGAATCAAGGTGTCATGTTATGCCAGCTTGAACAAATCAAAATTGTACAGAAAGATTTAATATCAATAAACAAAAACTTCCAGAATATTATTAATACAATTGAAAAAGGAAAAATTACTTATATTAAATCTACTACACTAGAAAGTTTGTTATTGCTTTTTGGCAGCATTTGTGCAGTAGAGTTTAGCCCAAAAGATGAATTATTTATTGATTTTAATAGTCAAAACGAAAAAGTTTTAGATATTTTAAGTTTTTGTCAAAAGCTACAACCAAAAATTGAAACTTTAATTCAAGAAGGAGAAGGAAAAATAAAAGAAGCACAGGAATGTTTAAAAAATCCACTATTGATGAAACAGTGTCAGCGACAACAACGAAGAAAATCTGTTCAGATTACAACTGCAATTGTTGCAAGTATTTTAATTTTAATTAGTCCTGGAGTTTGGTTTGGTTGGAAGCGTTTTTCTCAAGAGCAAGTACGTTGGAATGCACAAACGTTAATGTCAAGCATAGGTGATGTAACACAAGCAAAAGATATTAATGAAATCAGACTAATGCGTGACAAAATTAAACAGGCAATTGCATCAGTTGAAATAATTCCGAATTCATTTGCATCTGCATATCTTGCAGCACACCAGGATATTAGTAAATTTCGCGTGCAACTCGATCCAGTTGAAAAACGACTGCAAATAGAAGAAGATACAGCAGCTAAGTTTGAATCTACAAAACAGTTAGCAATGGATGCAGCTATTTTGGTGCAAAATCCACCGCACCCAGCAACAGTATGGAATGAAGCAAGTAATAAATGGCAAGAAGCAATTACTATCTTAGAGTCGATTCCCGAAGATTCATTTGTTAGCGTAGATGCAAAAACAAAAATTGAACAATATCGTAATAATTATGCTGTAATTTCAGCGCGTTTGTCATCTGAAATCCAAGCATCTGATTCGATTGAAAATGCCAAAAAATTGAGTTGGGAAGCAGTAAAAATTACACAGAACCCTCCACATTCTAGTACAACTTGGAAACAAGCCAGCAATAAACTTGAACAGGCAATAAAGCTTTTAGGAACAATGCCTAAAAATTCCCCTTTGTATGCACAAGAACAACAGCGGCTTCAAGAATATAAGGCTAACTATACTACAATTAATAAACGGCTAATAATTGAAGATAACGCTGTTTTAAAATTTAAACAAGCGCAAAAATTAGCTAAACAAGTTGAGAGAATTGCTCAAAATACGCCTTACACGTTAGCTGGACTGCAAGATGCACTTGCAAAAATCAAACAAGCAACAAATGTGTTAAGCAGTATTCCTTCTGGAACAACAGTTTCAGTACAAGCATCAGAAGTTGTACAAATATATAGTCGTAATTACAACACAATTTACAACCGCTTTCAAGCTATCAACACTTGTAGTTCGCCACAATCAAGTGATTGTTTTGATGCCAATTACAGTTTTTATCTAGAATCTATAGACAGTAGTTTATCATCACTTTAATCAACAGATTCAGAAGAATCTTCCTCCTCGTCCTCCTCTTCTAAGTCAACAGATTCCACTCTATCTTTAGCACTCACAGCATATTGTTTAGCTGAAGTTGCAAACGGAAAAGGTAACGGTAAAGAAACCTCATTAGCAAAATATGGCCATCGATCTCTAAGATTATGAACAAAACAAGCTAACTTATCGCGTTCAAGACCTGGGTGATGAATAACAGCTATTTCTAATGGTTTTGGATTGCCTGGTTGTACACCGCCATTATCCAGACGAGACTGTTTCTGTTGTAATGTATTTGTACCTTGCTCGGTATTTAACAGCTTCCTCATGCTGAGGTAAAGTGCTGTTGCCTCATCATCGCACACATCCTGCCAGCAGAATAAACCATTAGTTCTGCTACCAGGAGAACCCTTAGCAATAGCAACGGGAACTTCACCATTACCTGGAACTCTTAACCGCACAACCGAAAGCCGATTTATTTCCGATTCTGTCATGTGCCGTTTTAGTTGATCGGGTAAATTGTTAGCTGGTAGTTGGGGATTTTGTAACCATGTCAGCATTGTACGAGCATTTATGGCTTCAGCCATAAACAGCACATGGGGAGGTTTTTCCTTTTCAATTGATGTACTTAAACAATCACGCAAGCAATCGGTAACAAATTTATTGAGAAACTTCTGTTCGTTTTGGGTATCACTAGACTGTTGTGCATCGCTAGTATCACCAGTCGTTTCATCAGCATAGCTATTAGGTTCCCATTTTTCACGGAGTAAATATCCCAGCCCTGCTGAATACGATACCCAGCCTTGTGTAGCGAAGAAAGTAGGGGTAGTGACCTGTACCGTTCCCTTGATTGGGTTGACTCGTACCATCAACGCTACAGTAGAAGCTTGATTATTAGCTGTTGTTTTTCGAGTGCGGCGTAAAACATAAAAACAAGTCAGCCACATATTTGGATCTATGCCATCTTTTTCAAAGTCGATGAGAGGAGCAGGTAAAATTCCAAATTGTCGTAATAAGTCTGATACTGCCCTTTGGACTCGATTTTGAGATTTTTTCGGAATGTATTCTTGACCATTTGTTTCAGATGTTGTTAAAGCATGGATGTGCTGATTGACATAACCAGCCTGCATTACCCCAATTCGCACAGCAAGTTTTGAATCTGACTCCGGTGGAAAGAAATATTTCTTTGGTTTAATTTCTACTAAAGCACCACTTAATCCTTTTGGTGAGGGTAAATATGAGGTAATCTGATGAATACGCTTGTCTATCAAATTAGTGCGTTTTTGTTGTCGGTTATTGCCCTCAACTTCAGGATTATCAACATCTAGTCTTGCTGTTATGTCTGAGACGTGCTGAGTTATAATCCGCAGACATATATCCTGATTTTGATAAAGAGTTTCTTCTCTTGTTAACCCCGTTAAAGTTTCGTAAGTGATTGTTTCTCCTTGAGGTGAGATTGAAAGTAATTTACAAATTTCTGCAATTAGCGCCTCTCGACATTTTTGGGTTTCCCACAAAATTAGGATGGTATTAGGAGAGCTTTCAGGGTGTCGAAATGTAGCAGGAGCAGCAATTTTTGGACGCAACATTGGCGTAGATAAATCATCAGGATTTTTAGGTTCTAGACTACCTTTTTTTTGTGACTTTCCAGGCTCCCAAAAAGGTAAAGATTCACCAGATTTTCTCATCGTTTTACCTATACGGCGAACTGGGAAATTTCCTTGCTCGATCTTATTTTGAATAGCACTATCTAAACTAGCTAAATCTAGCGGACTCACACCAGGAAAACAAGGAAATTCACCCAAATGTCGAGAGTCATAAGCAATAGCAGCTTGTATTCCAGTCGGGGCAGCACCAAAGACAGACCAATTATAAACTGGCTCACTAGCTAAACTATCAGGTTCAGGAAGTGGAGAATCATTAATTTTCAGTAATTCACTAATAGCGAGTGGCCACCTTGCTTTTCTTCCTTCTTGCGTTGTAATTTGCTTAATAGGGATATGAATCAAGCGGAATGGTTGTTTTTTCCCATCTAACCACCGTCGATTATCACCAACAAAAGAAGTAACGCCTCGATAAGGTAGGCGTTCTATAGTTTCGGTAAGCCATCGCCGAATCGAAAGTTGATGATAAATCATTGGCTGACTGCGCCAAGGAACTGTTTGCAACTTGAAATGAATGACAAATGAGATATTTACTTTGCCAACTTGTTTTTTATTTTTAATTAGCGGAACTTCATAAGGAGGCCATGATATTAGTTCGGCTCCTTGCTTAAGGTTTACTACTTGGTAAAAAGTTAGTTGGTACTGATTATCGGAACCGAAAGTGACCTGTGGATTTTTGAGAAATTCCCCAGCCATATAATCAGGTATCGCCTGCCAGCGAATGTCTATGCCATACGGGTTATTTGGTGGAAGTTGCAAAGGATAAACTGTTGATTTATCCTTCCATTCCCAAGCATTATCATCCAGTTGGTCGAGAATAGATTCAACTTCATCATCACCTAAACAGTAGCTAAATTCCTCACGCAACCAATCTTTGATCAAGTCAGGCAAGTTGAAAAGGTCAGCCCGTTCTGTTGCTAATATCCAAGGTACACCGGGACGTTGCCAGCCATTACGTACTGTTTGAATGATTCTGGGAAAGCTCGCCGCGATAATCGGGTCGAGGGAGTAGACGGGAACGGCGGGATAACCTCTACCTTGCAAATTGACACGTTTTTGCGCCAGAGCTTGAGCGACTTGCTGCCATACAGTAGGGACTTGGAGAGAAAAAAGTTCGTATTGTTCATTCTTAGTAAGTTCCCAAGCTCCGGGGAGAATGCTTTTAATTTTAAATGGCATAATTTAACTCCTTATCTTTCATTTTCTTCTGTACATTGAAGCAAGCATTGTAGAGGGATTTGGCTAATGTTTTTCCCTAAGATTGTTGACCAAGAAGAACGATAGCGAAATGATTTTATTGGTCATAGCGTAAATCCTTTGTTTGTTTGAGTGCATTAAAGAAAGCACCATAGAGGGATTTAGCTAATGTTTTTTCCCAAGGTTGTTTGTCTTCTAGCTCAATAGCAAGTTGAAGTTCCTTGATTATGCCTACTAACAGTGAGGTTCGTTCGTTGTCGAGTTCACTGTCAACTGATTGAGGTGCAAACTTTGCATCTAGAAAATGGACAATACAGGGAACTCCTCCACGTACCAAACGCCCGATAATTTGCCAAACACTTACCAATTGAGTCCAGCAGAGTATAGAACGTTCATCACTGGTTAACTGTTTGAAGGACATCGCCCGACAGTTTAAGTCAAGCATTTTCGCCACCGCATACTGGTAGAACTCATTTTCTATATTCGTCAGCGTGAGAGCATCGCCTCGTTTTTCTAGTGCTTCATAAAGCCTAGAATCTTCAGACTTTTCCAGCGCCCAATTATTGAGTTGCTGGACAGTAGTTTGCCAATCATCGGGAACTGGCATTGGTCGGCTCAAGAATACCGCCGCCCCAAATGCTGCTATCCGCTTCTCATTGAGAATGTTGTGTCCTCGCTCTAATGCCATCAAAGGTGCAACGACAATTGGAATAGACATTTGGGCGAGGTCACGAATTTGACCGCGACGAATACCACTCAAGTGAGCCGGAGCATTGTCACGGCGTAGGGTAGCAATGCCGTTAAGATTTTCAACATTACGGTAGAGGGGTTTTAAAATTGACTCCACCAATTCTGCTTCGTCATAGCTGTTGGTGATCAGCAATAAGCGTTGGCGATCGCCCCAACGTTCTGGATCTTGTTTGGCTAAATCACTCAAGGTTGCAAATAATTGATCGAGAAAGCTGTTGGCTTGTCCAGGATTGTGACAGATGGCCTTGACCATTTCGTTAACAGCTATTTTTCTCACATCTGGTGGCAGTCCCGATAGGGCGATGTACTTGCCGACTGCATTAGGTTGGGAACTGAAGAAAAAGTCGCTTTCGCCAATTCCGGCATCACCTGCTGTGTAATTATTGGTAGCTGGTTCTAGCAATATAGTCGGTTTTTTGCGGATGTGATAAGCAGGTGTCCCTGGAGCGTAGCTAGTGCCTGAAATCAAAACTGTATGGGGGCCATCCCAACCATCAACAGCAAAGAGATGGGGAAAATTTAGGAGTAAATAGCGTCCAACCCCAACGTAGCGAAAATATTCCAACTTCCCACCAGATTTGTTACTCCGATCTCGCGTATACCTGAAGCCTAAAATGTTTCCCACAGGTGAAGATGGCACAACTGGCAGATAATCACGGGGTGGGCGGTACACAAGGGCAAGACTCGTGTCATGCAAGTCAAGAACTCCCGCCCGCATGAGTGCATTCAGGTTATCAACTAGAAAGCCCAGCTTATCGTTGAGTACCGTTACCAGAATTGCTAAGTGCAAATGGTGCGTAACTTCCTCGAATTTAGTTTTTTCTGCGAGAGAAATCCCCAAGGATTCCAGCCATTTGTGTAACCATTCAGCAACCTCAGTTAATGCCCTAGCATCATTTTCGGCACTCAGTAGAGTAAAGGCAAGGTCTGAAAGTTCTCCTCCTTTGCGACGATTAAGGGGAGCTTGCAAAAATCCCTCCAAAGTTTGCATGATTTTTTTACGGCGCTGGCGTTCCTCTTCGGGGGGTAAACCAGCCTGAATGCGTTTTTGTCGTTCCTTGCTGCGTTCGGCACGTTTCAGCTTAGGAGATGGTTCGTTCTGTTCTGTTTCTGGTGTTTCTAGAATGTCGCGGATTATATGGGCGAAGAGTGAACGACCTGTAAAGGGGTTTTGTCCCACCCATTCCACAAGTTTTGGTTGGTTATGGAGCCGGGGGAGAATTAGGTCTGTTGCAATTTGCGCGTAGTCATTAGCTCTTTTTGCAGTGGCAACGAGTTCAGCCGCCATGCTGCGGCGGTCAGAATTGTAAATAGTGGTGGCGAATTTGAGTCCTAGCTTATTTAATAGGGAGTTTCCAGAAGAATTTACTAAGACTTCATCGGGGGCGCAAGCTTCATCAAACTGCACCTGTACCCTGTCGGCTTCGTCAACAAAGAGAAAGTCACATTCACGGTAAACAGCTTCAGCAAAGGTCAGTTTTTCTGCAAAAACTTGCGGGGGAACGCGCGTATGAATGAAGCTGGCTGGTGTTAACACCCAAACCAATGCTGTAGCTATGTCTCGTTCTAATTGGTGACGCGGACATTTGTAATACAAGGGACAAGTATATTTATCTTCACTCTCGCCCTCCTCAAAATCTTCGACATCCTCATCATCCTGTGTCTGGGAATTGCCGTTTTTAGTAGTGGGTTGTTTTTGGTAAAGATTGTGACATGGTTCTTCACCGAACTCCCATTTTTCTTCTGATTGCACTAAAGGTAGTAAAGGACAGACAGGACTAAACCAACGCCATGCTGGGTGGATTGCTCCTGTTTCGATTTCTTCACCTTGGGTTGCTAGAATTGGTTCATAAACTTTTTCTAAGTGTTGAAAGCGATCGCTGCTTCCCAACACAGGGGCCGCAAGAATTCCCAATCCATCTCGAAATAGAGAAGCCACACGCACTGCTGCCACAACATCATTTACCAGCAATGCACAGCGATATCCAAGTTTCGCAAAATGGTAAATCAGAATATCAAGCAGTGTTGATTTACCTACATTCAATAAACCGACAATGTGGACAAGTTGCTCTAGTTTAATTTCAGTGTTTGGTAGGGAAGGTTGAAAATCATCTATTGATGCGTCGTATAACTTTAAGGCAATTCCTGTTAGACGTTGATGATAATTTTCTGGCTCGTACCCAGCTTGGGCCAGTTTTTCATCCATTTCCTGAGCATCTTGTAGCAATTTTTCTAAGGTGACAAGACGAGAGGGATTCACAGCCGTGCGTGTGCCATGAAAAGATATCTGCGGAGAAAGAGCCAGATTAGCGACAGCTTCAGGAATATTGATCGGAACATCAACGGTAGTGTGACCTTTATGAGAAACTTTGGCATACCAATAACCAGAGGTTGCTAGTTTGACTTTTCCTTTTTTGTGCGATGGAGTTTTTGATAGGGTTTGACGGTACAGTTGTAAACGTTGGGGGTAAGTGCTACATGGAATCAGTTGAGCAACATCATTTGTATCCGTTAAGCTGAATATCCTGATAATTTCAGGTAATTTAATGTATTCAGCCAGAGTCCGCTCCCACTGTCTTCCTTTACGACGCACAAGATAAAAACGGGCTTTTTGTACGAGTAGCCAGTTTTCTTCACTTTCAAGTGCTTTGACTGGAAAACGATATCCTAAAAGTAACGCTGATACGGAAGTCGCTCTTTCTTCTGGAGCTACCTCCATCAGTAAGGTTAACCCCAATTCCACTTCCGCAATAAGTTGAGCAAGACGTGCTATTTCTCGTTGCTGTATATTAGCCTCTGCATCAGGTAAACTTTCTTCCACATAAGCTTTTAAGTCCTGCGATTTGCGAAGGGCTTGACGCAATGGTTTACCCCATTGAGAAATATCACGCATGATTTTTCTTCTCCAGAATTTTTTTCGCTTGGGAGATAATTTCACTAACCAGCTTCAAGCGCACGCCACCCAATCCTGGTTCGAGTCTTTGGCGTTCCACCTCAATTCGTAAGACATCATTTCGCTCATCTGGGAAGACTATAAAGGTTTCAGTAGTATCAAAGCGATAGTCTACTTTCCGCAAACGCTCTTCATCTAAATACGACCAATCTTTAACGTCAATTGCCCAGCGAACTTTTTTACTAAACTCTACGAGTAAGTCAAATTGATCAATTTCAGGCCAAAGAGTAACGTGTACTCCCAGTTTTGTCAGGGTTTCTGCAAGCTGAATTTCCCAAAGTCCTGGCAGTGTCCCGTACCGATGCACACCAGGGGTAAGGGCTTTCCAATCTTCTGCCTCATGCTTGGGAATTGACGCTTGGGGTGGGAGGCGGAGTTTCGCACTCAGCTGTTCACAAGTCATGTTTCGGCAGTTATAAGTTCCATCTCGACGGCGACGCATTACATATTTGCAGCGAGAGCAGAAGTGATAAGTGGGGTCACTTGTTAAATCAACCAAATCCACATACATTTGCAGCAAAAAATCACGCAGAGGTCTTAATTGGGATGAAGACAAAAGGCGACGGTATTGAGAGTAGGGGAGGACAGGACACTCAATAATCAGCTTTCGTAAGGCGCGATAAGCTTCTTCTAGTTGGTTTACCCGACAGTATTCCAGGACATCTTGCAGGACTTTCTCTTGCACCTGCATTTCTACATCAGCACCCGTAACTTGCCACTGGAGGGCAAAATCGGAAACTAACCCATCTTCTATAAGAGTGACTTCCGATGATAGGTGTTTAATCTCTGCTGCTGGTTGCCAGTCAAGAACTGGTTTTTTTGCCCAGTTAAAAAATTCTGGCAGGCTTGAGGGGGCTTGTTCGTCTCCAGAAAGCAAAGATGTTAAATGCATTCTGGACATTCCAACACGAAGAGCTTTTGGAATATGCGCTCTGTTCATAGGTTCTTGTTTTTCCCACTCTACTAAGCCGGTTGCTAAATACCGCAATGTTTCCGTTACGGGTATTTGTAGTCCTGGTTCAATGTCCGGTTCAGGGGTGAGGAAGCGAAGACTGCGGGCAGCATTATCTTCCCATTCCACATCGATACCTCGCATCGTCTGCAACCATCGTTGCAGTGTTGCTTTCTGGCGGGGTTGCATTCCCAGTTCAGCACAGAATTCCTCCAGAGTAGGTGCTTGTTTATGAATGCGAAACCATTCCCGTAGCGCTGCTAAAATTTTGTCTCGATGTCTAGTTACTTTCATCGATTAATCTCCTACTTGCGCTTGTTTGACCAATTTTGGCATCCCTTCACTGATAGGTCAAGAAAATTTTGCAATGTTTCCATAATGTTTCCGATGTTTCCAAAATTATTTAAAAAAAACCTATGATGCCAACAAGTTTAGGCAGGCATTGCAAAGAATTCGGACTCTGACTGTGAAATAGAGATTTTCAGAATATTTATCAGTTAATAGGAAGAATTTAAATGCGTTCTCCCAACGGCAAATGGAAGCCGTGGATACGTCTACAACGTATACAAATGTAAACATTAGGGAGATGGTGAGACAGTTCTGGTCTGCGGCGATTGGCTTTCTTCACACAGATGGAGGTAAACAAACGCGAAAGGAAAGATTTTTTCGTTGGTTCCTAACCTTCGTTGCGATCATAGAGTAATTCAGATGCGTTTCCCCTGGATGGGATGGGGACTTGACCCCAATATTAGTTAAACTGAAAGAGAGTTCCTAATTAGCTTTCTTCCACTCATCAAATGATTGACAAGCTTTCCCTGTAGGAATTAGCCCATTGGAGGATACACCAAAATTTGTAAGAGCTGCATTTTCTATTTGTGCATTTGCGACAGCATCTCGCAATATCTTCTCTTTTTCCTGTTTTGGCAGGATTTCTATTTTCGCATCTTTAGGTTGAGGATTACTGCCTTTCTTTAGTGGAAATTCTCTGACAACATATAATTGCTCTTGTTTAGCAGTACCTGATGCAAGACATCCCCTAGATTTGACAAAAAGAGTTGAGTCCGATGAAATATCAGCAAAGAAGCTAGGCTTAGTGATAAACTTTATTTCTCCAGCAGGGCCCCATACATAAATGGGTGTTTGGAAACCTTGAGTAGGAATATTTTTAGTTTCATCACAGCCCAAATTTATTTTTCTATTTAAATCTACGCCAGCATTCCCACAAACTTTCCAAGTTACTTTGTATAAATCAGGCGTACTCTCGACAAACTGTTTGAACTTTTGCTCTCGCTCTGCTTCTACTGCTTTTTGAGCAGAAGCAGCTTTTTGTTCTGGTGATTGGCATGAAGACACTCCCAAACTTAACAGTAAAGCAAGTACATAAATCCGGTTTTTGTTAAGATTGAATATCATAAAAGCACACCTAATTTGCACAATTTTTTGTCAATATTTTAACAGATGAATAAGTTTGAAAGTCAATTTATTAAATATATTTATTTTATCTATAGATAAATATGGCAAATATTAAATACAAAAAATAGTTGAGACTTAAATATTAATATTAATTGCAATTTTCTGATAATATAGCGTTGATTTTAAGTAAAATTGCTCACTCAGACAATGCGGTTGAAGAAGAATTCAGAAGTCAGAATGGGCTAAACCTTAGCTATCCGCTAACAGGAGTCAGAATCAATCAGTCGGGGATTCAGACCGGCGCAGGTCTTGTTGACCACCAAATCGTAGATTTGGTGGGGGTTTTAAATCCTATTATTCATCCGCTTTTTCGGTCATAAAGCATTGCTGAATTCTGACTCCTGACTCCTGAATTCTGTTGGATAAATTAAGAGAGAATGGCATATTGTAGTCAAAAAGCAAGAGGTAAAAGTACTGTATTTTTCAATACTTTTGTCTGTGGAAACAATTTTTTACAACTTTTATTATCAGGATGACCAACAAATAAAAAAACTGATGAATACTACGCTGATAGAGCAAGTATTTGACCTGATAAAACTAAACAATCCTTTGATTGCGATAGAATCTCCACTGCAAGAAAGGGCAAGACTACTGAAAAGCATTGCTAGGGAATGTCAACAAAAGCACGTTTTATGCTATCTGTGGACACTATCAGACGATCAACTACATCAGTTAGAGGTTAATGGGCAGGACTTGATTTTACAACAAGTACTAGAGTATCAGCCGATGACCAAAAATAAACGCGAAGATTACTTTGAGATCCTGCGATTTTGGAAAGCGACTGAAAAAGAAGGCATTTTAATATTAGAGGGGATATTTCCTTGGTTGGGAAACTCAACTACTGACCCGGATTTTTTCTTAACCGCCGAATGGATTAAGTCTGCCCTTATAAATCTGAAACTTGACAACCGGAACTCAAATAGAACAGCTATCCTGTTGGGGCCAAACGCCAGTCTTTCATCTGAAATTACCGCATTTGTGCCGACGATTAGACAAGAACTGCCAACAGTTGAAGAAATCAGCAATTATCTACAAGGGGTATTGCCAAAAAACTATAGTGAAAAGGAAATTAATGAGATTGCCCTTGCTGCTGTGGGGATGTATTTAGCAGATATTGAGTATGGGATTAGTTGGGCTACAGCTTCTTGTACCAAAGCCCAAGAACTGACAAAAAAACTTTCTCTTTACAAAACTGACCTGCTCAGGCGAGTTTACAATATTGAGTTTCTCCAGCCCCCAGCAATTGAAGTTGGCGGACTGGACTTGATGCAGGAATCTTTTAAGACATATAAGCGCTTATTAACGCCGTTAGCTAAAGCATATAATCTTCGGCTACCCAAAGGTATTTTATTGATTGGGCCCCCAGGCACAGGTAAATCTCATTCAGCGAAAGCTTGCTCCCAGCGATTGGGGATTCCGATGATCGTTTTAGAGTGGGGCAGTTTTCGTAGTTACGGCAACATGGCGGAGTACAAGCTAAAAAACTTGCTGGCACTAGTAGACAGGATTAACCGTGTAATTCTATACCTAGACGACTTTGACAAGGGATTTACTCTCGATGATGATTTGTCCCGAAGACTAGCAGGGATGTTGTTAACCTGGATGCAGGAAAGAAAGAGTGATGTATTAATTATTGCTTCTGCCAACAACATTGAATGGCTACCACCAGAACTGACTAGAAGCGGGAGATTTGACGACATTTTTAAGGTGGATTTACCCAATAATGGGGAACGACACTCGATTTTTAAAATTCATCTCGCTAGATTTGATTATCGGTTCCGTGATAGAGATGGGTTCAGCGATGAAGAATGGCGTAGACTGCTCAAAGCGACCCATCGCTGTGTGGGTGCGGAAATCCAAGCAATTGTGGAAAGGGCGGCTATCTCTACTTTTTGCCTGATGTTCACAGACGATGTTCCACCTATAGGTGAACTGCCGCCGCTAGAAATTAGACTTGAAGCATTATTGTCAGCGAGAAATAATATGAATCCTCTGGCAATCCGGGAAGCTGAACGGATTGAGGGTATGCGAAACAAAGCTGATTTACAGGGTTTACCGTCCAGTCCCCTTGACTCAAGTATATATAGTGCCGGCAATGTCAATATTTTTGGTTAAATTATGCAATTAGTCAAAATTCCCACAACAATCGACTTATATGCTGCGGCTTACAAACTGTTAAATATTCTTGGCCCAATTGCGGGAATATCAATAATTGTCGCTTCATCAACTATCGCCTACTTGCAAACTCGTCCCCAGCATTTACCCACAAAGCAGATGCTCACCTACAATCAGCGGACATTCAAGTTGGAAGTAGCCACCACACCTGTTGAATTAGAGAAGGGGCTGAAGTTTCGCAATCATGTGCCCGGCGATCGCGGGATGTTGTTTAATTTGGGCAAGGAATACAAAAATGTCCCCTTTTGGATGGAGCAAGTAAAAATTCCCCTAGACATCATTTTCATCAAGGATAGTATGGTGACGACGGTAATTTACAACGCTCCACCTTGTGCAAAAAATCCTTGTCCAATTTACAGGGGTAGTGTTGCTACTCAGGTTTTAGAACTGCCCTCTGGTGCTGTTAAAATTCAAGTCGGCGACAAGCTCGACATCCAGCCTTTACCGGTTCCATACTGACCAAGCCCCGTTGGAGCGGTTATGAATTCACCGCAAACGAGTCGCACTACCCCCAATACGGTTCGGTGAAAGGTATTGGTATTGGTTTTGGATACATCCTTTACCCAATACCTGCAAAGCCATTCCCCAGACCACAAGGAAAGTGAAAAATGCTTATCTGAACCGTATTCGCACCACCCCACACCCTCCTGCTTGACGAGAAAACCAATAAAGGGAAAAAAGTCAATAGGCTATCTGGCGCTTATTTTTCTAATTTTTCTTAATGAATACAAAATTGTATACCTATATAATTTAGAATACTGATAATAAACAGCTATAACATCTATATAAGCAGTCTAGTTGCTATATTTACTGTGAAATAGATTGTATTAAATATTCTATGTAAGCAAAGGTACGGTTTTTTTTAGTACTTTAGTTTGTAGGTTTTGTGGGTGAAAACTCGAATAATATGCGTATCGTTTTAGGAGAACGAAATGCATACTTACGGCAACGAGACTGAAAGGGTTGTTAATACCGATACTGCTGCTGTACTGGCTTCAGGAAAAAAGAACAGCACGATAACAAATAGCACACTAGTGCTAATGGGAACGACGGGTGCGGCAATGATTGTGTCGATGTCAGTCCATAACATCCTCTTAGGTGGATTGATGATTGCTACGGCGATCGCTATAGCACTACCAAAGCAATCTCAAGCTCTGTTGACTAATTTTGAGCAGATACAACGCAAGTATGGAGTCAATCTTTATGCGGTGTTGTTTACGATTTTGACGGTTGTTTGTCTACTTGACTTTGCTTCCTCGCCAGCCGATGCACAGTTTTTTAACACTGCTCAAACCTGGATGACTAATACCTTTGGTAATGCTGGGAACGGACAAACACAAGCAGTTGTAGCATTGTTCTTCAACGTATTAAGGGGTCTGTTCTTACTCTACGTAGGCATCAGCCTAGTCCGGGTTGTTCAAGCGGCCCGCAACGATGAAGATTGGCAAACATTAGCCAGAACTCCATTAATTATTGTCCTTTCAGTTTTTGTAGGAGATTTAGTTACTGGCTTGATTGTTGGTGGAGGTGCGGCATAACCAACAGTAAACAGTTATCAGTAGAGAGTGATGTATTTATCTGCATCGTCAGAGTCCCCCATTTCTCACTCATTAGTAGGTAACAGTTAGGGTCAAACTATTTGACTGAAACTGTGATAACTGATAACTGATTTAATACAGTCTTTTCATGCTGAAATAGTTTGAGATCATGAAAAATGAAAATAAATTTCGGACTGTAAATAGAATTTTGGGAGACAGACCCAGATTAGGCCCATTTCCCGCCGACCAAATTTTTCCTTGGTCAGTAATAGGAGTAGTGAATGTATTTGTTGTTTCTTATACATTTCAAGCTGGATGGTTAGCAACTGGATTAAGTATTGCTTGGGGATGGGCAACATGGTGGGTAGTTTCTACGAATAAAGATTTTTTGGGAAAATTTATCGGCGTACCACGAATTAGTAGAGGTTATATGCCTTTTAAAACATTGAAAAAGAATACAAAAATCAGAATTAAAAGGGAATAGGGAACAGGCAACAGAGGAATTCCCAGAATTAAAGAAGTAGGTTGAGAGTCAAAATTCACTCCGTCAGGGGCGATGCCCTGAGCTTGTCGTAAAGCCTGCGGCATAGCTACGCTTAGGGCGTAGCTTCTCCAAGAGTTGGGTCATAATTCAGGAATGTAATAGACCGAAAAAGCGGTGCTTCGTAGCATCTCCGGCTCTGCTCCTGAATTCTTCTTGAATTTCTCATTTTTTACCGTTCCCACTTAAGAGTTAAGAGTTCCCTATTTTGTAACAGTAAATAATTTGAATCATCCACCAATCGTAGATAATTTGTGCCTTCATAATGAAAACTCCGAAACAATCTAAATATCCAGATAAATTAGGTAAGAAAACATTAGAAAAAGAGCAAATTGAGTTTGCTAAAGTCTTGACTCCCTTTGAGGACATTATTCATTTAGCAGGGATTTGCAACTTGAATTTAGGCGGGAGAAAAGGCATAGGTGCATTGATTCTCAAAAAAGGTGAATCTATTCAGATTAAATTTTGTTTTGATTGTTTAGGGATTCATCCGAATTTAGCCAATGAACAAATATTACCGATATTCGAGGGGATAGAAGCCGGACTTAAGGAAATCCCAGAGCAAGAATCAATGACCATACATTTTGGTTCATTTACTTCGGATTATGAACGTCAACAAGAACTTAAGCAAATTGAGAATACTTGTTCAGTCGAACAACTTAAACTCTTGATTCGTAGTGAAAGATTACGAATCAAAGGATTAACTAAAAGTGGAATCCGAAAAAACAAATTCTTGAGGTTATGGTGTACTTATACTGTTGCTTCTGATGAGTCACGAAATCAAGATTTTGTTGAGTCTATTATTAAACAATTGGAGAAATTCTGGTACAAATTCACTGGAGAAATTCACTACATTAATAATACCAAGATTGAAAATATTCTGCAAAATTCATTTAATGATGGTTTTCAATCATGGGAGAATTTGCTTAGTAATAAGATGAAATTAGGGATTAAAGCTTTGAGTCCTGAAGAACTCTGGACGGTAATCTGGCAGCAATTTAACCATTCTCCACCAACAGCAATCCCAAATCCCTTAAAAATAGATGAAATAAATGGACTAATTGAAACCCAAACAAGCGATTTTCACATCCGGCATCATTTACTAGAAGATGAGCAGTCTTTACCATTTTTGGATCGTCAATGGGTAAAAATCCAAGATAAATATATTGGAGCGCTGAATTTTAGTCAAAAACCAGGGGGCTGGATAGACGAACAGGGACAACTAAGATATCTCTGGTCACTGATATCTAGAGATAGGATTTTCGATACTGAAATCATCTGTCAAGTTACGAAAGCTAACCAAGGAATCACAAAAACTAATCTGCAAAGACTAACTAAACAATCGATTACTTCTACGACATTATCCAGTGATAAAGGTAATATTGATGTCAAGTCGGGACTGAATATTGAGTCAGCAGTAGAAGCCCAAAAGACGATTTACAAAGGAAATGTTGTCGTACACACGGCTGTAGTTTTTCTGGTACACCGTCAATCAACACGCTCTTTAGATGAAGCTTGCCGTTACCTTGCGAGTTACTTCTTGCGTCCGGCGGCAGTTGACCGGGAGATAGAATACGCCTGGAAGACATGGTTGCAGTGTTGTCCATTTGTTTGGGAACCACTGTTAACCAAGCCTTTTAACCGCAGACTGCCATATTTTAGTTCGGAAGCACCAGGGCTGATGCCTTTAATTCGCACAGCCACAGGAGATCGGACTGGGTTTGAGTTAATTGCAGAAGAGGGCGGAACACCTGTATATCTAGACTTGTACCAAAATCACAAGAATCTAGCTGTTTTCGGTGCAACTCGTTCGGGGAAATCAGTACTGGTGGCTGGAATTCTTACACCAGCACTTGCCCAAGATATCCCAGTTGTCGCTTTAGATTACCCCAAACCAGATGGTACATCTACCTTCACTGACTACACTAATTTGTTGGGGAAAGACGGGGCTTACTTTGATATTTCTAAAGAATACAACAATCTTTTTGAGTTACCGAATTTGCAAGGGCTAGAACCAGAAATTATCAATGAAAGATTGAATGATTTCAAGGAATTTTTGAAATCGGTGCTGATGACAATGGTGATTGGAACTAGCATGATTGGGGTTAGTCCTGGAATGATTACCAATATTGAGTCAATCATTGCTTTAACATTAAAAATATTTTTCAACGATGATGAAATCAAAATGCGCTATAAGTTAGCGCTCTTATCAGGAGTGGGAACTAAGGCATGGACAGAAACTCCAACGCTGCAAGACTTTTACAAATACTGTTCCCCAGCTTTTGTTAAATTAGATTCTATTGCCAGTAACAGTCGAGATATAATGTCAGCTTTAGAACAAATTCGACTGAGACTTAGTTACTGGTTAAGCACAAGAGTTGGACAGTCAATTTCTCGCCCTTCTAGTTTTAGAACTGATGCAAAATTACTTGTTTTTGCATTAAGAAATTTATCAAGTGAAGCGGATGCAGCCATCTTAGCTCTGAGCGCTTATGCTGCTGCACTCAGACGAGCGTTAGCATCGAAAGTCAGTATCTTCTTCCTCGATGAAGCACCAATCTTATTTCAATTTGAATCAATTGCAGATTTGATTGGTAGATTGTGTGCAAATGGTGCAAAAGCGGGAATTCGCGTAATCCTATCTGCCCAAGAGCCAGAGAGTATTTATCAAAGCAAGGCAGCATCTAAGATTTTTGCAAATATTGGGACTAGATTAGTCGGGAGGATACAAACCTCAGCAGTAGACCCCTTCATAGATAGATTTAAATATCCTGCCGAAATCATTCGGGTTAACAGTACAGAAGCTTTCTATCCTCAAAAATCGGGGATTTACTCTCAATGGTTGCTTGATGATAACGGTAAACTAACTTTTTGCCGTTATTATCCCGCCCACTGTTTATTGGCATCTGTTGCTAACAATCCCCATGAGCAAGAATTGCGGACTCTTTTTCTGAAAAATTATCAAGATAATCCTTTATTAGGAATGGTCAGGTTTACTGAGGATTATATCAAAATGATTCGGTCAGAAGAATTATCTGAGGAAGCTAAAAAACTCATGTTTCAATTACAAAAAACAAAGGTAGCTTAACCATGAAGAATCGTCAAAAAGTTGCTGTACTACTTTCTGCTACTGTAGTAAGTTTATTACTAGCTACACCCAGTTATGGATTAGTCATTAGTGATTTTTTTAGCTCTATAATTGATGATATTAAAGGTGAAGTAAGTCAGATCCAAACTTGGACACAATCGCAAATAGATCAGAGTTGGGCTGGCATTAAGGAAGATGCTCAAGCTGCAATTGATAATACTGTCGGAGAGATGGGAGCGCCAGATCCGATTGCTAGTAGTGATCAACTAAAAAATCGGATTGCTGATACTTACTCTTTACCAGTCGCTAAGGAAAAGGGGCAAGATTTAGAGCGAGAACTCACAAGAGCTTCAATCATCAGTGTTGTAGGTAAAACTGGGCAAGCAGATACGTCTCAAAAAATAGAGAAAACAACACAAATAGCCCAAGACGCAAAAACTATTGCTGACCAGGCTCAAGACATGGATGCTTCTCAAAATGTCCTGAAAGCGATCGCCGCTCAAAATGGTCTGGTGGTTTCCATGTTGGCACAACAGCGCACTGATTCATTGCAAGCAAGGCAGGATAATTCATACTCCAATCTCATGCTGACTCAAGTTGCAGAAAACACAGCAAATGCACGCAAAAAACAAGATTTGAATGAATTAGGTACTCTTTCTTTGACCCATGAACTTATCGGTATATCTCGTTTAGATCCAACGCAAGAAAATTAACCAGGAGAGGAAACTCTTAACATCTTCCTGATTCCTTATCATCAATTCACCCTTATGCTTTCAAAAAATTACTTATTCGCTCAATCTCAGTTTGCTGGTGCAGATTTATTAGAACAAGCAAGTAAGACAGCAGATTTTATTGCTCAAGGTTTTAATCAGACTTGGGAAGAAACTATCACAGGTGATTTATATGCTGCTATGTGCAAAGTCGGTGTATTATTCGCCGTTGCAACATTTGTTTTTTTCATGGTTGAGTGGACAAAGAAAATGCTCTTAGGTGATGAACAACGTGCATACACAGATTTTATTTGGGTGTTGATAGTTATAGTACTCTTAGCAAATAATGGCAAAGCTTTAGGAGCAGGTACTCTCGGAATCAGAAATTACATTAACAATACAAACCAATACATGCTAACACGTACAGCAAAAGGTATTGATTTAAGAGCTGCATATCAAAAAGCTTTGGGTGTAGAAGCGGTGCGTGGAGCTATTGCGAAAGAAATAGAAAATTGCAAAACCTCGTCTTTGAGTCCAGAAGAATCTGTTAAATGTCTGTCGGATGCTAAAGATAGACTTCAACAAGACTATCCGAGTTATTTTACTGGTGAAAGCGGCCCGTTTTCGTGGGTCATTCAAAAAATAGACAGAATTATTCAAGCTCCAATAGAGGCAATTAAAGGTGGGGCTAATCCTATACAAGTAATACTTTCTCCTTTCAGTGCTTATATTGGTTCTTCGGTCATCGAAATTGTTTCGATTGTACTGATTGGGTTGAACGGAGCTTACCAATGGGCGATTGAACTAACGATGTTGTTAACAGCACTTCTTGGCCCTTTAGCTGTAGGTGGTTCTTTGTTACCTTATGGTGGAAAAGCAATTTTTACTTGGCTTACGGGTTATTTCGCTGTAGGAATGGCAAAACTTTGTTTCAACGTAATTGCCGGATTAGCCGGACAATTGATTGCTACCTCTAGAGCAGA
Organism: Nostoc sp. LEGE 12447; assembly: GCF_015206985.1. NCBI lineage: Bacteria > Bacillati > Cyanobacteriota > Cyanophyceae > Nostocales > Nostocaceae > Nostoc > Nostoc sp. LEGE 12447. Next base: position 4,850 of record NZ_JADEXT010000026.1, on the reverse strand, counting down.
TCAACCTCTATTCTTTCTTTTTACAATTGGGATTTTTGCTCCTTTCTTAGCAACTGGATTAGCTGCTGGTGGTGGTTTAGCTGTACTTCAACAAATCAACAAAGCGGCTGAAACCTATAGCACAATCGCTATTGATGCTACTAAAGCTATAACAACATCTGGTGGCAGTTTAGTATCAAAATTCAGTAAATAGAGGTAATAGCTATATTAAGAGTTCTCTATTAAGAGTTAAGAGTTCCCTCTTCACCAATAATCTAACAATGTTTAATACAAAGAATGGTACAAAGGCAAAACCAGAGCCGTTACAGCTTCTGCAATATAACAAATCTGTCCCAACTAGAATCGGAATAATTTCACTAGCTGGATTTTCGATGGCTTTGTTCTCTTTATTACTACAAATCCTTAATTATGGGGCAGTCAGTAGTTTAGGTAAAAAGCAGTTAGCCCTAGTGCAATTGTCATCAGGAGAATCAGTTGTTGCCCAAGCAGTAGAACCGAATGAACGCTCCGATGAAGTTATTAAAAAATTTATTTCTAACACATTTATCAAGATGTTTAACTGGGATGGACTTGTTCAAACTTTTAATGAAAAAGGAGAACCCATTACTAAACAAGATGCTGGTATAGATGTAGGTAGAACTGAACGTTCTAATGGCAGAGTAACTACTTCTTCTTATGAAGCTGCTTATGCAATCAGTGAAAAGCATGATTTTCGGACAGCATTTTTGCGTAAGCTAGCTCAAATGACCCCAGCAGGGGTATTTAACGGTGATACACAAGTATCTTTGATTCCCCGCTTCATTTCATCACCTCGCAAAATTAAAGATGGTCAATGGTCAGTAGATTTAGTAGCTACTCTCGTTACTTTTACAAGAGTTGATAATGCAGGCAAAGGTATACCCTTTAACAAAACTATTACTGTAGAAGCCATTAGTACACCGCAAAACATCCCTAATGATACTACTGCTCTGGCAAAGAAAATATATCAAGTCAGGCAAGCTGGATTAGAAATTACGCAAATCGTCGATTTAAATTTGGCTAACAGACAATGACAAATACTCACATTAATAGCTCATCAACTGTAGATGATTTTCTCCAAATAGATGATGACTTAAAATCTTCAGCAATGAGTTCAGATTTTAGCCCAAGGGAAATTACGTCAGAGCAAGAATTAGATAATCCATCAGTCACAACTAAACATACAGTAATTACTTCTCCCTGGTCAAGATTGTTGGTCATAGCACTCCCTTTTGGATTGACCTTCCTAGCTATATTTTGGCTGTTGAATGGAATTTTTAATCCTGATAACCGCGATACTACTAAAACTATTGAAGAACCAAAGTCTTCAGGAAATAAAGAACAAGTTGAGCAAACAGATGGGGATGTTTACGCTAAGTTAGCGCTGAATCAGCAAGAAGATGAATTAAATAAGATTAATCAGAGTAAGCAGGAAGTTAAAGTTAATAATAAACCTGTGAGTGTTGCAGCTTCACCACCAACACCAACAGTTAGACCTGTGGCACAAACACAAAGTTATAGCCCTAGACGATATTACGTTCCGAGTAGAACTAACCAGACTATTTCATCACCACCTCGTAATCAAACATTGCCAAGAATTAGTAATCCTGTTAGGACTGTTACGCCGAAAACAGAAACGCCAACAGACGTGATAGCTGAATTTAATCGACTTCGCAGCTTAGGATCTTACGGAAAAATCGCTTATACACCTACTTCAAATAACCAGCAGATATCAACAGAGGCGACATCCTTTCAAACACCGAATACAACACGAATTCAAGTACAGCCACCCAATAGTGCTTATACAACACAGCAAACACGCCCTAACTTCTCTAACAGTACATCCACAGAAATTGAGAAAATTCGCCCTCGTTGGTTAGCCGATTCTAAATCTGATAAACAAATAGCAGATGGTAATTACTTGCCTCAAGAAAACCAAATTCTGCAACAGCGTAAAACTCGCTATTTAGTTGTTGGGGAATTCGCAAATGGTGTTTTAGTGACTCCAGTGGTCAAGCAGCAAAGCGAAAATACTCGCTTCCAACAACAGCAGGCTCCAGATGATAGTAAACGCTATGTTGCTAGATTAACGGCTGATTTGCATGACAACTATGGAAATGTGGCAATTCATAAAGGCACTTTATTGGCCGTTGAACCCCTACAGGTTAATGGTGGCTCTTATGTAAGTGTGCAAGTCACGAGCATTATCAAAGATAACACTGAGTACCCAATTAGTAGCGGTGCAATTTCTGTATTAGGAGAAGGCGGGAAACCGTTGTTAGCTAAACAGTTCCAAGATAAGAAAGGGGGAGGTTCTGACTTGACTGTGGGATTAGTCAGTGGTTTGGGCCAAGTAGGAACAATCCTGAATCAATCTGATTCCAGTAGCAGTGTAATTAATTCTGCTACAGGGACATTTAGCTCTAGCACGACTTCAAACAGCCAGCGCAATATTGGCGGGGCATTCTTGCAAGGTGCTTTTGGCAAGCTTAGTGACACCATTGCTCGTCGTGCAGAAACTTCTAACCAAGAAATCACCGCTCGTCCCAATGTTTGGTATATCCCACAGGGGACGAAGATTACGTTTTTGGTGAATCGTTCTCTGGAGTTGCCATGAAGAAGTTAAAACTCATGACAGCGCTCCAGCTTGGGGTTGCTGCTTTTTTGGCAGTGTGTCTAGTTCCAGTCAAAACCTATGCTCAAAGTACAGTCCGCACCATAAAGCAATCTCAGGTTAGTGGCAGTACTGCCAAGCTGCAAAAAATTAAGGTCTGGAATGGCTCAGGCGTATCAATTTCATTTTATGAAGTCAAGGAGATGGTGAAGCGGGTGTGGATTGACGATCCCTCGCAAGTTTTGATTGACACTGATGGTTGTTTAGAGGGAATCGACCAGAACTGTCAAAACAGTAGTGCTGGATTACTTCACTTACGCCGGATTAAAAAGCTTCCGGTTCCAGGACTGCCGCAAACAAGTGCAACTTTGCTTACAGTGATTACTCAAACTGCTTCTGGCTCACGCAAAGTTTACCACTTTCAAGTTACCCCATCTAATTCCCGTCCTGAATACAGTCAAGTGTCAATTATCTCGGATAAGCCATCTTCTCTGGTAACGCGACCGAGATTATCGCCACTAGTACAAACTATCAACACCATAAAACAAATCAGAGCGGGGATGAGAGTAGCGATTAGTAATGGTTCGCTCTCCTCATCTGATGAACTTAACAATCGGATTGAGCAATTCTTGACTCATTTTCAAGGTGGAGAGCAAATGCCTGCTGCTGCTCTTCAAGCTGGTGTTTCACTTAATTTAGTTAACAAATTAATTGAGCTTGGACAAATATGAAATCATCAAAGCGTTCGCCCAAAATTAGTTTTGACACGATTCGCTATTTAATATTGTTTGGGTTGCTAGGAGGATTGTTTATTCACAGTTTTTGTAAGTATGGAATCATGAATCAGGTAATTGGATTTATACTGCCCAAAGCATCAGCACAAGTCCCATTTGTTAGTAGCAAGAATGGCTTGATTCCAGACTGGTCAAAAATGAAGTTTCAAGACATGATTGTATCTGAATCTGGTAATGTGACTTACCCAACTGACCGAGGGAATCAGACTAGAACTTGGCAAGCTGGACAAAGTATTGGCGATTTTATGGAGCTTGGGGATTTTGAAGATGCCAATCTGAATATTGAAAAGCTTACCCTTTCGACGATATCTCAGGCATTAGCTATTGATTTAGATAGTTTAAAGCTTGATGATTTTGGAATAATCAAAACTCAAACCCTTAGCGATTTAGTCAAGGCTATACCTGATTTAGCTAATCAATCAGCCAGTAGTGTAGCACCAATAGCCGACTTTTTTCGCCAAATGGGTATCAGCACTAATCAAAGAATTGGTAACGTTGCTAATTATTACAATTTAGATAATATCACTCTCGGCAATGAAATTGATTTGTCTAAATACAAGCTGACATCGATTCCGGGGATTGAAAACTCATCATTTGATGAATTTGCTAATTGGCAAGATACTCTAATTTCAGACATTCCCGGATTGAAGGATTTATCTTGGAATAATTTTCCTAATGTGCCAGAGCCGGATCTTTCTTTCGTTGGTCAAGTAGATTTGCCATTGGGAGATATAGAAGCTAACCGGATTCGCAGCATTTCTGGCAGTTATCAAGAGGGGTTTAATGTCCCTTGCAATCAAAATAATTGCGTCCACTTTGAAGCTTCAGGTCTTGGTCAGACCACTGGAGCGCAATGGATTTCGGGTAAAGTCCAAAAAGTCAAAGGTGGCTATGGAATTTTAGCTGTAGCTAATGGTGGTCTTGAGCCAACAGGTCGTCATCCCTTTGGTAAATCATTTAAACAAGTGGTTTGGGATATAGATGAATCTAGCGGTTCCGTTAACACTGCTATGTTTTTCCGTTTTTGCAAGACTATTCCTTTTGTTGGTCGGACTTGTACTCCCTACTTTATTGGGCCAGTTCCGTTTATCAATTATCACGAAAAAGACCCAATTATTTTTGGTAGTCCCTCTACTGTTCCTAATTAACTATTCTTAATTCCTGAGTTTTTGCGTGATGAGCAATAATTTGACTACTTCTAGAAACAACCAACCATTTCATTTTGAACAGTTACAAAATCCACATAGTGACATTGGTAAGTACACTCATCATTTATTTAAACCAAGTGGATTATAGGATTAGTATTTGATTTTTGAAAAAGCTCCGTACATCTGAAGAGACGGAAAATCAAAAGTAGTATTTTGAATGAACCACTCAAACATCCACTTTAGATGAGAGAATTTTGGAATTAAAGCACAAAAACG
>NZ_JADEXT010000025.1:0-113265 GCF_015206985.1 Nostoc sp. LEGE 12447 | reverse complement strand
TCTCCCACCAGTCCAGCATTGCTTGTCACCTTTAGCACTCGATTGCAATTACTTTACCGTATTTGCGGTGCTGTTTCTTAAATCCTTTATTAGTAAGCCTTTCAAGACTTAACGGGAAAAGTCAGATATAACGACGAGCTTCTAAAAAACGATAGTAAGCTGCTTCTTCTAGACTATATTCCTGTTCTGTCCACATCACCTCAGAATAGGAAGCCATTCCTTCCTTAATCCAAGCATGAGACCAATGCTTAATCACCACCAAATCACCAAACCACTGGTGGGCGAGTTCGTGGACGACTAAACTTTCGGTGTTGCGGTTATCTAAAGCGGCGCGTTCATCCAGCAAACATCTATCTGTTAACAAGGTTGTGGAGGTGTTTTCCATCCCGCCAAAGATGAAGTCATCTACACAAACCTGGGCATATTTCGGGAAAGGATATGGATAACCATACTTTTGGCTCAAAAATTCGATCATCTGGGGAGTTTTGCCCATGCTGCGTTTAGCATCTTCCTCCCGCCCCTTTTCTACGTAGTAGGTAACTGGTTTACCCTTCCACTCATCCTGAATTTCGGCAAAGTCACCTACTGCCAAAGTCATCAAGTAGGTAGGATGAACTTGTTGCTGTAACCAATGGTAGATTTTATAATCACCATCTTCTGTGGTGTCAATCAGTTCGCCGTTGGAAATCGCTACGAGGGGGTTGGGGACACGAACGCGAATTTCTGAAGTAGACAATTGTCCTGGATAGTCAAAGCAGGGGAACCAAAAGCGAGAGTCTTCGTCTTCTCCCTGAGTCCAAACTTGAGTAGGCTTGTTTGGATAGTGCTTATCTGGTTGGATAAAATAAATGCCGCGTTGCGGTTTTTCCACCGAGTAGGCGATCGCAATCAGCAAGCGTTTACCAATCTGAGTCGTCTCAGAAAGTTGGATAGAAAGCTGTTCCCCGTCGTAGTCAAAATTTTGTGGCACATCGTCCACCTGCACAGACTCGATATTCAGGTTGACAGCATCCAAAGTCAAACGGTCAATGCCATTACGGATTGGCAAGAGGCGAATGCTACAACTGCCCTGATAGCTCTGCTTAGGGATATCTAAGCTGAGATCGAGAAAAATATGCTCCACCTGTCCGGGGCGATCGGGATTGTAGTGTGGTCTTGCTCCCGGTAACTCAAAAGGTTTGTGTCCGTTATTATCTGTATCAAAATAAGACTTCGACATTGATCCTTACTGACCTTGTAATCCTGAAAAGTCTGGCTTGGCTAGATGTAATTAAGCAAAATAGCGGTATCTGTATTTCCCAAATCAATAGGGCAATATGGGGGTTAAGATTCCCATTGGGGATTGGAGGATTGAAATTAATCTCAACCAAGTTTCCGAAGATCGATTGTCGATCCTGGGACTTTTTTCCATATCCCTCCCGCATTTCCTTTTACTGATGTTTTGCACTTTTTTGTCATCGAGTCAAGTGTCTCTTGCACCTCGATAGATTCTCATTAAGTACAAATACTCCTAATTGTTCTTATAACTTAGGATAACTTGCTGCTGTTGAGCAGGCTATTTTATTTGAGATGAACAGCATATCATTTGCGGATTCGCTCCTCATTCCCTGGGAGTCTTTTTTAGGGTAATTATTTGAGACTGCTAGCTTATAGGACTACTAATTTTATCAGTAAATACCGATCGATGAGCGGAAATTATTAATAAATCCGAAAACTCTACAGTGACACTTGTATAAATCTCGGTGACAATCTGAGCAAAAGAGGATAATAAAATGCCCGAAAGTAAATCAAAGTTTTTCATTCCTGCGGTTGGTGCTGCTCTCGTTGTAGCAGGAAGTATCGCGGCTTATATGTATTTGAAAGGCCCATCAGGAAGTAGCTCAGACGCTCTCGGCAGTGCTAAATTAGTACCTTCAACAGCATTGATGGCAACTTATATTACTACTGACCCTCAAGCTTGGGCAAAGTTACAGCAATTTGGCACTCCAGAAGCACAAAAGTTAGTGGCAAAAGGTCTGGAAGATTTCAATAAGCAAATGTTCAGTGACGGTAACGTTTCTTATGAAAAAGACATAAAGCCTTGGGTTGGTGGTGTGATGATTGCTGTACTACCACCAAATTCTGTGAAACCGGCACAGTTAAAAGTGCCCTCCGGGGCACCTAATGTACCAACAAATTTACAGCAGGAATCAAATATCCTGGTAGTAGTGGGAATCAAGGATAAAATCAGTGCCTTGAATTTTGCTAACAAATTGAAGTCACAAAAAGGGGTGAAATCCCAGGAATCTGACTACCAAGGTCAAAAAATTCTTGAAACTACAGAAAATGGCAAGCCGACATATAGCGTAGTTTTAAATAATAGTCACTTGATATTAGCCCCCGAAAAGCAAGCTGTAGAAAAAGCAATTGACACCTTTAAGGGACAGTCTTCTTTTGCCAGTAAAGAAGGTGCAAGTAGCATTCTCAGCAAAGGAGTGGATGTTAAAAATAGCCTCGCCCAAATTTATGTACCAGACTATGCAGGTATGGTACAGCAGTTAACTGCCGGAAGTCAGCAAGCAAAACAGTTACCTCCACAAGCCTTAGCGCAACTGAAGCAGATAAAATCTGTGGTAGCGGGTGTTGGTGTTGATGATGCGGGAGTGCGGGTAAAAGCGATCGCTAATTTAGATCCACAGCTGAATAAATTTCAGTATCAATCAAGTCCGGGAAATATAGTCGGGCAATTTCCTACTGATACCTTTGCTCTGATTAGCGGAAATGGCATCAGCCGTGGCTGGCAAACCTTAGTAGAACAGTCAAAAGATTATCCAGAAATGAAGCAGGCCCTGGAACAAGCACGAGGACAAGTGAAAATTGCCAATATTGACCTGGATAAGGATATTTTTGGTTGGATGAATGGGGAATTTGCCTTTGGTGCTATTCCATCCAATCAAGGAGTGTTAGCAAGTGTTGGTTTTGGAGGTGCTTTAGTATTTGACACTAGCGATCGCAAAACAGCCGAAGCCACCTTGACAAAATTGGATAATTTGGCCAAAGTACAACAAATCAACATCGCCAATAGAAATATCAGTGGTAAAGACGTAACTGAATGGCAAATCCCCAAGCAGGGAGCTTTATTGGCGCATGGTTGGCTGGATCAAGATACTGTATTTGTGGCTCTTGGTGGCCCAATTGCTGACGCAATCAGCGATCGTAAGAATCAATCTCTTAATAATAGCGACGCTTTCAAAGCCGTTACTGGTTCTTTGCAAAAGCCCAACGGCGGCTATTTCTACCTGGATATGGATAAAACTAAAACTGTGCCCCTGGTCAATAGTTTAATTTCATCTGATGCCAATACCATCACCATCCTCAATTCCATTCGTGGTCTTGGCTTTACTGCTAATAGCCCCGATAAATCCACCAGTGAATTAGAGATGTTGTTAGCTCTCAAGCCTTCTGCAAAATAGGGGATTGGGCACAAGGGGCAGAGGGGCGAGGAACAAGGGGGAGAATTAAAAATAACCTCTTTCCCTTTTACTCCCCTTGCTCCCACTTACAAAACTTGATTATTCCGAGATTCCAATGTCTGGCTCAGTCTATCCAACGCCGCAGTCAGCCTTTCCTGAGCCATAACATTAGCGTCTGATGGTGGGGATTCTACGGGAACATCCTCTTGCCTCTTCAATTTTTGTAAGGCGCGAATTGCTACAAATAAAATTAAGGCAATGGTTAAAAAGTCAATGATTGCGCCAAGAAATTGACCGATCGCAATTCCTGGGCCTATAGTGATAGTTCTCCATTCTTTGCCAGTCACGCCAATCAAAGGGTTAATCAATGGCATAATCACAGCCTCAACAAAGGAGGTGATAACCCGGCTGAAGGCAGTACCGATGATGACTGCGATCGCTAAGTCAATTACATTGCCTTTGAAAGCAAATTCTTGAAAATCCCTTAAAAAGCCACTTGCTCTTCTTGCTCTTGCCATACTTGAGACTCAATAAGTTAGCTGTAGTCTTTTTTTATATGGCGCTCAACTTTTTTCCCTCTCTGTTGAGATAGATTTTGTCAATCTTCAATGAAGTGTATAAATTGGAGAACAGTGTGATTCTCTGGAAAAACAAATCACACCAAAATTTTCCATATCAAAATTCCATGACATCGTTATATAATTCAATTCATTTCTAGACTGCCGTCCAGCAATTATGTCATAAGTAAAAAAGCTGTGAACGCAAATTAATTTATGACTGCTACTGCAAAAACTACTCCTAGCTTCGCTTCCCGCTTAGTAAATGGCGTACTGGCAATCAAGCCTTTAGCCAACCTAGCGAAACATCAAGCCCGTCAAATGATGATTAAACGTGCGGAGAGAATTGGCGTACCTTGGACGCAAGAAGTCGAAACACTACAAGCGCGTGATTGGAAGGCTGATCTAGCTCAAGTACAAAATCCTGAGCTTTCCTACCCAGAATACTATTTGCGGCCATTCCATGCCTACGAAGACGGAGACCTCAGTTGGAAAGCCGCTTGGGAGCTAGAAGTTGCTGCTCGTACTGTCCATGCCGGAATTTGGCAGGATGCTGGAGCAGAAGGAGATGCTAGACTGCGCCAAAGTTACCACGATATCCTCAAAGTGCAAATCCCCAATCAACCCCAAGAAATCCTAGATTTGGCCTGTGGTGTGGGTTTGAGTACATTTACCATGCAAGAAATTTATCCTCATGCCAAAATCACAGGCTTGGATTTATCTCCCTATTTCTTAGCCGTTGCCAATTACCGCGCTGGGCAACGCCAAGCTAAAATTAATTGGCTTCATGCCCAAGCTGAATCTACTGGGCTACCAGATGCCTCATTTGATTTAGTCTCAATTTTCTTGATGTGTCACGAATTACCGCAGTCAGCAACCCGACAAATTTTTGCTGAAATACGGCGCGTGCTACGTCCCGGTGGCTACTTGGCAATCATGGATATGAATCCCAAGTCTGAAGTTTACCAGAAAATGCCAGCCTACATTTTGACTTTGCTCAAAAGTACTGAACCATATTTAGATGAATATTTTGCTTTGGACATTGAGCAAGCTTTTGTTGAAGCAGGTTTCCAAACTCCCACTATCACCAACAATACCCATCGTCACCGCACAGTAATTGCTCAGGTGAGTGGTTGATTTTTCTCTACTGCTGTGGTCAGCAATACCACCCTTGCTGCTGCTAGGCTACTACTACTATCGAGTACCATTTGCCCCACCTCTGTTAAAGTTACTGATGTTCTTTGGCATCGGGGCAATATCTGGTCTTTTAGCCCTTAGACTTGAATGGAATTTTGAAACTGTAGCCAATTGGGTTATAGACTGGGAACGGATCAAGCGATCGCTCCCTGGTGCAATCTTGCGGCAGCTTGTGGAAGTAGGTTCAATTGAAGAAGGCTTCAAGTTAGCAGGGGTTGTTGTACCAACCTATTATTTGCAACGCACGTATCGATTACTTCCCTCAACTGTTTTCCTCTTCACCATAGCCGTTGCCCTTGGATTTACCGCCGAAGAGAACTGGATTTATCTTTTTCACAATACAGGATCAATTCTTGGGCGTACTATTAGCACGCCAGTCCATGCCATGTTCTCTGCGCCTTGGGGATATGCCTTGGGAATGTATATTTCGTCTAAAAATCGGTTACATCAAGACAGGAAGTTCATTTTTCGGGCTTGGCTGAATTCTGTGATTTGTCATGCCCTAGTTAATATTCTATCTAGTGCTTGCAGTTACTCACCAGCGCTATGTTTCCTTAATTATGGTTTATTTCCGTTTCTCTTGTGGATGTTTTGGCGATTAGAACAATTACTGCGAAAAGTGCAAGGTAAACCTGTAATTACCCTGATTTCAGAACGTACACCCCAGCGACGTTACTGGCAGAGGGGTTTAGTGCTTTTTGCCCTCGTGCTGGGTGGAAATGCTATTTTTGGGCTGTTTCTCTTAGCCAATAAAATTATTCCTTTGAATCCGTCCAAGCTTTTTGATAGTTATATTTTGTGGTTTATATTTAGTCGCTTTTTGCTAAATCTCTTTTTTGGAGTTTTAGCTTGGGGCATTTATCGCTATTTGCGACATTCCGCCCGCCGTCGGTATTTTTAAAAGTATGATTTAAGAAAATGCTAGGGGGTTTCTATGCAAACAACTCCAGTGCGTTGGACGACAGATGACCTAGAGTTATTCGCTGGCGATCGCAGAAATCGCTATGAGATTATTGATGGAGAACTATTTGTGACTAAATCACCTAGTTGGGATCATCAGGCAAGCTGCGTAAATATTGCTACCGTTCTTAAGATTTGGTCAGATGAAACTGGTTTAGGTAAAGCTGCGATCGCACCTGGAATCATTTTCTCAGATTCTGACAATGTGATCCCTGATGTGGTGTGGGCAAGTCATGAACGCTTAAAATACTTGCTAGATGAAGCTGGACACCTCACCGGCGCACCAGAGTTAGTAATAGAAGTTTTATCTCCCGGTGAAAAAAATGAGAAACGTGACAGGGAAACAAAGCTAAAGCTGTATTCGGTGCAAGGGGTTCAGGAGTATTGGATTTGCGATTCTATACAGAAGAAAGTTGAGGTTTATCGACGCGAACAGGCTGCATTAAAGTTAGCAGCTACTCTATTTAGTCAAGATGAGTTGACAAGTCCTTTGCTACCTGGTTTCACCTGCTTAGTCAATAAACTTTTTTAGGCTTGGATTCTTTCGATTATCTTCTTTACTCTGTGTTCTCTGTGCCTCTGCGGTTAAATAAATAACTTTTAAACCGCAGAGAACGAAGAGAATAAAATAAATTTTAAGAATCACTTTGAAAGGGCGATTTTTAATAATTCGTAATTCGTAATTCGTAATTCGTAATTATTAAAAATGTCCTATGCCTAAATTTTCAATTAGCTAAACCCGTGCTAATATTGGCTGATTCACATCTGCGGTGACTGAATCTGATTCTGACTCCGTGCAGTAGATTTCGCAGGAGTTATTAGGACTTTCAATCAGTTTCACTTTGTGAAGTTTAGCTCCCAATTCTTGAATGGGCGATCGCAATAAATTACTAATGTAAAGTGCTATATTCTCAGCAGTGGGCACAATTTCGGCAAAGTAGGGGATATCTTTATTTAAAAAAGTGTGATCGAATGGTTCAACCACATAATCTTCTATCACTTGATTCAAACCCCCTAAATCGACAATCATACCGGTGCGTGGGTCAATTTCCCCTTTGACGGTGACTTCTAGATGATAGTTGTGTCCATGACCGTGGGGACGGGCACACTTCCCATAAATCTCAGTGTTTTCTTCGTTACTGAGATGAGGATGAGCTAGCCGATGGGCGGCGCTAAAGTGAGTACTGATAGTGAGGTATGCTTCCATTGCGTTTCCTATATAATCTGCCCAAAGTTCAGGATGTTCAAATAACTGCACACGCACTAAAGGCAAATGCGGTGCTAACCTCTGCCAGATAATCCGGGCAATATTCTCAGTGGTGGGCAGAGTTTGTTGAAATTCTGTCCACGCATCGTTGATATAAGAGAAATCCAATTGACTGGTAACTTCTCGTTTGATTACGTGTTTGACATCAGACAAGTTCAGCACCATACCATACTTATCCAATTCCCCGGCAAGGGAGATAAATAAGACATAGTTATGTCCGTGTCCAGGAAATTTAGAGCAAGCACCAAATTTTTCAATATTCTCGGCTTCACTCAGTTCTGGCAACCAATAGCGATGACTTGCCGAAAACTGGGCGCGGCGATTAACAATACATTGCATGAGTACACTATGAGCAGAATTTAAAATTTCTTAATCTTTTTCTGTTTCCAGCATAAACTAATTTGTTTGTCAGTAGTCATTCGTCATTAGTCATTTGTTATTTGACCATGCCCAATGCCCAACGACTATATAACAGACGCTTGTGCCTCGCAATGTAATCTTGTCGCTATGCGGAATAGTTCTTGGCCTGTGTGTAAATAACGCTCATCGTAGTTCAAAGGAAAATAAGCCAACTCGTCAAGCCCATCTGCTACTTGATTGAGGCTGTAATAGAGGTTAGCCGCAGTTCCTGCTAAAGTAGAGGGATTTGGCAGAGAGCGAAAAATAATTTGTGCCTGCTTGAGGTCATCTCGACAGGCTTGTAAGTATTCCTGAAATTCATCTAACAACTCATCATCAAAAGGATCGGCGGCTAATTGCTCTATTTGCTCCTCTAGAGAATAGAGAATACCATCAAGTAGATGATTGACTGGTTGATAAACTCGACGCAGCCATTCTTCAACTTGCTCGTCAGCTTCCCGTCCGGTTTTTCGTTTTGTCTGGTAATGCTTTTGCGCCGATGCTGTACGCTGTTGGCGATCGCTATTTAATTTTTGAGAATCATTTTGTAGTTGTTGGTCATAATTGCGGCGATTATGGTTATCACCTAAGATTTCATAAGCTGCATTGATGAGAATAATCTGATCGCGATCGGCTGTGTCCTGATTACTGTCAGGATGAAACAACTTAACCAAGCGGCGATAAGCTTGCTTAATCTCCGCAAGGCTTGCACTTGGACTAACTTTGAGAGTTTCGTAATGGTTAGAAACGTGCTTAGAATTGACCATTAATTCAATGTATCGTTAACCAACGCTAGCGGGCAACTTTGCCTCCAGGTCTTGGAACAACGGTGTACTCAAATACCTCTCACCAAAGCTGGGTTGAATCATCACAATTAAACGCCCTTTGTTTTCTTCACGTTGAGCAACGCGAATTGCTGCACATAAAGCGGCTCCACTGGAAATACCAGATAATAGCCCTTCTTCTTTTGCTAAACGCCGACTATAAGCGATCGCTTCGTCATCGGTGATGGTAATCACTTCATCTATCAATTTTATCTTGAGAACTTGAGGAATAAACCCAGCGCCAATTCCTTGGATTTTGTGTGGACCTGGCTGTCCCCCAGATAAAACTGGGCTATTGGCTGGTTCAACTGCGATCGCTTTAGAACTAGGTTTGCGTGCTTTAATCACTTCTGCTACCCCAGTGATCGTACCACCAGTGCCCACACCCGCCACAACTATATCTACTTGTCCATCAGTATCTTCCCAAATTTCAAGAGCTGTAGTTTCTCGATGCACTTTAGCATTAGCTGGATTCCGGAACTGCTGCAACATATAGGTATTTGGCGTACTATTAACTATTTGCTGCGCTCGTCTAATTGCCCCACTCATGCCTTCCATACCTGGCGTTAGTTCCAGTTCTGCTCCATAAGCCCGCAACATTGCCCGACGCTCACCACTCATGGTCTCTGGCATTGTCAAAATTAATCGATAACCCTTAGCTGCTGCTGTCATTGCTAGGGCAATTCCTGTATTTCCAGAAGTGGGTTCTACTAATATTGTCTTCTCAGGAGTAATCAGCCCCTCCTCTTCGGCGGCGTTAATCATACTCACCCCAATCCGGTCTTTGACTGATGCCGATGGGTTGAGACTTTCTAGTTTCACCACAATTTCCGCAACACATCCTTCTGTTTGAGGAATGCGGTTCAACTGCACTAGGGGAGTACGACCAACAAGTTCTGTAATGTTACGAGCAATTCGCATAATTATAGTCCTTTGTCATTTGTCATTTGTCATTTGTCATTGGTCATTTGTCATTGGTCATTTGTCATTGCGTCGGAACTAGCTTCGGAAGCAGAGCATCACCTTTGATTTAGGCACTCATCAGATGATGATTAAATAATTGTGATTTTACTTGCGGCTTTAGTAGCTTTTTCCCTAGCCTCTTCGATATTCAGACCCTTGGCTAAAGATACTCCCATTCGTCGATATGGATGAGCATTAGGTTTACCAAATAATCTAATATCCACATCTTTTTCTGACAAAGCATCGGCTACGCCTGTAAAACCAATAGAATTAGATTTTTCCGAAGCTAAAATTACCGCACTAGCTGAGGCTCCTAGCTGTTCTATATGAGGAATTGGCAAACCTAAAATTGCTCTTAGATGTAGTTCAAATTCATTGAGATTTTGTGAGATTAATGTCACCATTCCCGTATCGTGCGGTCTGGGAGAAAGTTCGGAAAAAATCACTTCATCTTTAGTAATGAAAAATTCAACGCCAAAAATTCCGGCTCCTCCTAAAGCATCAGTAACTTTTCTCGCTATTTCTTGAGATTCTAATATCTTATCTTCAGAAATTAGTGCAGGTTGCCACGATTCTTGATAATCTCCTCGTTCTTGGCGATGACCAATCGGAGGACAGAAAATAGTCGGTGCATTCCACTGTTTAATTGTTAGTAATGTTATCTCGATTTCAAAATTAATAAATTCTTCTATGATGACCTTTTGACTGTCTCCTCTAGAATTTGCGATCGCATAATTCCATGCTTTCTCAACTTCACTCTTCTCCTGCACTACAGACTGACCTTTCCCAGAGGATGACATCACAGGTTTAACAACATTACTAAACCCAATTTCATCAGAAACTGTCATCAATTCTTCTAGGGTTGTTGCATAACCATATTTAGCCGTTCTGATGCCCAATTGTTGATGCGCTAGTTCCCTAATTCTATCGCGGTTCATTGTATAGTTAGTAGCAGCCGCAGTTGGTATAACTGTAATCCCTCGCTGCTCAAATTCGATCAGTTTTTCTGTTCTAATAGCTTCAATTTCTGGTATGATAATATTCGGCCGATGCTTTGTCACTACAGCTTCTAAATCATCAGCACTGAGCATAGAAATCACTTCAGATGCATCAGCGACTTGCATTGCGGGAGCATTGGGATAGCGGTCAACGGCAATCACATAATTACCAAGACGTTGAGCCGCGATCGCAAATTCCTTACCTAGTTCTCCTGAACCTAGCAGCATCAATTTTTGGGGCAACTTAATATTCATCAACTTATCCAGACCAATCTCGATCCAATAATCTTATAATTTTTTGTGTTTCAATTAACGTCTTTTCAAGAGTTAAATCTAGCCCCGCGCAGTTGTAAATCTTGACGTTGTAGCAGAGTTAAACCAGTACCTAGACCCAGGTGACACTTATCTACTAGAGTCTCTAACCAAATAGTCTCATCCAAAGTTGCACCTCGTAAATCTGCATTTCTCAAATCGGCTTTCATTAAATTTGCAAATAAGAGGTCTGCATTGACTAAACTACTACCTTGCAGATTTGCTCCAGACAAATTTCCTCGGATGAAGTTTACATCATCTAAAATTAAGCCAGATAAATCTGCTCCTATCAGATTTGGAAATTTTAGCTGACTTGGATATTTAAAAAACCGCATCATACAGATGATATTTGCTTCATTTAGGCGGATTTTAGTTAAAAACTCATAACGAGCAATTCCCAGTTGCTTAAGAATTTTTAGACGCTGTAGGGGACTTTGTTCTAAAAATTGGATGGCTGTATGGCGTAGGTCTTGAGTCGGCAGATTTAGCATGATTGTCAGGTTATTACTATACTTGCGCTAATTAAAAGTTTAACCTTAATACAAGAACCCCGACTTCTCACAGAAATCGGGGTTCTAATGGATAACGCCTTACCTAGCGTCCTGCTAACAATGCTTTCGTAGCAGATTCACCTGCTAATCTTACCTGCTTTGTCAACTGGAAATTTAACAATGCTAAAACACTCAACTGAGCCAGGAATGCCATAAAAATTGTTGTCACCCCAGAATATTGGAGCGCTGACCAAGGAAAGGTTGAAAACAGCCATACAGTAGGATGTTTCCACGCGGAGATACCAAGAAATTCTAGAATCATCGGTGGTAAGAACGTTACCGTACCTATAGTACCTATTGCCCAGAAAGAACGTTTGGGAGTTTTCAGCAAAAGTATTAATTGGGCAATGGTCGCGTAAATCATGATTATGCTGATAGACAAAGCTACAGCTGAAAGTAATTTTAAGCTGTTAAAATTGTCACCTGCCCCATTTTGGCTATAGTCTGTATCAAAAACAGATGTAATTGAAATCCAGACTACCAAAGGGATAGTAACAATTGCCAGATTAATAGCGATCGCTACAAGTGCAGGGCTTTTTTCAGCCAAAATTAGATCCCGCCAAACACTCTTGCGGCTAGAAACTTCTTGATGTCGATATCTTGCCCAATCTTGTACATCTTGACGATGAGGAGAAAGAATGGCAATCAAACTGAAAAGTAACCCCAAGTTGTATATTGCCAAAAAAACTAAATTCGACCCAACCTGTTCATAAAAGTTGGAATCATTGTTCCAAGATTGTAAGGTAAAGCCCCACATCATTATCTGGCAAAAAGCTACTAATACATAACTTTGTCCCTTACTAATAATTGAGGCTTGAGGATTACGAAAGGAACGTTTCAGAGCTTGTAAGATTCCGTAACTGCACAATCCCAAATTTAATAAATGAAAACCAACAATAATAACAACATTTGTCCCTAATGGTAAATAGAAAAACTCTAGGTTTTTCAATTGAGAACCATTGTATACACGTAACAAGTTAGGAAACAGATAATTTATTGTATCCCAAGGAGCGAAAAGCCTTATCCAAGCAGTTGAGTTATTTAAAATGTTACTAGAAGACGATGATGCAAACCCCATTACTGTGAACAAGAAAAGCAATATTGCACCACTACCTAACCAAGGCTGAAAACCGCTAAACAAACGACTAATTAAACCAAATAGCAATGCGGCACTGTAGAAGAAAATACAGCTAGCAGCAAGAATAGCGTAGTAACTCAAAATGTAACTAAAGGCAATTTCGGCAGAACGTCCAGCCAACAGATGTAAAGGAACTGCAACTAAGATGACGAGATAAACTAAACTCGGAACTCCTAGTAATTTTCCAGTTAATATACTAGTTTCTGATTGGGGACTAAGACGGATGAAATTCAATGTACCGCGACTTTCTTCTTTAGCTAAATCGTTGATTAATAAATAAGTTCCTGCAACTAATAGTGTAAATACAAAAATTACACTCAAAGTCAGGAATATATATTCCCAATGATCTCGCCACCACAACTGCCAATCAATTTGATTTTGGGGACAAATATTTTTTGCGACTAAATCATTTAAGTTAGGAATTTGATATCGATCTGATTGCTGGTAAGTCTGGTTTTGTTGCCGTTGATATATTTGGCTTAAACGACAATATGTGTTTGTTAGCGAGTATCGATCGTCAGGAAATTCGCGTAATTGATATAGAAAAACTACTAGTTGCAGCAGTAACGATGTTGCAACTGCGATCGCCACATTAAAAAATTTCAGCCTTCCTTTGAGTTCCCGCAATAGTTGCGGATTCCAATCGCCGATTTTGTCTATAAAATTGGGCATCATCAGAAAAAATTCTCCAAAAATGGGAAGTTATATTTGTTGGTAAATTAAGATGCTTGTTTGTGACCTAATTTTAAGAAAATAGTTTCTAAGTCTTCTTGGGTGCAGTGAAAATCAGTCAGAGGAATATCTGCTTTGATCAGCGATCGCAATAACTCAGCACTATCTTCTTCTTTACCCGAAAAATTCACCCGCACGCTATTTTTTCCTGATATCACCTCCCACTCTTCTACTAAATGATGATGTTTCAATTCCCTTAAAAGTGTCTCCAGGTTCCCCAGAGTGGATATCACAATTTGCTGGTGGGAAAGACGTTGGTAAAGTTGTTGTAATGAGGTACTTTCTACCAAGAAGCCAAGTTCCATAATTCCCACAGATGTACACAGTTCAGCTAAATCGCTGAGAACGTGGGAAGAAATGATTACAGTCATCCCAGCTTCTTGCAAAGCCTTGATGATTTCGCGGAAGTGCACCCTGGCGATGGGGTCAAGCCCAGAAACAGGCTCATCTAGTAGTAGTAAAATCGGTTCGTGGATAATGGTTCGCGCTAAACTTAAGCGCTGTTTCATCCCCCGCGACAGAGTAGAAATCTGGCTGTGGCGTTTATTTCCAAGTTGAATAAGTTCTAAAACTTCATGTAGACGTTGAGTGCGACGTGGTTCTCGTAAACGATAGAGACGCGCAAAATAATCTAGGTAATCCCAGACTGTCAAATCTTCATATAGTGGGTAGTCATCGGGTAAGTAGCCTAGACGACGCTTCAGTTTGGGATTACTCTTATCACGGAGTAGGCGATCGCCATTAATATAAATCTCACCCGTAGTTGGTTCTTCAGCAGTTGCCAACATGCGGATGAGAGTTGTTTTACCCGCGCCATTGGGCCCAATCAGTCCATATACTTCCCCCGCCTGGATTTCTAAATCCACATCATTAACAGCAACGTGCCTGTCAAATTGCTTAGTTAGTCCACGGGTGCAAATTGCTAATTCTTTTACCATCGCTGCTGGGGTGCGGCTTGTGATTAACACTTAACGTAACCTCTTTCTATAACTTATGTCAGCCTTGTTTCGGAAATTGAAACTGACTTTATATAAAGGTGCTTTTAGTCATGGACATTATTTACCGCTATTTTCACTAAAGTTTTAAACAATACTAATTATTAAGTTTTGCTACTGGGAATACTAAAGCTAGAAATCTCTAGGTCTTTTCAGTTAATCAGGTAAAAATTGTATGGATTTTGAATCGATTATGAATATGCCTTTTATCTGGCAAAATATTGTTAGTGCGATCGAAGAAGGTAGAGAGTGGGGGCAAACATTTCTCAACGATTCAAGCTGGGGCGGTGATAGAGAGCAAATGTTAAATCATGCTATATATGAGTCAACACTTTGGTCTGTGGGCAATGGAATTGCTAGTGGTGTTGTTGGGGTAGCCGGGATACCGTTTGAAATTGTTAGTACACTTTATGCCCAAGTAAAGCTGGCATCTACTCTTTTCGTCATACATGAAATTGACACTTACAGCGAATCTGCACGACTACTAGTTTTAGCTGCTACGGCTGGAGTTAGTGTATCTGAACTGGCTAATCAATTAGGAACTCAAGTAGGATCGCAAGCTATTCAAAAAGCTTTGATGTCCATTCCTGGTAAAACTTTTGCTGAGATAAACAAAGCTTTAGGAATTAAGTTAATCTCCAAAGCAGGCGAGAAAACTTTAGTCAACGTAGCAACAATGATGCCTTTTATCGGATCTGCGATCGGTGGTACGGTAAACGGGGTAATGATGAATGCTTGCGGACATTCAGTGATTGCCTTTATCAGGGTTTGGAATAGGTCATAATTTAGCAAAAGTAGGTAAGGCATACGCCCTACCTACTTATTAATTCTTATTCTGCTATTTAGAAATCTTTACAAATGCAACCTTGACTTTTTGCTCTACTATCAAGTTATTTCAGATAGTGGGGGGATGACATTATTAATTGCATGAGGAGATGAACCGTTAACTGTATAACGGTATTCGGGAACTGGATACCCAGCTTCGTTAAAGGTTTCACGGATAGCTTTGTTAGTGTCGAAATAAACCTGCCAGTAATGATCATTATTGCAATAAGGACGTACTGCTAATACAGGCCCTGCAAAGTTGAAATCCTGAATTTCTACATCCGGCGCTGGATTTTCGAGGACATTAGGAATTTGGCTAATTTTCGCTTTTAAAAGTGCGATCGCTTCGTTATGTTTAACATCATGATGGATTTGAGCTACTAGATCAACCCGACGGTAAGGATTGGCGGAATAATTCTGGATATTGTCAGAAAAGATTTTATTATTGGCAACAATTGTCAATACATTATCAGGTGTATTAATACTAGTTGTGAACAGCCCAAGTTCTGTAACTGTTCCTGTGACACCTCCAGCTGCGATGAAATCACCAACTTTGAAGGGTCGAAAAACAATTAAAAATGCGCCTGCTGCAAAGTTTGCTAGTAGTCCCCCCCATGCTGCACCAATTGCAATGCCAGCTGCTGCTAACAATGCGGCAAAAGAAGTTGTTTCAACCCCAAAGAAGCCGAGAATTGCCACAATTAGAACAATTTTCAGCGTCACACCAATGATATTCAGAATATAGTTAATTAGTGTCGGGTCAATTTGTTGGCTTCGGAAAGCACGTCGTACTAGCTTCAATGCAAAATCAATCAAGCGTTGAGCAATCAGCCATATAAGAATTGCGCCTAAAACTTTAAGTCCAAACAGAGTTAACAGTTGAAGAGCAACTTGACCTATTTGATTAAAATTCATAACCCATTTTTGTCTTTGCGTTTATTAACATAAAAACATACAACTAATTTCAACAAAAAATTCCTATAGATAGTTTTTTTTAATTTTTAGATTCTATAGCTGAGTTTTTGAGAGAAGTTCTCATACTTGCTGAGTATCAAAATATTTGCCAGATTACTTCTCCGACTCAGAAATAAATCAACAACTCCATTGGTACACTTGCTATGTATGATATTTAATCTGTAAGCATTTACCTAGTAATAATTAGCTATGACCCAGAACTACCGCATAACTCTACTCCCCGGCGATGGCATTGGCCCTGAAATTATGGCAGTGGCGGTAGATGTGCTGAAAGTCGTAGGGAAGCAATTTGATCTGAAGTTTGAATTCCAAGAAGCACTTATTGGTGGTGCAGCAATTGATGCTACAGGCGAACCTCTACCATCTGCCACTCTAGAAACTTGTCGTAACAGTGATGCTGTATTACTTGCAGCAATTGGTGGCTATAAGTGGGATTCTCTGCCATCCAATTTACGCCCAGAAGCAGGTTTGTTAGGGCTACGCGCAGGTTTGGGCTTATTTGCCAATTTACGTCCAGCAAAAATTTTGCCCCAGCTAATCGATGCCTCAACCTTGAAACGCGAAGTTGTGGAAGGCGTGGATATTATGGTGGTGCGCGAACTCACTGGTGGGATTTACTTCGGTAAACCTAAAGGGATTTTTGCCACAGAAACGGGTGAGAAGCGCGGTGTAAATACAATGGTTTACACCGAATCAGAAATTGAGCGCATTGGGCGAGTAGCCTTTGATGCAGCTAGAAAACGCGGCGGAAAACTTTGTTCGGTGGATAAGGCGAACGTATTAGAAGTATCTCAGCTGTGGCGCGATCGCATCACCCAACTTAGTACAGAATATCCAGATATCGAACTCTCTCATTTATATGTAGATAATGCTGCTATGCAGTTAGTACGCGCTCCTAAGCAGTTCGACACAATTGTTACAGGCAATTTGTTTGGCGATATTCTCTCTGATGCTGCTGCCATGCTTACCGGTAGTATTGGGATGTTACCCTCAGCGAGTTTGGGTGCTTCTGGGCCTGGTGTGTTTGAACCAGTTCATGGTTCAGCCCCAGATATTGCTGGACAGGATAAGGCCAATCCTCTGGCACAGGTTTTGAGTGCGGCGATGATGCTACGCTACGCCTTAGATCAACCAAAAGCGGCAGATCACATCGAACAAGCTGTATTCCAAGTTTTAGAACAAGGCGATCGCACTGGGGATATAATTTCTCCAGGAAAAAACCTGCTTGGTTGCCGTGCTATGGGAGACTCACTCATTAAGGCTCTTGAACAAAAATAATTTTGTAGAGCAACTTGGGCAATTTGGCAACCTTTGCTATAAGTTTCGGGTAGACTAAAGGGAAATCTAGCAATCAAATAACAGTCGATAGTGTACGCATTACGACAGAATCCAGTAAATTTCACCGCCCCAAAGAACCAATCCCCTTTGATTGATCCTGCTGTAATCAGAGCTGCTGGGCAGATATACTATACTCACTGTGAAGTTCATCCCGAAATCGCGGGGCAACCTTCCGGTGTAGCAATTAATCGTGTTAATCATCGAGGTAAGGTTATTTTTACTAACCAACCAGTTCTTTTACCTCAAGAGTGTTTTGTACCCTTAAGTCAAATTGAATCACACATCTATTAGTCATTAGTCATTAGTCATTAGTCATTAGTCATTAGTCATTGGTCATTGGTCATTGGTCATTGGTCACTTGTACTGAGTTTCGACTGCGCTCAACTACCGCGAAGCCGAACCACTTCGTGGAAGCAAGCTACGCGTAGCGTCTCGCAGAGAAGTATTAGTTATTGACAAAGCACAAATGACAAAGCACAAATGACACAGAACTAATGACAAAGGACTAATGACTGTATGGACATTTTGTTCGCTATTTCAGCGAGTGTAATAGTCTTTGCTTTGGGTGCATCTATTGGCAGTTTTCTCAACGTTATTGTTTATCGGCTACCTGCTGGGTTGTCAATTCTTTGGCCGCCTTCTCGTTGTCCTAAATGCTTAAACCAGCTAAAAGCTTACGACAATGTGCCAGTATTTGGCTGGATTTCATTAAGAGGGCGGTGTCGATATTGCAAAAGCAAAATTTCTGTCCGTTATCCCGTGGTAGAAGGGGTGACGGGCATAATTTTTTTAGGGGTTTTTTTAGTATTTCAAGTTTCGACTTTCACAATAGGCTATTGGGCTTTTTGTAGTTGGTTATTGGCACTATCGCTGATTGACCTGGATACAATGACCTTACCTAATCCACTTACTCAGTCTGGTTTAGTGGTAGGAATTTTATTCCAAATGGTGGTTGGTTATCTACCAGAAGGAAGTTCTGTCGCATTGGTAAATCACCTTATGATGGCCATAGTAGGTGCAGTCTTGGGCTTATGGCTATTTGATGCGATCGCCGTATTGGGTTCAATTGCCTTTGGGAAAACTGCAATGGGCGCAGGTGATGCCAAGTTAGCAGCCATGATGGGAGCCTGGTTAGGCTGGAAATATTTGCTTTTAGCTAGTTTTATTGCCTGTGCGCTGGGAGCCTTAATTGGCAGTGGTGTTATTATGCATAAACGGATACTCCTAGGTCGAAGCAAGCTACGCACAGCGTCTGGTAGAGAAGCCGCTAATGAACAGACATCGACACACAGGTTAGGACAAAAAATGCCTTTTGGCCCTTTTCTCGCTTTAGGATCTCTGATTACCCTGTTTAGCGGCGAAGCAATTTTGTCTACCTATCTGCGGTTATTTTTTCCAGCGTCTTGAATTGCAGTCGCGAGTATGGAGAGAAGGGGGATAAGGGGAGTAACCCATATCGAATGCCCTTTCATAAGAAAAATTTATAATTCGTGACTGTAACCAACATTACCCCATCGCCCCTTCATGTTTTGATAAGATTCTGCTTGTGACTTGTATTACCCTCTTGATGACGATTAACCGTTAGCAAGCACAACTATTGCAGCAGATGCCGATCGTTCATAACCTAGCAATACGAATCATTGATTTGGGTGGGAGAGGGAGAGCATCTTATTTGGAGGTTGGTATTCTCATGGCTTTGTCAGTACGTCAATATAATTAAGTCTGCTGAAAATAAAGAGCAGGAGACTTGTATTGGTATAAGTATTTTCGTTAAGCTGGCAACCAAAGATGAAAATTAAGGTCTGAATTGCTTAAAAGCGTAGTTTGACGATGTAGTAATTAGTCATTAGTAAAAAAAAATGACTCATGACTAAGGACAACCCAATACGGTTTGACATGTTTTCGACCTCATACCCACTTAAAATAAAATAAAAAATGGCTAACAACGAAGAATCGCGTGGTTTAAAGTCTCTATTTGATTGGTTTGCAAATCGACGGAAATCAGGATCTACCAGCCTTGAGCGCCAAGAACGTGAAATTGCTGATGGATTGTGGCACAAATGTTCCAAGTGTGGTGTATTGGCATACACAAAAGACCTGAAAGCCAATCAAATGGTTTGTATCGAATGTGGTCATCATAATCGTGTAGATAGCGATGAGCGCATTCGCCAATTGATAGATAATAATACCTGGAAACCTCTAGACGAGCATTTACGTCCAACCGATCCGCTAGAATTTCGCGATCGCAAACTCTACAGCGATCGCCTGCGGGAAACACAAGATAAAATTGGCTTAATAGACGCAGTTAACACTGGTTTAGGTCAAATCAATGGTTTGCCCATTGCCCTTGGGGTTATGGATTTCCGCTTCATGGGTGGTAGTATGGGTTCGGTTGTGGGAGAAAAACTCACCCGGATGATTGAGCAAGCCACTCAACGGCGTTATCCTGTAGTAATTATCTGCACCTCTGGCGGCGCGAGAATGCAAGAAGGAATGCTCTCCTTGATGCAGATGGCGAAAATTTCCGCAGCCCTACAACGTCATAAAGACGCGCGACTATTATATATTCCCGTTTTGACCAATCCCACAACGGGCGGCGTTACCGCAAGTTTTGCAATGTTGGGCGATATCATTTTGGCAGAACCCAAAGCAACCATTGGTTTTGCCGGTCGGCGAGTGATTGAGCAAACCCTACGAGAAAAACTCCCCGAAAATTTTCAGACTGCTGAAGATTTGCTCCAGCATGGTTTTGTTGACGATATCGTACCCCGTACTCAATTAAAGACCACCCTAGCCCAGCTGATTGCTCTACACCAGCCTGTACTAACACCACCTCACATGGTGTTGTGGGAAACAATGTCCTTAACTTCTACCGCCGCAGAATAGAATATGGGGAATGGGGAATTGGGCATTGGTTATTAATTCTTCTCCCCTGCTCCCCTGCTCCCCTGCTCCCTCATCCTCTCTCCGGCTCTTTGACAAAAACGAGTGGAACAAGTGCTGCTAGTCGAAATAGGCTAGAGAGGGCAAACAACCCTAGCAAACCTCCAAACTGAGCAAATTGGACGATGAAGCTGCCTATAGTTGCGCCTAAAGCACCACTCCCTCCAGCGACGGCAGCTGCGATCGCAAAATAGATAGACTGATTTTTAATTGGTGCGATCGCCAATTGTATATTGTTACTACACAAATCAATTGCTGCCCAAGTACCTCCAGCCAAGATGTGTAACAGAGGTAGCCACAACCAAATATCAAGGCGATTAGCACCAATTCCTAGCCATAGTAGTGGTGTAGCTGCAACCAAAATGCCAATACAGATGAGGATGGGACGATTGCCTATCTTGTCTGCTAATTTTCCCCACAAAATAAGCATTAGCAAAGTTGCCCCCGCCTGAAGGCTGTTGTAGATAGTCACGTAACTGACATCTAAATCCAGCGTGTCCAGCATATAGAGGTTGAAAAAAGGACTGCTGAGGTTAACAGCAAGATTCCAGAAGCTGAAATACAACAGAAATCTTAAAAAGTTAGAGTTTTTCCAAACACTGTGAGTTAACTGGTTTTGTGGTGGATGAATTGATTGAACGACTTCAGAAGATTCATCTTTTCTAACCTCTGGCTGAATCTCACTTATTTGAGTTGAATTGCCATAATAAGTATTTTGCGATCTGGGATCCATATCCACTTGGAAATACTGACACCCCAATCCCGCAATTCCCAACACAATACTTATTAGCAGAACCACCCCATAGCCTTGTAGAGTTCCACCATACCAATGTGATACAGCTAAACCAGCCATTGGTACGCAAACTAAATTGGTGAGATTAGCGGCACTATTGCGTGTCCCAAAATACCTGCCTCGCAATCGCCGGGGAACTATCATTGCAACCCAACTGAGCCACGATGCGGTTCCTAGTCCTCCTAAAAGATTGCTGAATAGGACAATCAAAAGCGTCAATATTACTAATTGGTGAGTATTGATTGCTCCCAAACTTACGCCTACAATACCGATTACTAGAGCCAGCCATAGCAGCCGACCAATTCCGTGTGTCCGAAGAGAATATTGAAAGCGGCTGGTGCTACGTTCAGATAAGTAAGCACCCAACGGCTGAATCAGATTGACCAACATGGGGATAGAGCAAAGCATCCCAAATACTACTGGACTAGCACCCAATTCCACCAAGAAATTGCTGAGTAAAATCCCGCCAGTTCCAAGAGAGTAAACCGCCGCTAAGACAGAATCCGCAGTGGAGGCTTTTAAACTTGTGCGAATCGCATCCTTGGGAATTCGAGAGGTTGGAGAAAGTGCTGTTGGTGGTAAGGAAATCTGGGGAATTTCCAGAGTCAGTGGCGTAGTTGTTTCAACCTGAACGGAATCCATAATGTATGTTTATGAGTAAAGCATCCTGACATAAATCCGGTTGTCGAAGAACTCAGTATGCTTTTATTAGCATTTTTAATAAGTTTTCGTTATTCTAGCTTGCAATTTTCAACAAAAATTTTGGATAAGTAAATATCACTCCTTAGTAACAGAAGGTACAAGTGATCAAACAAAGATTGTTTAATTTTTTGGGATTGGTAATGGCGATCACGATCGCTATTATTGCTTGTCAAAGTCTACAATTACCAAGCAAACCGTTAGCATCTACCGCAGTTAGTATCAAACTTAGTGGCTGGGGAGGTTCTCCTGTTGAGCAAAAACTCTTGAGACAGGTATTGCAAGAATTTGAGGTACAACATCCAACTATTAAGGTCAAATATGAGGTAATTTCCGACCAATACATGGATGTAATCAAAACTCGTTTAGTTGGGGAAGCTGCACCAGATGTCTTTTATCTCGATGCGCTAGAAGCTCCTTTCTTGATGAGTCAGAATGTCCTAGAACCGTTAGAAAGTTACATTACCCCCGAATTTGACCTAACGGATTTTGAAGATACCCTACTCGATAGTTTCAAATATCAGAATCATATTTATGGTCTTCCCAAAGACTATTCCACCCTTGCCCTGTTTTATAACAAAAAAGCATTTGCTGCCGCAGGATTGAGTAATCCACCGACTACTTGGGATGAATTACGTAACTACTCGAAACAATTGACAGGCAAACTTAACAAATACGGATTTGGGGAAATTCCTGAATTAGCACGTCAGGCTTATAAAATTAAAGCCTTTGGTGGGCAGCTCATCGATCAAAATGGTTCTGCTACCTTTGCGAGTGAGGCAGGTTTAAAGGGTTTAGAGTTAGTAGTAGACCAGTATCAAAAAGACCGTTCCTCTGCCCAAAAATCTGATGTAGGGACAAACTCAGGTAGTGAAATGTTTGGTCAAAGTAAAGTGGCAATGGTGATTGAGGGTAACTGGGCAATTCCTTATTTAACTGAAACCTTTCCCCAAGTAGAGTTTGCTACCGCACCAGTGCCTACGATTAACGGCAAAAAAGGCACGATGGTCTTTACAGTTGCCTACGTGATGAATAATCTTGCACAGCACAAAGCCGAAGCCTGGGAGTTGATTTCCTATCTCACTGGTAAAGAAGGAATGCAGAAGTGGACAGGAACAGGGTTTGCTTTGCCAACACGTAAATCAGTGGCCAAGAATTTGGGCTATGACCAAGACGCACTGCGATCGCCATTAGTGGCAGGAGTGGATTATGCTACACCGTGGCAGGTGGGGAAATATCCAGGTGCGATCGTGAATAACTTTGAGAACCAGTTTGTCAGCGCCTTGTTGGGGCAACAACCATTAAAGCAGGCGATGATGAAGGCAGAGAATGAAGCTAATCAGCAAATTAAAGCGATGGATTAAACAATCTTTCTTACCTTCACCAAATCACTTCTGGGTAGAAGTTTGCTATCTCTTTATCAGATGTAATTATTGCAGCTTGATTACTTCTGGCTAGTGCAACGACAACTCGATCTACTGGATCTCGATGACCCCATTCTAAATTGGCACTTTCCATCCAAATATTTTCATCAATGGGTACAATCTGAACAGTACTAGACTTTTTCAGCGTTACTACATACTCGTTAAGATTGACTCCTAAATCTAGTTTTTTATTTTTGATTTTTAAAGCAATTTCCCATATAGCGATAGACGGAACAAGACCATTTTTATCCCTTTCCATGTAGTCGCACGCTTCTTTGGCTTGTTCAGAAAGTCTGGCTGGATCTAAACTCCACCAGATTAAGGCACAAGTGTCAAGGACTATCTTCACAATTGTGGCCATTCCTCAGTTGTTGGTGTAGTTAAATCCTCAAAGTACTTCACTTTACCGCGCATTTCTCCAAATAACTCCTCTGTTGAAGGTGTTTGCGCGTATTTGGAAATTTTCACGACTGGCTTACCGCGATCGGTAACTATAATTTCTTCTCCCTCTGACTCTACAAGTCGTAAGAACTCAAGAAGTTGAGATTTGAGTTTACTTTTGGAAATTGATTTCATAATAACCATAGTCATGACTATAGTCATATTTTAATAGGGCATAGCATGAACTATTGCTCAATATTTATCGGCTATGACCAAGACAAGACCTACTGAGATCGCCATTAGTGGCGGGAGTGGATTATGCTACACCGTGGCAGGTGGGGAAATATCCAAGTGCGTAGGCGTAGCCCGCCGTAGGCATCGTCAATAACTTTGAGAACCAGTTTGTCAGCACCTTGTTGGGGCAACAACCATTAAAGCAGGCGATGATGAAGGCAGAGAATGAAGCTAATCAGCAGATTAAGGCGATGGATTGACTGAAAATCTATGCAGTGCAAGCCCCCAGATTTATCATCATCTTGGAGTAAGAATTTTTCCTTAGCATTGATTTGCGATCGCAAACGGCGTTCTTCTGCAAAAAGTTTTGGTTCAATGCCTTTGCGGATATCTATGTTTGCTTCGGTTAGTAGTTCTATCAGAATACAGGCACGAGAGCGATCACCATTTTATTGAGCTATTGCTAATATAAAGCCCATTCTAATTTAAGAGTTTCTAGCTTAGGATTCTTCACACTCATTCTTTTACACTCTTCTACAAATTCCTTGACTTGTTCTTGATTTAGACTTAAACCACCATCTTGGAGATTATTGATGTAAGTAATCACATCTGAAGTTGTTAAAGCTGAACTTATTTCTTCTAGAAGAATAGCATTTTTAACTTCCCGACAAACTAACTCGATATCTGATGACGTAAACTTTATACTTTTCTCTGCCAGCATTTCAAAGTTAACTAGCTGATTCATATCAATTTTTGACAGGTAGTGTATGAATAGCTCTATTCTTTCTATTTGAGACGGTGGAAAGATAGGAATCTTCCAATCCAATCTACCAGAACGTTTCAAAGCACTGTCTATACCACTCAAATAATTAGTAGCAGCTATCACAATTACGTCACTATTTTGAAGATTATTTAGTTCTATGAGTAATTGATTAATAGTTGCTTTTTGGTCTGTGTGGGCGTTGTCTTCGTTACGATTAAACCCAATACTGTCTAACTCATCAATAAATAAGACGGAAGGAGCTTTTTTCTTAGCTTGAGCAAAGATATCTCGAATATTTTTTTGACTTTGACCTATCCAAACACTGACAATATCAGCAGGAGAGAATTTAAAGAAATATCTGCCAGACTCATTAGCAAAAGCATTTGCCAGTAGAGTTTTACCACATCCAGGTAATCCATAGAAAAGAATTCCACCAATTGAACCCTTGTGTCCCTTAGATTGCAACTTGAGGAGTTTATTTAGTTTTTATTTTTCTTCGTTTAAACCTTTTACTTGGTTAAAATCAAGCTTAAATTCTTTAACGCGATTAGTAACTGGATATGTCTGTAATAAACTAGGTTTTTTAACCCCATACCCAAAAGATGGATATTCAATAGAATCAAATGATACTGGGACTAATTGGTGTTTTTCATAATCAGGAGCCATGATTACAACCTGGAAGCGATCGCCATAATATCCAGATAACTTATATTCTAATATTTCCTTAGCCTTTTTTAATTGGTAATAGTTGCGGGCAATCTCAAAACCGGGAATTACCAACCAAAGACTTTCTAAATTATTTGGCCATACTTTTGATTTACTCAAAACTCTTTTAAGGGGATCTAAAAAGAGATTGTTATCCTGAAACTCTTGATATTTGAAAGTTTCTATCTCAACCACTACCTGATTTTTTACATAGACTTCTATAATTTCGCTTTGATACTCTCCATCTTCATCTGATGTATCTTCATCTGGTGTTTCTTCATCCCTAGAAGTCAACTCAACTTCACAGCCAATATTAGATAATTCATATCCTAGATTTTCTAAGGTTTTAATAGCAAAATACTTGAGATAAATATATTCTTTACTTTCCTGTTGCCACTTTAGACTGTAAAAATGTTCTGGTTTTATCTTCAATAATAACTGTGATTCTGCCTGTATTTGAGCTTTTTGCAAATCTACAAAGTAATCTCGCAAAGATGCATCATCTTCCTCTATTTGATAATATGGAAGTTCCAGTAGGAGACGAAAATGAGCATATACTTCTTCTTTATGCTCAAGAGAGGCTTCATTTGGGTATTTACATCTGAGAGTAAAAGTAAAAGGAATTTTACTCGCAACTCTATCTACCAAGTATCCTAAAGCATCTTCTTGCTGATGAGCTTGGATTTCTAATACTGATGGACAATGAAATAATATAAAAAACTGTTCAGAATTATATTTATTGGCAGATAGAGATATCTGTTCAAACTGCTGATCGAACTTTTCCGAATCAAGCAACTCTAAACCAGTATTACCAAGTATAATACTGGTCATAGTTGAGCGATAAAACTGAAAAATGCTAGCATCAGAAATAGAATTTTCTTGTTCATCATCACAATCTTGATCTGAAGCAAGACTTGTAGGAATTTTTCTAGTAGCAGCTTTGGGGGTACTACTATATCCCCCGTATTGATATTTTCTAATTAATTCATAATTAAAGATTTTGACCACAATATCAGAGAAGAAATCTTCTACTTGGGGAATCAAAAAAATACCTACTGGCTGATGAGAATCTAAACATGCTTGGAATCGTTCATATTCTTGTTCAGAGCCAAAATCAAACAAGTAGTAAAAAAAATCATGTTTGACTGAAATTGCCTCCTGTAGTTTGACTGAAATTGATTCCGATTCAGCTACTTTATTGATTGCTTCTACACCTTTAATAGAAATAGCAATTTTTGTATCTAATGGAATATACAAATCTAAGCAAGGATTTGCACAAAGTCCCAATTCATCAAGAGCAGTATTAAAATTATCTATGAATGATTGACTTCTACGCTGGTAGCCAAACTGTTCTATGATAGTTTTTACCCGTAGGCTTTTTTGAGTTTTATCAGTTCTCTGAAGTTCACTTTTAATCGAACGTAAGTAGGCTGTATATGACATTTTGTGTCCTCTTGCTTGAGTCGGGTTAATTAGCATCCCCAAGGAAGCTAGATATATAGTTCCCTAAATTACATAAGCAGCTAACTCATACAACCGATATCTCGTGAATCGCCGTTTTGCGTCTAGGCTTTCCAAAAATAGAAACTTAATTTAATGAGGTTAAATATTTTTTTACAGGAGTAGGATCAATAATCATGCACAACCCATCGCTACAGCCGGGTTAGTGCGAGATTAAACGGAGGTTCTGTAGTGTTTGCAATCAACAGGCGGCGGAGTAACCCCAGGTGGAGTATCACAGAAGACTTGGCTGGGTATATGTTCATGATGCCCACCATTCTAGTTTTGGGGACTTTTGTAGTCTTACCCATTCTCTACGCCGTTTTTCTTTCCTTGCAAAAAGTCCAACTTCTCGGCGGTATTGAGTACGAGTTCATCGGTTTTCGGAACTTCACGCGATTAACTGAAGATGAAAGGGTTTGGATTGCTTTGAGAAATACAGCACAATACGTAGCTATTGTTGTGCCAACTCAAACAGTCTTAGCTTTAATTCTGGCAGTAACTCTGAATTCTGGGATTCGCGGTAAAAACTGGTGGCGTATCCTCTACTTTTTGCCCACAGTCACCTCTTCAGCAGTGCTGACGCTGATCTTTATGTGGATTTATAACACCGACGGGCTACTAAACGATTTTCTTGCTTTTGTAGGGCTACCTACTTATAACTGGTTGGGCGATCCAGCAGTTGCGCTCAAAGGCATTATGATCATGAACATTTGGTCAACTGCACCGTTTTTCATGGTGATTTATCTGGCGGCATTGCAAGATATACCCCAAACACTTTATGAGGCGGCGGAACTCGATGGCGCAAATGGGTGGCAGCAATTTATCCACGTTACCCTCCCCTTGCTTAAGCCTGTAACCTTCTTTGTGGTAGCAGTGGGGGTGATTGGGACTTTTCAACTTTTTGACCAGTCTTACATCTTTTCTGGGGGTACTGGCGGCCCAAACAACGCTACCTTAACTGTGGTGCTGCTAATTTACCAAGCTGTGTTTCGAAATTTACAAATGGGATATGCAGCAGCGATCGCATTTTTGTTAGCAGCAGCGATCGTTGCCATCACTTTGATTCAACGGCGACTTTTTGGAGGCGAACGGATTTGACTAAAATCTCTGGCTTAAAAGTCTTGCTATACGTCTTGCTGACACTCTATGCGATCATTACCCTAATTCCCTTTCTCTGGGCGCTTTCAGCATCATTTAAGCCGTTAACAGAGATTGTGGGTGGTGAACCCAACTTTCTCCCCAAGAATTTTACTCTTGACAACTACAGGCAAATCTTTCTCCAAGAACCGTTATTTTGGCGTTGGTTGTTCAACAGTGTAGTAATTGCCGTCAGCGTTACGCTTTTAAACTTGTTGTTAAATTCAATGGCTGGTTATGCCTTGGCAAGACTGCGTTTTGTGGGTAAGCGCTTTTGGTTCTTTCTCATTTTGGCTGTGCTGGCAGTACCAGCGCAAATCACCCTAATTCCGACATTTTTGATTTTGAAAGCGATCGGCTGGTTGAATTCTTATCAAGGCATGATTGTGCCTAGCATGGTGAATGCCACTTTTATCTTTATGATGAGGCAGTTTTTTGTTAATTTTCCTAAAGAACTAGAAGAAGCGGCTCAACTCGATGGCTTAAATACCTTTGGAATTTTCCGACATATTGTCTTACCTCTAGCAAAACCAGCATTAGCGGCACAGGCAGTTTTTGTATTTATGGGAAGTTGGAATAATTTTCTACTGCCGATAGTTATCCTATTTGACCCAGAAATGTTTACTCTACCTTTGGGACTGAATACCTTCAAAGGTCAATACATCAGCTATTGGAACTACATTATGGCGGCTTCTATGGTCTTTACCCTACCAGCTTTAGGTATTTATGCTTTTTTTAATCGTTACTTTATTCAAAGCGTCACCTTCACCGGAGGAAAAGGTTAATAGCCATGCCCAATGCCCCATTCCCAATTCCCAATCCCCAATTCCCCATTCCCCAAACAGTATTTTGGGCAACAAATTGCACTCCTAACGTGATATTGGTATTACAGCGACTCAATCTCTATCTATCAGTTAACAAGCATTATGGGTTTTGCAGACCTATCGATCGCAGAGATAGCAGCCGACTACAGTATACCTGTAGAAAAAGTGTTTTCTCTGTGCAACCAACTGGGAATCGCCTACAAACACCAAAAGACCCGTTTGGCGTTAGAAGATGCAAAGGCAATTATTTCCCAAATATCGTTTGAAACACACCCAAAAGGTACTAGCGACTTGGTGGGTGATGACGAGGACACCTAACGGGTGATCTTGGGCTTTAGCTAATCATTGATAGCTAATGACAAAAAACAATGAGTCATTAGCAATTAGCAGCTTGGAGATTGAGAACCGCTTTCTTAGCTGTGTTGAGCGTCAAAATTTTTAAGGGGAAACATGTTTAGAAGACTAATTGGCGTTGTTGTGGCCACTGTTTTACTCTCTTTTCAGTTGCTTGTCGGTAGCGCGACAGCAGTGGAACTAGACAAAGCTACCCGAACAGTGCCATTAAATGCTCAGGGTGAGACCACCGTACTTAGCCTGAAACAAGTAAAAGAAGGCAAACGCTTATTTAACTACGCTTGCGCCCAATGTCATGCTGGGGGAGTTACCAAAACAAATCAGAACGTTGGACTTACTCCAGACGATCTGGCACTGGCAACACCCAACCGTAATAACATTGAAGGCTTGGTGGATTACCTGAAAAATCCCACTACTTACGACGGGGAAGAAGAGATTTCCGAAATCCACCCCAGTATCAAGAGTGCAGATATTTTCACAGCAATGCGAAATCTGACGGATGAGGATTTGGAAGCGATCGCTGGTCATATCCTAATACAACCCAAAATCGTTGGTACTAAGTGGGGAGGCGGAAAAATCTATTACTAAATCCTGGAACTGAGTCATTGGGAATAGGGCATTGGGAATAGGGCATTGGGCATTGGGAAGTATCCATTCCCCCTTCCTCCTTCCCCCTTCCCCATTCCCCATTTCCTACTGATTTCACCGCTTTTTGCAATAAATTGCTCCCCATTTATTAAAAAAAAATTGTATCTATGACAGATTGTCATATTTGGTGTTGATTTTATTTAAAATGAGAAAGGAAAAAAAAATTGTTTGTTAGGAGAGAGCCATGAAATTGATTTCGGCAAGCTTGCGACGCTTTAGTTTAGCTGTGTTGACAATCATTTTAGTTGTTAGTAGTTTTGCAGTTTTTACTCCCAGCGCTTCTGCTGAAACCTACCAGGTGAAATTGGGTAGCGATAAAGGACTGCTAGCATTTGAACCGAAAAACTTGACAATTAAACCAGGTGACACAATTGAATGGGTGAACAATAAAGTTCCTCCCCACAACGTTGTGTTTGACCCTGCCAAAAACCCTGCTAAGGATGCCGCTTTAGCAAAATCTCTTTCTCATAAGACTTTGCTGATGAGTGCTGGTAAAAAGGAAACAACCACTTTCCCCGCAGACGCACCTGCTGGTGACTACACCTTCTATTGCGAACCTCACCGTGGTGCTGGCATGGTTGGTAAAATTACTGTCCAAGGCTAGAAACGTCCTCATTGCCACAAGATGATTTCTCTGTCTGTGAAATTACCTCATAGCAACACGCCACGCTCCTAGAGTGACGCACACAATGGATAAATGGCGGTAACGAGTCTTATCGTCCCCTAAAACGCTAAACAATCTGTAGCGATTGAGGGATGAATTCGTTACCGCCAATTTTGATCAAATTTGACTTAATCAGGGATTAATCACGTTTATACTCTTGCTGGAGGCTTGTTGCGAGGAAATTCTCTTGAGAATACTTTTATTAATCTTAATGATAGCGATCGCTCTATTCAAATTGACATTCATTAGTCCAGCACTAGCTGCCGAAACATCCAACGGTGCTAAAATTTTCGAGGCTAACTGCGCTTCTTGCCATATAGGTGGCGGTAATATCCTTATTAGCCAGAAAACCTTGAAAAAGGAAGCATTGTCAAAATACCTAGAAAATTATAATAGCGACTCAATCGAGGCGATTATCCACCAAGTCCAAAATGGTAAAAATGCCATGCCTGCCTTTAAAGGAAAGTTAAGTGCTGAAGAGATCGTAGAGGTAGCTGCTTACGTTTTTCAGAATGCAGAACAAGGCTGGTAAGCTAGCTCTCAATTGTATGGAATATATCGCTCTTACGGGCATAGCAATACTTATACGTGTCAATTTAGAGCCAAAGTGAATAAAACTTACGGCTACACAAACTTAGCTACAGAAAGCAGACTAAAGAAAATTTGAAACCCACGTAAGTGGGTTTTATTTGTATAGATGCGGTTTATAACCGCCCTTTTACCTAGTTTTTAATCCCAAATCACCAGCAAGTGATTATTTTTCTGGATTAGACTTGTCTCTGTTTTCCTTGACTTCACGCAACCGTTCTACTAATTTTTTATCAGATTCAGTAGAGGGTGTAGCCTGGATCTTATTGACTCTTGGTAGTACTAAGGGTTCCGAAGTCTTAGCTGCCGATGAAGGTGTAAGATTATTTCTGATTTGCAATTCAGATAATGGTTTGGGGGTAGCTGTCGGTGTTAACACAGGCTGATTGCTATTTACTCCCGGTGCAGCTAATGGCTTAAGAATAACTGTCGATGAAGGTGATATCTGGTTATTTCTGATTCGCAGATCGGGAAATGGTTTAGAAGTAGCTGCTGGTAAAGGGGTAAGCTGATTGTTATTGATGCCAGGTGTAGATAATGGAATAGTCCCAGTGCTGTTGCTAGTATTGTTTTGAAAATTTAGGTTAAATGGATAGGAACTGATCCGTTTATCTCCCTTGGGGGATTGCTTGTTGAAGTATTCCCTAGCTTTTAATTGCAATTCCGGGGAAACTAGCTTGTCTTGAAACTTGATATCTAGAACCTTACCATCAGGATCTACCACTAATACACCCAAAACAGAGCCTTGAAGATTTGGCTTATCTGTGGGTAATGTTTGGCGAATGACTGGTTTTTGTTCTGCGTTGGGGTATTGTTGCTGAACTTCTTTTCTCAGGTTTGCGTAGGAATCTAGCTGTGCAATTGCCAACTCAGTCCCTTTTCGAGATAAATCAGGCGCTTGTGACGTGGTTCCCCTAATTAGGGTTAAGCTATCCCCAGCCCTTGGAGCTTGTTTTAAAGAATTTATGAGCTGGTTTTGAGCCATAGGCTTAGACGTATTATTAACCGGCTGCGTTATTTGTGGAGCGATATTTCCCTGTACTGGTGTAATAGGGTTACTGTTAGAAAGGTTCTGAGATTGAGCATTTTGCAGAATATCATTAGGTATTTGCTGCGACTGCAATACTGGCAACCTATTTACATCTAACGGCTTAGATGCCTCGTATTTGGTATCAGTGACATTTACACGAGGAACTGATGGAGTAAATTTGGGGCTGCTATTGAATTTAGAGTTGTCAAATTTAGAAGCATCAAATCGCAAATTATCACTAGGAATCATCCGCAAAGACTGTCTTGTAGGCAATGAGGAGACTCGATAGTTATTCGAGGATGGGGGTAGCGGAGGCAGTACTAGTTGGCTGCCGGATGGCGGTGCTGCCAATGGGGGCAATCCAGCTTGGGCGCTAAAGTTGGACGCAGAAAGTGGCGCTATTGGAGGAAGTTGTTGTAAACCAATTTTGGGGGTGCTTTCTGGTAAACGACTTTGATCCGCTTGGCTCAATTCCAAAAGCCCGACGCTTTTTGATGCTGCTGTATCTTTGGGTTTGCTAGAATCCATAGGCATCAATGGCACAATCATAGCGATCGCACCGTGGATACCAAGAGAAGCTATAGCTGCTATCCCAATTGGCTGGCTTAAGAGTTCTGGTATATTTTTAAACAAGGAGACGTAAGACATAGTTGTTATCGTTCACTCGGCTCAGTTGCAGTTGACTAACGATTTTCTCTTCCCGACTATATTGCAAAATATCGCAATATATGCATCTCTCTAAGGAAATAATAATTTCCTCTCATGGCAACGAAAACGCCAAAATTGCCATTTATTCAGGTTTGTAATTGTTTAATAAGGCTGGTTCATATCTTCAAATTTGAGCTTGCTAAAGAGATATTTGAAAAATTACTACTTTTGATTTGTTATTTTTATGACGCACACAATTAAAATTAATATCTGGGATATTTATTAAAGTTGAAGTCAAGATACAAGTCTGAGTAAATCAAAACATCTGCTGAAGTCGCCTTGTTTTTTTAAGCTTTTCCAGTCAACTAGGCTTCTGTAACAGATGGCACATTTGCTTGTCCGAGACTAGTGCCTATGTGAGAATACTACCACATCAGCAGCCCCGAAAACTGTTGTAAATTGTACAATTTTATTGACATTCTAGTCCTAAACCCCACCAAAGCTATTTGGGTTTTTATAAAAGGAGTTCAGCTGTGCGATCGCAATTATAGCTTTTGACTTTTGACTACTTCTTTGTAAAAAAGTTTCAAACCTTCAATCATTGCCTCAAAAATTTAAAATGCCGTTACCGACAGTTATTGTACCGGGATATCTAGAAAGCGCGATTGCTTACCGCCAACTAGAACAATCCTTACAACAGTTAGATTTTCCCACGGTTACAGTACCACTGCGACGGCGCGACTGGCTACCTACTATTGGCAGAAGACCTGTAACACCGATTCTACAAAAACTCGACCTGACAATCAAGCATACATTGCAGCAATATAATGCTACCCAAGTTAACTTAATTGGTCACTCAGCCGGAGGTTGGATATCCCGCATCTACATGGGAGAAAAGCCTTATATGGTAGGCAGTAACGCTAAACCCTCGCTTTGGAAAGCGCATCCTTTGGTTGCAACTCTCATCACCTTGGGTACACCCCATATTAGCCAAGAACGCTGGACACGCTCAAATCTAGATTTTGTCACCAAAAACTACCCAGGAGCTTTTTATAAAAACGTTCATTACGTTTGTGTGGCTGGTAAAACTATCTTTGGCCAAAAGCGGCGTGGTAGCTGGTTAGCTTACAGTAGTTACCAATTAACCTGTGGTAAGGGCAACACTTGGGGAGATGGCATCACACCAATTGAAGCTGCTCACCTGGAAGGTGCAGAAAATCTGGTAATTGAAGGTGTAAGACATTCTCCGAGAAGTCCTGGAATTTGGTATGGCTCACCAGAACCCTTAAAAGCTTGGGTGCAATATTTGAGTCATTAGTCATTAGTCATTGGGAATTGGGAATTGGGCATTGGGCATTGAGCATTGGTTTATCCCTTCTCACTCCTTACTCAGCACGGGCTAAACCTTAGCTATCCGCTAACAGCACTCAGCACTGATAAAGGGCATTGGGCTAATTAGCTTATCGGAAATATTAAAAAAATTTATTTTTATTTGAGAAGTGAAACATATATTAATATTTCTTAGTTAAAATTAGAAAGGAATAAATACCTAGTTAAGAACAGGAGGGGTGAGCTATGCAAAGCACCCAGTTCGATAGGATTATGCGACGAATAGCGACAATATTGTCAGTCGTGATTTTGACTTTGTGCTTAATTTATGTTTCTACGGGAGTTTTGCTTTCTTTTTACTATGAACCGACAGCAGGCGGTGCTTATAACTCCTTAAAGATGATTAATACACAAGTACCATACGGATGGTTATTTTGGAGAGCGCATAACATTGCTGGTAACGCGGTAATTGCGATCGCTCTGATTCAAATTGTGGTGATGTTTTTAAGTCGCCAATTCCGCAAGAGTTGGCTAACTGCTTGGATTAGCGGGATTTTGTTGACCTTAAGTGCGATCGGGCTGGACTGGACAGCAATGATCCTAGATTGGACTCAGGAAGGATACTGGCGTTTTAACATTGAATTGGGAACCATCGAAGCTATTCCTTTTATTGGTGGACAACTGCGCGAAATCCTAACTGGGGGTGGAGCGATTAACACAGTTACTGTCGAACACCTTTACACAATACACAGTTATCTAATTGCGGTGGCGACGCTAATTCTTGCCATCGTGCATTTATCTGCTTTACTGTGGCAGGAATGGCAAATGTATCAAGAAGCGCCAAGACCAGAAATTGGTAATTTGCAACAACCACCAGAAGGCGAATTTATTCCTTCCCAAAGTTAAAGAAGAGGCAGGGAGCAGGGGGCAGGGGAGCAGCGAGCAGAGGACAGAAGCCCATAAATAAATTTAGGGGCTTGATCTTTGACGCATTATTTCTTGTGCCATGCATCTTGAAATAAATATTTAACATTAAGCATAAATAGATTTATTTCCTTTG
Organism: Nostoc sp. LEGE 12447; assembly: GCF_015206985.1. Taxonomy (NCBI): domain Bacteria; kingdom Bacillati; phylum Cyanobacteriota; class Cyanophyceae; order Nostocales; family Nostocaceae; genus Nostoc; species Nostoc sp. LEGE 12447. Next base: position 78,055 of record NZ_JADEXT010000025.1, on the reverse strand, counting down.
AAACCCTCTCTTGCTGAGAAATTCCAGCATCCTCTCCCCTACTCCTCTGCCTCCTCTGCCCCCCTGCCTCCTGCCTCATCCCCCAGGAGCCTCACTAGCGGACAATTGAACGAGGGATAGGTCTTCAACCTCCGCTAACTTTTCTAGAGAGAGGGGAGTAGATTGGGTAGCACCAGATAAACGTTTTAAAAGGCTCGGTCTGGGGTCATGTAATAGGTAAATAATGCGATCGCCAATTTCCCAATCTTGGTTAACTGGCATTACCTGTAAGCGTTCTTCTCGTTCTACCAATAACGGTATCAACACCCCAGTCCGAATTTTTTCTTGAATGCGATCGCACTGAGTGGAAAATTCTAGCTCATTTAGCGTAGTTGTTCCCAGTTTGACTCGCCCATCATTTAAATATTCATTCCAAGTTTTAATCGCTAAGTCTGGGATAAAAGCTTGATTAACTTTATTACTAACCGAAATACTCGCTTGCGGATCGCGGGGAAAAACAGCTAAGACACGCGGGGGCTTAAATTCCTCGGCTGCTCGTTGAGCCAAAACAAAATTCACCTCGCCATTACTTGTCATCGCCAAAAAAGTCCCCATCGAAGCAAGTCCTGCCTCTTCTAAAATAGCAGCATCCAGTCCACTGCTGGCAATCACTCGCAGATTTTGTGCCTCAGCTTGAACAAGACATTCGGGGTCAGTATCAATCATGACCACATTTTCTCCCCGTTCTTGAAAGAACCGGGCAATCAAAAGACTCAATGAGTTACAACCCACAATCACTACCCCGGTTACGTCCTTGGAGGTAATTTGCAGCCATTTGGCAACCCAGCCAGCTGTTAGCCCTTGGCAGACAACAGTCATGATAATTGTCAGGAAAACTAAAGCTTTAATGGAATCACCGCCGTTAATGCCACGCTGGGTAAGGGAGATTGCAAAAAAAGAAGCTACAGAAGCCGCAACAATTCCTCTAGGAGCAACCCAGCTTAAAAATAGTTTCTGTCGCCAATTTAAGTCACTGTTCCAGGTACACAACAGGATATTAATCGGGCGAACGACAAACATTAATACCAAAACAGTGAATAAACTACCCCAGCCCAAAGCAAACACACTGGCAATAGATAGATCGGCAGCTAATAAGATAAATAGCACTGAGACGCTGAGAATTGTTAGCTGACCCTTAAAGCTGCGTAACAGTCGTTCTTCTGGGACTGAGGAGTTAGCAAAGACTGCTCCTGCAACAACTGTTGTCATGACTCCCGATTCACTGCGGATCATTTGCGATAAGGCAAACAGACCCCAAAGTATCGCCAACACCACTAAGTTTTTTAGCTCGAATGACAGAAAGCTGGCACGTTTGAAAATCAAGCTCATCAGATAACCGCCAGCACCACCAATTGCTGCACCAACACCCAGGCGTATTAATAAACCAACGATCGCATTAATTGGATCGGCATCGCCGTTCAAAATGGTATCGAGGACAACGAAGGCGAGAATCGCTCCTACAGGGTCAATTAAAACCCCTTCACCTTCCAAAAGTGTTGCTACTTGACGATCTACATTGATTTGTTTAAGCAAAGGGCCAACGACGGTTGGGCCTGTCACCACAATGATGGAAGCATAGAGAAAAGCTATATTCCAAGGAAATTCACCCAGCCAGTGAGCAGCCATACTGCCACCAAGTAGTGTGATTAGCGTTCCGAGAGTGACGAGCAATTGTAAGCTGACTGAAACCCTGCCTAACTCTCGCAGATCCAAATTAAGTCCGCCTTCAAACAAAATTATTGCAGTTGCTAGAGCGACAATAACTTCCACTCCAGTGCCTAGCAAATGGGGATGCAATAGCCCTATGCCATCAGAGCCGAACAATATGCCTAACAGCAATAACAAGACGATGCTGGGTATGCGAAAGTATGCAGCCAGCACTTGAGCGCTAATGCCTGCAAAAACAGCGATCGCCATCTGTAGGGTAATTTCAAAAGATGCTTCCATGTTGTAGATTTTGAGCGATTTATTTCAAAATCTTTGGTAAAAAATCGTAGATATTAACTCTACAGGGTACAACATCATACCCTTTTGTCCCTGGCAGAATTTACCGTTTTTTCTATCTGAGCTTCTCTCGAAGTTCCCAGCATCTTGCGGCTTCCCATAGGAGCTTCTACGAAATTCTTTTTGCTTCTGCATCTCTTTGTATCCTTTTCAAGCTTTAGCCACCACCCAGTTTAGCTGCCAAAAACTTTTTTTCGCAAAAACTGTTGACAATAGCCAGGAAATTAGTTAATTTATAAAAGGTCTGAGTCCGATGCCCCCATCGTCTAGAGGCCTAGGACACCTCCCTTTCACGGAGGTAACGGGGATTCGAATTCCCCTGGGGGTACTTAAAAAAGTAGAAGCATGTCTTTCTACAAGTTAATAAATCAAAACGAGCGTTCAGAATAATTTTGAACGCTAGTTTAGTTATATATACGGTTGTTTGCTGGCTAACTCTTCTACACGTTGGTGAATAGCAACAAGATTCAACCGTAGGTCTTTACTCAGGCGGTTTTCAATGATTCCCACTGGCATGGTGAGTTTAGGCCAAACTTGAATTGTGTAGCAAAGATTTGTTCCTATATACTCACCAAGGGAATAAGGCTCTAAACACCAGCTACCAGAAAAACCTTTAAAATCTCCCTCTACCATCCGAAAATTAATTTCTTTGGGGAAGGATTCTTCCAAATCTAGAACCACCCGCGCTGAAAAGTTGAAATTTAGTAAGCGCTGGGAGCCTACTTGCTCCAGTCTAATTCCACCATTGGGATGCTCGATTAGACGACTCTTAGCGAGGTTGGGGAGAAAGTCAGGTAAGGCTTCATAATCTGTGAGAACCTTCCAAATTTTTTCCACTGGTTGGGGAATTTGGACTTTGGCGCTGATTTGTCGCTGTCGCTCTGCTATTTTCTGAATTTGAACTTCTACCTTAGCTGCCAAAGCGATTAGATCAGCGCTCAAATCTCCTTCAAGATCGGTGTCATCACTAGGAGACTGGAAATCAAGGTTCTCTGTTGGGTTCTGTTCTTTAGTCACATTAAGAATTATGGTTTGCTTTCGTCAGAAAATTGGGGCAGAGTCAGGGTGAAGCAAATTTCGCTCTGTTCAGAATCCGAGATTGGGAGACTTTCAACTGTGATCGCTCCATTCAAATGCTGCACTAAAGACTTGACTAGAGCAAGTCCCAAGCCAGTCCCTGGAGTCCAACGCCCTTTTCCACGACGGAATTTGTCAAAGATGTAGGTTGCTTCTTCTTGGGAGATGGCGTGTCCTGTATTCGTCACCTTTATGATAACTTGATCGATTTGTTGATCGACTCGGTGAACAGCTTCTAAATGGACGCTGGTATCATGCTGCGAGTATTTACAGGCATTAGTTAACAACTCTTGCAGGATGCGGTCAAAACTCTCCAGTTCCGTTTGCAGTTTTAGGGATTCCTCTGGTAAATCTACAGAAATCTTTAATCCCTTCTCTGCGAGTTTCTTCTCAAAAGCTACTGTTATATCCTGAATTCTAGTATTTAAATCTATAGATTCTAATTGTGGAGCTTCGTGAGGCGACTCTAGTTTCTGGAGTGTCAACAAGTCATTAATCAAGTTGATTTCCTTGGTGCATTCCTGCTCTAGGATATCCATGTATCTAATTTGACGCTCTGGTGCAATTCCTGGCAAACGTAAGTTCCGAATGGACATCAGCATATTTGTCAAAGGATAGCGCAAGCGATCGCTCATGTTGCTCAAAAATTCATCTTTGAGTTCATTGAGTTTCCGCAGCTGCTCTACATATTGCCGGGTTCTTTCATGCAACTTTGCCTGGAGCTCCAAACTACTCTGGAGTTTCGCTGTCCGCTCATCTACCAAAGTTTGTACTTGGCGCAATGTCTGTGACTGAATTATGGCGTTACTTACTTGAGCGCAAACCATTTCCACAAGATTTAATTCGGCTGCTTGCCAACTGCGAGTGGTCGCTTGCTGTAGCACCAAAAATCCTAAGATTTTACCTTGACTTTCTAATGGCACTAATAAAACCGCTGGCAATTGCTCTATTGCAAATAATGGAGCAGCTACCGAGGTATCATTTTGCTCTGTATAATTATCGAAGATTACTGCTTTTCCAGAATCTATGAAGGGACGCTGGCATAAACCACACTCCGAAACCAAGAAGGACTGCTGATCTAAAGTTTCTGGTTTAGTAGTGCGGGAAATTTGTGTTGCCTTCGCCCATTCACCAACCACTCTAGCTTTCGCTTTGGGAATTTGTTTTTTAGCTTGAGTCCTAAATAGTGGATCAGTATATTTTAGTAGTATAAGTAAACCTCGGTCTGCCTGTAGAGATTCGGCAGTAGAGGCGATAACTAACTGGAGCATTTGATTAAGCTCCAAGTTACTGCGATTCAATAATGTTAATTGCTTGATCAAGCTTTGATACTGATCGCCTTTTTGGAGATATTGTTGTTGATGAGTAATTAGTTTAGCTTGTGCCACTTGAGAAAATGCGATCGCACAAGCAGACTCTACTTCTTTGAGCAACTGTTTTTCTGATTCACTCCAATCATAAGGTTGGAATTTAATCAGACTAATCACCCCATTATTATTTCCACCAAACCTGGTGGGAATTGCCAAAACAGCTTTTATGGGTAGGGGTAAATACTGACAGCCAATTACCAAACTTTTCTGAATGATGGAAATATCTTCAATAGTCAATGGTTCAGCAGCACATTGCAGCACTGGGGAGTGCATAAGCAATTGTTCCATCGAAAACATCTCTTCTGGATGTGGCAACCCCAGATATTGATCGGCACACCAATTCATAGTAGTTGCTTCGTCGGATGTTTCACCCGTTACTGAAACTAAGCAGCAACAATCTACTTCAAAAGCTGTTCCTAGTAATTGGGCAATATCTTGCAACATCACAGCCGTAGGTGAGGTATTGGCAATGATTTGGTTAATCTTTTGTACCAGCTGGTGGCCAGTTTCTTCCTGATGCTGCATCAGCTTGACTTTGTAAGTTTGTAGTCGATCTATGTCATCTACGTACTCTGTCGGCGACCATAAAGGCTTTTTCATTCTTGGCACGCCCTCGGATAATAAATCCATTGTTTTTGCACCCAACCCATTGGCATATTCTTCACCGTTAGTTGTGTTGCGACACCTTGATAATTGACAAATCTTATATGAATACTTTCTCTCACCTGTTATAGCCCTTTTCTATGGCAGATGGCCAAGTTGCTGCTATATAAAGCAAATTGCTACATAGGTAGTGAGATACTTAGAATATTCTAAAATGACCCAGCCTGATTATTTTTGGCTGCTTTATCTTCTTTATATTGAGATAATTAACTAACTTTGATTTAGAATATCCTGTCTGTAAGTATACATAAACCGTAAATTCTCTGGAATCTCAAGAAAATCCCCCAGTCATGGCCGTAAAAACACTGGATTGATTTTAAGATTTTTGTAAAATTTTGTTTTTATTTTAGTCCTTTAAGCAGCTATCCTTTGCTCTGTGTTGCTTTCAATCAAATATAACGAAGCCAGAGCGTCAAACCAATTTTGGATTTTGGATTTTGGATTGAAAGAGACTACTCTCTTAGCTCAGAGCGGGGTATGAACCAAAAAATCTAAAATATAAAATTCGTATCCCCTCAGAATTTACTTTTATTAAGCTACAAATCTTAACAATAAATCTTACTTATTCGAGAAAATAAAGCTAAATGCTGAATGCAGCCCAATTATTCAGTAATAAGACTTACGTACTGAAAAGCTGAAACCTCGTTTGCATAGCCCCACTACCCTCTAACAAACGCCAATTGCTCAACTTAGGGATACCCAAGTTGAGCAATTGGTTTCCCTTAAACAGGGGGTATCTTAATAGCCCCCTTTTTAAGGGGGTTGGAGGATCTCTTGTACGTCAGCCCTAAATAAAATAACTAGGCTGCATTGCCTGAATTAAGACTATCCAGCCAAACTCTCGACACTTAGAGGAACCATATCGCCATTTCTCGTCAGTCCTAACAGCATTGGTTCTTGGGGTTGAATTAGTTGACCTGTTAGTACACAACGTTCTTCTTGCTGGGCTGTGGCTGCTATGCTAGCTCGAATGTCCGCTCGGGAAAATCGAGGCTTCCATTCACCTGATTTTTGTTGGACATAATTCCAAAGAATATCTCGAATCAGAGCTTGATATCCCTGATTTCCAGCTATTTCTTTGAGCTTATCTTTGAGTTCTCGCTCTAGGCGGATGCTGGTAACTTCCATATCGGTGGTTGGGGTGCGGGCGATCGTATGCATCACTATTTCTCCTTGAAACTATAGACAGGATAGTAATACAAGTGTAGTATGTTTAAAGGAATGTTCAATAGGTGAAATTTTCTGTGAAATCCATTTTCCCCATCTCTACTTCAATTTTGTGCGCTACCAATTGCCGAGCCAGTTGGGAATCAGCTGCTATGGAAGTGGAGTATTTATTTATGGGCGATGGTAGCCGAAATTATGGGCAAATCACAGAGGGTAATTATGATTTTAGACATCTCAGCATAAGTGGGTTGATTGCGAAACCACAACTAGATGAAGAAAGCGGGGGGTACAGGCAAAGGAATGCTGTACCAATATGAGACCAGAAAGTTTTCCGGTCAATTCTAACCCCCGCTTCACCCAAACAGGAAGCGGGGGTTTTTTTATAAGGAGTGAAGCTGTGACGATATCTTCTGGTGCGTCAGCTACGCGAACAATGCGCGGCGCGAACGCAATGCAAGTGTTAGAGCAATCTGTGGTGGTGTTTTCTCAAAATTACTTGCCACTGTGTCGGATCAATATCAAGCGGGCGATTGTGCTGTTAGTAACCAACAAAGCTCAACCGTTAGGTTTTACCACAGAAGGCGGATGGCAAGTTCACTCACCCAACTTAGTAATTGATGTGCCAAAACATATTCGCTTAACAATCACTTCTAATGAGCGGATGTGGAAAGTTCCGCCAGTGAATCGGCGGGAAGTGTTGCGGCGAGATCATCACAGTTGCCAATATTGCGGTAGCGGCAAGCATCTAACACTAGATCATGTGATGCCGCGCTCAAGAGGCGGTTCTCACACTTGGGATAACGTAGTCACAGCTTGTGAGAGATGTAACTCCCGTAAAGGCGATCGCACCCTGTTTGAATCTGGTATGCAATTACGTACCAAACCAAAAGCGCCAATTCACCCCGCGATTTCTTTTGCCGAACAGTTTTGGATAGATATGCAAGCAAGCCTGGAATAGCAGGAGAGCATAAGGAATGCTGAAATTAACTTACACTGAAAGCAGTTTTGATTTGGAATGTCTCACTCTGTCGCTAGAAGAATGGGTAGCGCAGCGAGTGATTTTGGCCCTGCGAGTTGGGCAAAGTTTGTGCATTGAACCCAGTACTGCTTCCTTTTTGCTGCCTGTTGATTTGCCAGGAGTAGAAGTGCTTAAGGCTGAGGTAAAAAGAGATGACAGAGAAATCATTGCCCTCTGTGCCTCTGATACCCAATATATGGAAGTCACTCTGCAAGGTTCTTGGCTATCAGATAGTTCTAAGGATGCTGTAGGTGTGTTTTTCACCACTATGAGCGATCGCGCTGAGTTCTTTTTGCACAAACTTTGGCAGGAAGCTCAAGCTTGTGCTTCTGTCATGAGTGAATAAACGAAATAGTAGGGTGAGAATTTCTCACCCTTTATTGCGCCATTTGTAGCAGTTCGGGAATTGTCACAAATCGATAGCCTTGTTGTTTGAGTCCACTGATGATTTGTGGCAAAGCTTCTACTGTTCTTCGGCGATCGCCACCACCGTCGTGCATCAAAACAATAGAACCTGGTTTCGCGCCTTTCAAGACATTATTTACAAATGCTTGCGGTTTGGCGTGAGGATCGGTATCAGCTGAAGTTAACGACCACATAATGACAGCATTTTTCTGGCTTTTCGCATAAGCAGCTAGTCCGTTGTTTAAAAAGCCTCCAGGAGGACGAAACAGAGCAGTTTTCACCCCTGTAGTTTTGTATATCAGGTCAGATGTGCGATCGATTTCACTCTTGGCTGTGGCTTCATCCATTCGCCGATACCAATGATGCCAAGTATGGTTGCCAATGGCGTGCCCCTCGGCTACCTCTTGTTTTGCTAGGTCAGGGTTGGCTTGTAAGGCTTGTCCTACCCAAAAGAATGTTGCTTTAACATCATTTTGCTTGAGGATATCTAGCATTTCTAGGGTTGTCTTTGGCCAAGGCCCATCATCAATGCTGAGAGCAATAACCTTTTCGTTGCTGCTGAGTTGAACCTTATAAACTGTTTTTCCTTGAAATTTAGCTGGGACTGTAAATGTAGGGTTTTCTACTTTAGCTGATGGCGGTAGTTGGACATTAACTAGGCCCTTTGCTGGATCTTGAACTTGTGCAGTATGGCTTTTGCTCACTGGCTGGTTCAACCCCAATTGTGGGGAGGTGCCTGGAGCAATACTACAAGCTGTAATCGTAGAGGCGATCGCGACAATACTAATTATCTGTTGTCGCTTGAGGTAGTTGTCTGTCACGTCAGGCTTTTAAAGATTCACCCAATCATAAGCTGTAGTTTGACTTTTCAGAGGGTTTAGCAAGCTCAAATATAAGTGCAGAAGCTTTTCTAGACAATTTCAAAAAAACTTTCTAAAACCCCTTGACACCTCTTGTAGTATTTTGTAGTATATTTGTAGTAAAGCGAAAGACAAAGCTTCTCAAGAGTCAAATTTATGTTCTACATACAACTAAAGGACAGGCGTTGGAATAAACCAGAGTTCACAGCCAACAAAGCTACTTTTACTTGCAAACCATCGGCAGTAGAGGTAAAAAACGAAAAAAGTTCTAAGTTTACACTCATTAAAACCACTGAATACATCCGTAATACAAAACAGGCTTGCTACCTAGAATTTCGGTTGTTTTCTTAACAGTTTCTAACAGTAAAAAGTCAATTATCTGAACCTTGAAAACTAAATAAGAAATGGGCAAGTTCACCAACAAAATCTGTGCCTAAAAACTCAAATTTTAAGCACAGATTTAAAAAATCGGGGTGTAGCTCAATTGGCTAGAGCGTTCCGTTGTCTGCGGAAATGTTGCGGGTTCAAATCCCGTCACCCTGGTTGTAGTCCTGTAGGCAAATAGTTTAAGCCGTCAGTTTCTCAAACTGAAGATTGCGAGTGCGAATCTCGTCGGGACTCCCAAATGGCTGAGTAGCCAAGTGGTCGAAGGCGTTGCTCTGCAAAACCGATATCGTGAGTTCAAATCTCACCTCAACCTCTGGTGCGATCGCAGCGTAGCTTAATCAGCAAAGCCCCAGGTTCATACCCTGGTATATGCGGGTGCAAATCCCGCCACTGCCACCAAATGCAGGGATGGTGTAACGGTAACACCTCGTGACTCCAAATCCGATGTTCTAGGTTCAAATCCTAGTCCCTGTGTCAGACAATTTTAGATTAATAAATTTAATCCAAAATCTAAAATTCGGTAAATTATGCCCTCGTGGACGAATGGTTAAGTCAGTGCTCTTTCAAAGCACAGATGCGAGTTCAATTCTCGTCGAGGGAATGATTATGGGTCGGTGGCCGAGTCTGGTTGAAGGCGACAGTCTGTAAAACTGTTCTTTTTTGCACGCAGGTACCCTGCGGGAAGCAAGCTACAAATCCTGCTCGACCCACTATGGAGAGGTGGCTGAGTGGCTCAAAGCGTCCTCCTGCTAAGAGGAAACGGGTAGTTAATACCCGTCGCAGGTTCAAATCCTGTTCTCTCCGTTTTGAGAGTGTGGTGTAACTGGATAACATCTCAGTCTACGAAACTGAAGATTTGAGGGTTCGATTCCCTCCGCTCTCGTTGCACGATCTCTCCTCTCCCGGTAGCTCAGTTGGTAGTTAGCGCCTGTCTGTTCGCGAAGCGTGTCTGAAAGACAAGAACAGGAGGTCGTCGGTTCAATTCCGACCTGGGGGGCTTCGTTGCCTCATAGCTCAATGGTAGAGCAAGCGGCTGTTAACCGCGCGGTTGTAGGTTCGAGTCCTACTGAGGCAGCCATTCATAATTCGTAATTACTAATTCGTAATTCGTAATTAAATAGGGGTTGATACCCATGTTTTTATAAACGACTTTATATTAGCCAGGATTTAAATCCTCATCACAAAACATAATTACGAATTACGAACTACGAATTGTTTAATGCCGGGTGGACGAATTGGTAAGTCGCATCGCTCTGAACGATGAGGTTGCAGGTTCAAACCCTGCCCTGGCAATAAAGCCCTGTGGTGTAATTGGCAACATAGCACCCTTTGAAGGCGAAGATTCCAGGTTCGAGTCCTGGCGGGGCTGCCAAACTCTGCTCTTGTAGCCCAACTGGAAGAGGCTGCCGTCTCAAAAACGGTAAGTTGTGGGTACCCTGCGGGAAGCCGCTCCGCGTCTACGATTCCCACCAAGAGTACCAAAATTTGCTCCTGTAGCCCAATTGGAAGAGGTGACAGACTTAAAATCTGTTTGGTTGTGGGTTCGACTCCCACCAGGAGTACCAACGGGATGTAATTCAGTGGCCAGAAGCCATGCTTTGGGAGCATGGAGTCGCAGGTTCAAATCCTGCCATCCCGATATGCCCCTGTGACGGAACTGGCATACGTGCTGGAATCAGAGTCCAGATTTTGCAGGTTTGAATCCTGTCAGGGGCACTAAGCTCTCGTGGCGAAACGGAAGACGCACTAGACCGAGGATCTAGTTTTTTGCAGGTTCAAATCCTGTCGGGAGTACCAAAATATCTGGGTGTGACGCAGGTTAAATCCCTGTCACTCAGACTTTACCCTTGTAGCCCAACGGAAGAGGCGCTTCGCTTAGAACGAAGAGGTTGCTGGTTCAAATCCAGTCAGGGGTATTGGTGAATGTGCGGGGATAGAGCAACGGTGGCTCGTCAGGCTCATAACCTGAACATCGGCAGGTTCAACTCCTGCCCCCGTCACCAAAACAGTGCTGGTGTAGCTCAATTGGCAGAGCAACTGATTTGTAATCAGTAGGTTGCAGGTTCAATTCCTGTTACCAGCTTGATGCGGGTGTGATGTAATCGGTAGCATCTGAGTGCGCCATACTCAGTGCGTGTGTACTCTTCGAGAACGCTACGCGAACAAGTCCCTCCACTCGCTTGCGTAGTCCTGTAGCTTCAACGGTAGAGCAAGTGCCTTACAAGCAAGAGGTTGCAGGTTCAAATCCTGCCAGGACTACCAAATCTTGGGAGTGTAGCTCAATGGAATAGAGCTTCGAGCTTCTACCTCGAAAGTTGTGGGTTCAAGTCCTACCACTCCCGCCTATGGGTCTGTAGCTTAATTGGTAAAGCGTCTAACTGGCTGTTAGAAAGTTGTCGGTTCAATTCCGACCAGTATCCACCAAATATGGGGTCATAGCTCAAATGGCTAGAGCGCCTGCCTTGCAAGCAGGAGGTTATGGGTTCAATTCCCATTGATTCCACTAATGGTATCTGAAGCCAAAGTGGTCGAGGCACTGGTTTGTGGAACCAGTCATAGCGGGTTCAAGTCCCGTCAGACACCCTTGAATGGAAGATGCTGCTGAATGGTCGGCAACCAAGCTTGAACCTTGGAGTACAGGCAACTGTAGGGGTTCGATTCCTCCATCTTCCTCTTTTTCCACCTGGAGCCGAAAAGCGAGGCGCTGTGCTGATAACACAGAAATAGGAGGGGCAGTACCTCCCTGGTGGATTTATATCTAGTGTTGGTGTAGGGCTTGCGATGTAAAAAATATATGATCGCACCGACTCATTTCTTAAATTAACTAGGGTGGTTGGCATACCGGCTGTGCAGCGAGCTTTTAACTCGCAGAAATAGGTTCGACCCCTATACCACCCACTAAACAATTAAAAATTTAAAATTAAGAATTAAAAATTGCAATCTTAGTTAGCCTTTTGGCAATTGCTAATATGCAACTTGAATGCGCGTTGGGTTATGAATAGCAACTAGCGATCGCTAGTTGAGCATGTTGCAATAATATATCTTTATCCAAAGCATGTATGGGATATTGCGGTGTTACTGCCAGTAGTTTCTCAATTCTTTCTCTAGCTGCTTCTACGACTGCTTCATCTAAGCTACCGTTACTGAGCGAATCAGCAAAATCTTCAGCAATCCGATAAGTTCTTTCAATAGATGATGAATTGATATTGCGCGAGACAATGAACAGGTCACAGCCTGCATGAAATGACCGCGCCACAGTACCAGCTTTCATAAACATATCTGAGATCGCTTTCATATCCAAGTCGTCAGATACAACCACTCCCTGAAAGCCAAGTTCTTCCCTAAGTATGATTTTGAGGATAGGCTGGGATAGCGTTGCTGGTAAATCTGCATCTATCCTAGGAAATAAAATATGGGCAGTCATGATTAAAGGAATCTGTACTTCGATTAGGGCTTTGAAAGGTACGAGTTCTCGAAGTCGCAGGTCTTCTAAAGTTAAATCCAGTATTGGTAGCTCAATGTGAGAGTCTTTGCTAGTGTCTCCATGTCCGGGGAAGTGTTTGGCGCATCCCAAAATTCCTGATTCTTGAAGTCCAAGGTAGTAGTCACGGGCATCTTTTGCGGCGATTTCGGGAGTGTTACCAAAGGCACGAGGCCCAATGACAGGGTTGTGGGGATGGGAAAAAACATCTGCTACAGGAGCCCAGGATAAATTTATTCCCAGTGATTTTAGTTCTATTGCTGTGGCTTTTGCTACTTCGCGGGCGTGCGATCGCAACAACAATGCATGAGGAAATCGCGTAATTGGCATTGGTGTGCGAATGACACGACCTCCTTCATGATCCAGAGTCATAAACATTGAATCACGTTCAGCATATTCTCGTATCTGGCTGTTTAAATCCTTGAAGCTTTCTAGCCAAACTTGATATGGAACGCAATCCAAAAAGTTTTTAGCAAAAAATATCACCCCAATCGGCTTTAATTCACTGAGTGCGCGTTTATCGTCATCGCTTAGTGTAGGGCCGGAAATACCTAAAATCAGGTGATTTCCAAAGTGTTTTAGCTCCTGCGAACCACTCATAATTTTTTACCTAACTGAGGTGTTTAATAGCAATCTATAATCAGTAACCTAAATATTTTCTCAGATTTAGATGCACGGATTACCAAAGAAATCAACTACTTTTGACATTACCTATTTCCTGTCAAAGGAATTACTTTTGTCTCATTAAATTTTCTGCACCTAAATCTAGATGAAATACTTGCTAAAACCTATTGCCAACAATGGTATTAGTAATTTTGTTGGGCAGTTGTGCGTAGGTAAAATTCCCTTTGATCAAAGTTTTTTGGGGAAGCGATCGCACAATAATCGTCAAATGTAACAGATTGCAACGTATAATGAGAACGATAAAACCGTTAAGAAATATTGAAGGGCATTAGGGTTAAATGCGAGTAGCGATCGCGGGTGCTGGTCTAGCAGGACTTTCCTGCGCGAAATATCTCACGGACGCAGGTCATACTCCCATTGTCTTGGAAAGCCGGGACGTACTGGGTGGTCTGGTTGCGGCGTGGAAAGACTCTGACGGCGACTGGTACGAAACCGGGTTACACGCCTTCTTTGGGGCATATCCTAATATGCTCCAATTGCTCAAGGAGTTGGGCATTGAAGATAGACTCCAGTGGAAAGAGCATACACTGATTTTTAATCAACCAGACAAGCCTGGAACACTTTCACGTTTTGATGTTCCAGATATTCCATCTCCTTTCAACGTCATAGCATCGATTCTTCGCAACAAAGACATGTTGACTTGGGAGCAGAAGATTCGATTTGCCGTTGGCCTCCTTCCCGCAGTGGTTAGGGGTCAGAAGTATGTCGAAGAAATGGACAAATATAGCTTCTTAGAGTGGTTGAAAAGGCAAGGTGTTGACGAGCGGGTAACTAGTGACGTTTTTATCGCCGCATGTAAAGCACTCACCTTTATCAATCCTGATGAAGTTTCCGCAACGATTCTCTTAACTGCACTAAATCGTTTTTTGCAAGAACGATATGGCTCCAAGATTGCATTTTTAGATGGTTCTCCCACAGAACGTCTATGCAACCCGATTGTAGATTACATCACAGAACGGGGTGGAGAAGTGCGGCTAAATGCCCCTTTGAAAGAAATTTTGCTCAACGCCGATGGCACGGTGAAGGGATACTTGATTCGAGGGTTAAATGGGGCAGAAGATGAAGTGATTACAGCTGATTCGTATGTATCTGCCATATCGGTTGACCCTTTAAAGGTCATGTTGCCTAAACCTTGGAAGCTGATGGAGTTTTTTCAAAAGCTAGAAGGTTTAGAAGGAGTACCAGTGATTAACCTCCATCTGTGGTTTGACCGGAAACTTACAGAAATTGATCACCTACTTTTTTCGCGATCGCCCCTCCTAAGCGTTTATGCTGATATGAGCAATACCTGCCGTGAATACGCCAACCCCAATCGCTCAATGCTGGAATTAGTTCTAGCTCCGGCAAAAGATTGGATTGCCAAATCCGATGAGGAGATTGTGGCTGCAACGCTTGCTGAATTGGAAAAACTTTTCCCCGACCACTTTGGGGGAGACAATCCAGCAACATTGCTGAAATCTCATGTGGTGAAAACGCCGCGTTCAGTTTACAAAGCGACCCCTGGTCGTCAACAGTACCGTCCCGCACAAGTTACGCCCATTGCCAACTTCTATCTCGCCGGAAGTTATACCATGCAACGCTACTTAGGCAGTATGGAAGGTGCCGTACTTTCTGGTAAGCTGACAGCGCAGGCCATTTCTGAGGCTCTCCCGGTAGCAAATTCCTCAAACCTGCAAATGCTCACCCGACCGCCCGCAACGAATGCTGCAACTGCCTGATTCCCCCCCGCGCATGAAAACGCTGGTCTCTGTAGACGAGTCATACAAACTTTGCCGACATCTCACAGCAAAGTATGCCAAGACTTTTTACCTGGGTACTTTGCTCATGAGTCCGGTAAAACGTCAATCTATTTGGTCAATTTACGCTTGGTGTCGCCGTACAGATGAATTGGTAGATGGGCCCGCATCTGCTATTACCACGCCAGAAACCCTAGACCTATGGGAACAGCAGCTGGAATCGATTTTTGCGGGACGACCATTAGAAAATTACGATGTCGCTTTAGTTGATACCCTCCAGCGCTTTCCGATGGACATTCAGCCCTTTCGGGATATGATTGCCGGTCAGCGCATGGACTTATATCGCAGTCGTTATGAAACCTTTGAGGATTTATACCTCTACTGTTACCGCGTTGCTGGCACTGTTGGCTTAATGTCAACAGAAGTGATGGGTGTAGATAGCACCCTATACACCGCTCCGTGGCATCAGAACAAACAACCATATCTTCCCACAGAAGAAGCGATCGCTCTGGGAATTGCCAATCAACTCACTAACATCCTGCGGGATGTGGGAGAAGATGCCAAACGGGGGCGAATCTACATTCCCCTTGAGGACTTGGAAAAATTCAACTACACCGAGCAAGACTTCTTCAAAGGTGTGGTAGATGATCGCTGGCGGGCGCTGATGCGCTTTCAAATTGAACGGGCCCGCCAATTCTATACCACGTCAAACCAGGGAATAACTTATCTAGCATCCGATGCCCGTTGGCCTGTATGGGCAGCATCAATGCTGTACGGCCAGATTTTGGAGGTGATTGAACGCAACGATTACGATGTGTTCAGTCGGCGGGCTTTCGTTCCCCAGTGGAAAAAGTTACGCACCTTGCCCTTAGCTTGGATGCGATCGCAAGTCCTTTAAAAAATTAGTCATTTGTCCCTAGTCCCTAATCCTTAGTCTTTTATAAATGACTAATAACCAATGACAAATGACAAATGACTATTGACTCTTAAAAGCAAGTCTGCTAACATTGATATTCGTGAGTCATGGAGAGGTGGCTGAGTGGTCGAAAGCGGCAGATTGCTAATCTGTTGTACGGCAGGCAACTCCGTACCGAGGGTTCGAATCCCTCCCTCTCCGTTTTCCAAGTTTTAATACACAGAAAGTATTCTGTGTAAACTAAATTATAGACGTAAACATTTCTACTCCCAAAGATGGATGATATGATTTATCCTTTGGAGTCTTGATAAGATTCAACTAACTTACAAATTTAGTTTGAATCTTAATTTTAGGCTCCTAAATATTTGAGGAGTGAAAGTGATTTATGAGAAAAATTAGTGCCGCCTTAACCTTGAGTCTAGCTGCCATAGCAACAGGATTCCTAGTTGGGGCTTGTGGTGATAGTAGTACCCCTAATGGTACAGCTACCACCGGAAGTAGTGCGACCCCAGCAGCAAACTCAACTACGACAAGCAGTGATAAAGGGCTAAAAATTGGTTCCCTACTACCGACGACAGGCGACTTGGCTTCTGTCGGACAGCAGATGCTAGGTTCTGTCCCTTTACTTGTCGATACAGTCAACGCTTGCGGTGGGGTGAATGGCGAACCAGTTAACTTGGTGCAAGTAGACGACCAAACTGATCCGAAAGCGGGTGCTGCCGGTATGACCAAACTAGCAACTTTAGATAAAGTAGCAGGTGTAGTTGGTTCCTTTGCCAGTAGCGTTTCTAGTGCCGCAGTCTCCATTGCTACGCCGAATAAAGTTATGTTGGTTTCCCCTGGTAGTACCAGTCCCGTGTTTACTGAAAAAGCCCAAAAAGGCGACTTTAAAGGCTTTTGGGCGCGTACCGCTCCCCCTGATACCTACCAAGCACTAGCTTTAGCCCAACTTGCCAGAAAAAAAGGTTTCAAGCGAGTTTCTACAGTCGTGATTAATAACGACTATGGCGTTGGCTTTGAAAAAGCATTTGTGCAAACTTTTGAAAAATTAGGTGGAACCATCGTTAATAAAGATAAGCCTGTGCGCTACGACCCGAAAGCGCAGACATTTGATACAGAAGCGGCGGCTGCCTTTGCTGGTAAGCCAGATGCAGTTCTAGCTGTACTTTACGCCGAAACTGGCAGTCTGTTCTTGAAAGCCGCTTATCAGCAAGGTGTAGCTAAGGGAGTGCAGATTCTGCTCACAGATGGAGTGAAATCACCTACTTTCCCAGAACAAGTTGGCAAAGGCAGTGATGGTAAATATATTTTAACTGGAGCGATCGGTACAGTACCCGGTTCCGATGGTAAAGCACTAGAAGCTTTTAACAAACTGTGGAAGGATAAAAAGGGTAATGAACCAGGGGAATACGCCCCTCAAGCTTGGGACGCGGCTGCTTTATTGACATTGGCCGCACAAGCTGCTAAAGAAAATACAGGCGTTGGAATAGCCGGTAAAATTCGTGAAGTCGCTGATGGCCCTGGCACAGAAGTTACCGATGTCTGCGAGGGACTGAAGTTACTCAAAGAAGGTAAAAAGATTAACTATCAAGGAGCTAGCGGCAACGTAGATGTTGATGCTAACGGCGATGTCGTTGGTGTATACGACGTTTGGACAGTAGGAGATGATGGCAAAATCAAGGTAATTGACAAAGTTACCCCCAAGTAGAAAGTTAGGAATTAGGAGTTAAGAGCTATTAATGAAATATTACTAACTCATAACTCCTAACTCTTATAATCCAGTGAAGTTATAACCAACTCCTAACAATAAGCCAATATCAGTTTGATCGAAAAATCCCGCATTGACAGAGGCTGTTGCTGTGAATTGAGGAGTTAAAGGCACATCAATGCCACCAGATACCAAAAAGGCAAATTGCGAATCATCACCAGTTTTGTAAGCTGCACCAACTCCAACGTAAGGTGCGATCGCTAACGGTTCGCTAAAAGCATCTGCTGATTTGAAGGTAAAATCGTAGGTGATCGGAAGCAAAATTGTAGTGTTGTCGCCAAATACGGCTGAGGGACGTACCGATATAGAATTTGTCAGTCCGACTTTACTAACTACTGCAAAGTTACCATCGCCCAAAGACGAGCTACCATCACCACTCAAACCAATGTTAGCAGCAACGCCAATATAGCTACTGCCACCACGGGTTGTTCTGCCTAAATCAATATCCGATTGCGCCACTTTGGTAGCAGATGGTTGAGTAGTCGTTTGAGAAGTCGGTTGGACAAACTCAGAGGTGAGAGTCGCAGACGAGGTTGCCACTGTGCCTGGAACTGGTGTAGACGTTGCACTGCCATTTTCCTGTATTACAGGATTTTGGAGCTGCTGTACCTCAGCTAAATTTGTGGCTGTAAATGTTTCAGTTGTCTCTGTAGAAAGATTTTGGTTTACAGTGTCTAGTTCTGTACTAAACTCATTGGGAGACGCTACGGTTGCGGGAGAGTCAGTTAATGCCTGACTGCTTACCTTGTCTACTGTCTGGGCACTTGCAGATAAGCCGCTACTCAGAACTACAAGAGCAGCTATACCTGGCAACCAAAAAACACCTTTACGAAGAAAAATAGTATTCACGTTCACTCCTAAAACAACATTGCCACGAAAAATAAAGGTTTTTGTTGATTTAAGTCAACAAATTCCGGCAATACTCAAAATTTAACACCAAAAAATCGGATTTCACATCCTTACTTTGCTGGATATATCTATGGTCATAACGCACCAAAAATCTAGAATAGTGCGTTAACCTACGGGATAAGACACCCTACACAACTAGGTTTTTAGGACTTATGTGTACACCGTAGTACAGGGAACATGGAGATATAGGAAAAGGGCTTACCGTCGAGTATGCTTGTTTTATTTACGCCATGCAGGACTATGAATTGCGGTTTGTAACAAAAAAAGTGAATTGTGAAGCAATATTACGAATTTTGCAAAAATATTTAGAAATTGTCTACAAAGCAAACATGGTTCTAACGTAGAACCTATATAGGAGAGACTTGAGGCAAATGTGATGAGCGGAAATAATATTCAAAAGTATCGGTTTGTCTGTACACTGACTTTTGGTGATATCTACGGTCAAATAATTGTTTGGTTAATTACAATTACCCTAAGTTTGGCATCTGCCTTGGCGCTGATGGGTGCGAAGCGTCCTGTGTACGCTTTAGCAACTGCGGGTTTGGTCGTTCTGCTATCGCTACCTTTCTTGTTGTTTGCGTTTGTCACGACCTTGTTAAATCATATTGAAGTCACTCCTGTAGGGCCGGGAACTAAAATGGAACCCATACCAGGTAATGTGTCTCAGCAACAACCTGTGCAAGCAGCTAGCTAAAGAGTTAGGTCTTCATTCCTAACTCTTCACTTTTAATTTAAAAATTTGTAATAACATCCCTGTCTATAGGCAGGGAATTTTTTTGTAGAGATGCCACGGAAATCGCAGCAATGCACTGCCTGATTAATCACATCTCTACAATAGAACAGCAGTGCTTTGCAATCAGGGGACTAATTATGCTGGAACACGATGTAATTATTGTTGGGGGTGGGTTGGCGGGATGTCGGGCGGCGGTGGAAATTGCTCGCACTGACCCTAGTTTGAATATTGCTGTGGTTGCGAAAACACACCCAATTCGTTCCCATTCGGTGGCGGCTCAAGGTGGTATGGCTGCGTCGCTAAAAAATGTTGATTCCCAAGATAGTTGGGAAGCACATGCTTTTGATACTGTCAAGGGTTCTGATTATTTGGCAGACCAAGATGCTGTGGCAATTCTCACCCAAGAAGCGCCAGATGTGGTAATTGATTTGGAACATCTCGGCGTTTTGTTCTCTCGCTTACCCGATGGTCGCATTGCCCAACGAGCTTTTGGCGGGCATTCCCACAACCGCACTTGTTATGCTGCCGATAAGACCGGTCACGCGATTTTGCACGAATTGGTTAACAATTTGCGGCGTTATGGAGTGCAAGTTTATGAAGAATGGTATGTGATGCGTCTCATTTTGGAAGAAAATGAGGCCAAAGGTGTGGTTATGTTCCATCTTTTGGATGGACATATAGAGGTGGTGCGAGCTAAGGCGGTGATGTTTGCCACTGGAGGCTATGGCCGCGTTTATAATACTACCTCTAATGATTACGCTTCTTCGGGTGATGGTTTAGCAATGACTGCGATCGCTGGTTTGCCCCTCGAAGACATGGAATTTGTCCAATTTCATCCCACTGGTTTATATCCCGTAGGGGTACTAATTTCAGAAGCGGTAAGGGGTGAAGGGGCGTATCTAATCAATAGTGAAGGCGATCGCTTTATGGCGAATTATGCCCCCAGTCGTATGGAATTGGCTCCTCGTGATATTACCTCACGCGCGATCGCTTATGAAATTCGCGCCGGTCGTGGTATTCATCTTGACGGTAGTGCTGGTGGTCCCTTTGTCTATTTGGATCTCCGCCATTTGGGGAAAGAAAAAATTATGAGTCGCGTCCCCTTCTGTTGGGAAGAAGCGCATCGTTTGGTGGGTGTTGATGCGATAACTCAACCAATGCCAGTCCGTCCGACAATTCACTATTGTATGGGTGGTATCCCAGTTAACACCGATGGGCAAGTCCGCAGTAGTGGTGATGGCTTAGTTGATGCTTTCTTTGCGGCTGGTGAAACATCTTGTGTTTCCGTACATGGTGCCAATCGCCTTGGTAGTAACTCTCTGCTGGAATGTGTCGTTTATGGCAAGAGAACTGGGGCAGCGATCGCCAAATTTGTCCAAAAACGGAAGTTGCCCTCTGTAGATGAGCAACGCTATGTAACCCAAGCCCAGCAAGAAATTCAAGCTTTGCTAGAACAACCAGGAGAGTATCGCATTAACCAAGTCCGTCAAGCCTTCCAGGATTGTATGACTGAGTACTGTGGCGTTTTCCGCACAGAGGCATTAATGAGTGAAGGGTTGCACAAACTAGAAGAAATCCAACAGCGATATCCACAAATTTATTTAGATGATAAAGGTAGTTGCTGGAATACAGAACTCGTGGAAGCCTTAGAATTGCGAAGTTTGATGATAGTGGGACAGACTATTTTGGCATCAGCGCTGAATCGTCAAGAAAGTCGTGGCGCTCATTTCCGCGAAGATTATTCGGAGCGAGATGATGCCAACTTTCTGAAACACACAATGGCTTACTATTCACCAGCAGGAATTGACATTCAATATCGTCCGGTGGCGATTACTATGTTTGAGCCAAAAGAGCGGAGATATTAACCAAAAGAAAACTTCTTCCTCTTTTCTTGGTAGATAAATCGAGGGGACTATAAATATTTTGTCTACCTCGATTAACAAATAGTTTACCTTTGTCATAATTCTATTCAAAAAAACTATGGAGTATCACCTATTGATGGGACTGCTGGACCTAAGACTTTGAGTAAACTCAGCGAGGTTATAAAACAAAAACAGATGGATTTTAGTGATAGATAGATTTAGTATTTATTCTATGATGCAGAACCTAAACCCGATGACCAAATAAATATTGAACTAAAGCAGTATATTTTAAACATAGAAAAAAGGCAGAAGCGTTTAGGGCCGCATTGAGAAGTTTTGATGAGTCGTTGTGAATCTACTACACAACAACCTTATTCTTTTGATATAGACAATCCTAAAAGCAAGATAGAAGTTCAATGAAGCTGAGTGAGAAGCGATCGCCAACCATAACACCTCGAATAATCAGAGGTGGTGACTCAGTGAGGTAAAATCCTGAAGAGAGAAAAAGGTGATTAACAGAGTCTGAATAGAATGGTACAGGATAGGAAGTCAACGGTTGTAATCACAGGTGCCTCTTCAGGGGTTGGTTTGTACGCTGCCAAAGCTCTTGCTGAAAGGGGATGGTATGTAGTGATGGCCTGTAGGGATGTAGCCAAAGCTCAACTGGCAGCCCAATCTGTGGGAATCCCGCATCAGGGCAGCTACACTATCATGCATATCGATCTTGGCTCTTTGGATAGCGTTCGACAATTTGTGAATAACTTTCGAGCAAGCGGCCACTCCCTAGACGCTTTGGTGTGCAACGCCGCAATTTATATGCCCTTAATAAAAGAGCCTTTACGCAGTCCAGAAGGTTACGAGTTAACTGTCACCACAAATCACCTAGGACATTTCCTTTTGTGTAACCTAATGCTAGAGGATCTGAAGAAGTCATCTTCAGAGCCAAGGCTTGTAATTTTGGGAACTGTTACCCACAATCCAGACGAACTGGGTGGGAAGATTCCGCCGCGTCCAGACTTGGGCGATTTACAGGGCTTTGCAGAAGGGTTTAAAGAGCCGATCTCAATGATTGATGGCAAGAAATTTGAACCAGTCAAAGCTTACAAAGACAGCAAGGTTTGTAACGTGCTGACGATGCGGGAACTGCATCAGCGCTATCACGAGTCAACTGGTATCGTCTTCAACTCTCTCTATCCGGGATGTGTTGCAGAAACGCCATTATTTAGAAACCACTATCCCCTATTTCAGAAAATCTTTCCATTATTTCAGAAGTACATCACTAAGGGATATGTGTCTCAGGAGTTGGCGGGAGAACGAGTTGCGGCGGTGGTTGCCGATCCTGAGTACAATCAATCCGGTGTGTATTGGAGTTGGGGAAATCGCCAGAAGGAAGATGGTAAATCCTTTGTTCAAAAGGTTTCTCCTCAAGCCCGCGATGATGACAAAGGCGATCGCATGTGGCAACTAAGTGCTAAGTTGGTCGGGCTTGCATGATGGGATAGGATTTGGCGTTAACCTTGTGCATGATTCATCGATTCATCAATCCGTTTTTTTGAAGGAATCGGCATTATATGCAGGTAACTAATTGTTGAGGTGATTATTAAGTCACCTCTGACTTTATTGATAGCTATATTTAGCTTAGAGGATGTTTGAAAAGTCCTCTTATCGGTAGCAAAATACTTAACAATATAAGCATTATTAGTAACTATTTTTGAATTATTAAGCATTACATTTTGAAGTGCAGAATGTAGGATCAAAACTGGTCATCAGAGAATCTAAAATATGTTGACTTTACTAAAACCTAAAGAACATGTAAGTCAGGCTAAAGTTATATCTCTCCATTCCCCACTCTTGACTTTTACCTATAACAGATGTACGATCAGATTCGCATTGAAGGGGAGTAGCTGCTGGCAAAAAAATAAAAGCCAGTACATCTGAATCAACATACTGGCGATGAGCCTGGTTCAGGTGGCGAATAATAAATATTTGAAAGCGAGACCTTCACTAAGTTCACACCGAAAAGTGTAAACTTGGTGAGGTCTTTTGGTTCTCATCAAGCTTCACATCGGTAAAGGATTCTTCAGGAGCTTGAGAGAGTGTTAACAGCTTTTACCGCAGGTTTATTATTAATTACAGTTTCGGAATTAGGCGATAAAACATTTTTTATTGCCGTGATTTTGGCAATGCACCACCCACGGCGGCTGGTATTTATAGGTGTGACAGCTGCTTTAGCCGCGATGACAATCCTTTCGGTGCTATTTGGACAAGCGGTATCTTTGTTGCCAAAAGCTTACATTCATTACGCCGAAATAGTTTTGTTTATCGCCTTTGGTATCAAGCTGTTATATGACGCGAGTAAGATGTCCTCGGCTGCTTGTGATACGGAAGTTGTACAAGAAGCCGAAGCTGCGGTGAAAAAAGCAGATTTGGAGTTACCAAAGAAAAAGACTTCATTAGCAATTGTCATAGAAGCCTTTATATTGACATTTATGGCAGAGTGGGGCGATCGCACCCAAATTGCCACCATTGCCCTAGCCGCAGGTAATAATCCCATTGGAGTCACAGTAGGTGCAATTTTAGGACATGCCATTTGTGCTGCGATCGCAGTTATTGGTGGCAAAATGATTGCCGGACGCATTTCTGAGCGTCAACTCACCTTTGTTGGCGGATGCCTGTTTTTAGTCTTTGGTGTCGTAGCTGCTATTGAAGGAGCATAAGGGGGGCAGGGGGAGCAGGGGAGGCAGAGGAGGCAGGGGGAGAATAATAAAATTAGCTCTTTCCCCTCTTTCGCCTCTTTCCAATGCCCCATGCCCAATGCCCATTACTTAGGCGTACTTTTCAATGAAGGCGCGGGAGATACGGCTGAATTAGGAATGGGGGAAGTCATTCCTGCCTTTTTAATTTCGTCTTTGTATTGAGCAGGTGCTAAAGCTGCGGCACTATCAAATAAAGGTTTTGCATCTGCATCTTTGCCCTGTTGTTTCAAGAGCATCGCTTTTGCCACAACGGGGCGAAAATCTTTAGGATCTTTCTTAATTGCCTGGTCATATACAGAGCTAGCTTGAGCGTAGCGTTTCTGGGAAGCATGAACAGAACCTAACAACACCTGCACGGCTACTGTATCTACACTTCCAGGCTGAATTGTATTTGCTTGGGCTGCTTTCGAGAGGGTTTCTTGCAGCAAACCAATAGCTGCTTCCGGGCGTTGCTGACTGATTAACAAAGCCACCATTCCTTGCAAAGCCTTCAAATCGCCAGGTTTGGTAGACAAAATTGCGCGATAAGCTTGAGCGGCTCCTTCGCGATCGCCTATTTGCTGTTTAGCTTGAGCTAGTAGCACTGAATATTCTGACTGTTCGGGATTCAGCTTGGCTAGCTTTTCCAGGGGTTCAATGACGACTTGGATATCTGCTGGTTTAACCTCACTTTTTTCTTTTTGACTCAGTAGTTGTAGACGCGCTTGCAATAAGCCCTTAAGCGCAGTCTGATTTTCTGGTTCCCTTTGCAAAACCAGTTCATAACCCCGTACTTCATCTTCCAATTTTGATTTTTGGTCAGCAGAGGTCAAAGTGCCTCTGGTGCTAGCAGTATTCTGGTTTGAGGGTGGCGTATTATTAAATGCTCCAATTATGGGAATCACCGAAACACCCACAAAAGCAAGAATTGCCAGCGCCAAGACGATTTGAACTATCCAACGATTGCGCGGTTGAGACACAGTTTTGTCTTTCTCCTAAATTTTAATGACATTATCATTTACACAAATCGTAAAGTTAAAAATTTCCAAAACTTTGCGGAATACCGCCAATTGCCTGTGAATTTTATAACAATTAACTATTTACACTGCTAAAGTAAGTGATGACTTTAGGAGGAGCCGTCAGAATTGTAGCTATGATATGCTTCCGAAACTAGTGTAAAGGCGCTAAATTACACATTTAGTGTTTATACACTCAATTTAGCGCCTTTAGTATTGTTATAGAGTACCCTAGTGTGACTTTGTGAAAAGCAAATATACTTTCATCAGTCGCACAAATGCTCTTTCCAGCTACCTTTATAAAATCCCACAATGGGATGTGTCTCCGCCGCAAGGAGTTTTTATGAATTCCGACCTGATGCCGTTGCCTGAATCCTCCAATTCTTCTGCCTCTAACCAGGGCCCAAATAAAATAGAGGCTGCCTCTAATGTTCACATAGTACCCAAGCCCTCTAAATTTGAAAATTCGCCTGTCAACCCCAGCGAGACTGACTCAAATGGGAACTTAGTCAATCGACAGCAACCGATTCCGCCTCCCAGCGAACCGATGCAGTACCGAGCGATTGGATTAGTCCGGGGTCGCTATCATGCTAGCAGCGAACAATTTACTCAAGGTACACTGCTAACCACAGATGGTGTAGAACTCAATGCCGTCCTCCTAGGCCGGATTATGAGCTTAGTCAAGAATCATCTAGACTTAGAAAAAGAACATTTATGGGTAGTATATCCACGTACAAGGCAAGAAAATGACACCTTGCACATCCAAATCGTCGGAGTTTGGGAGCCAGAAAATCTGGCTAAAAGCTCAACAGATGAGGACGAGTCAGATTTAGAGTTGCAAGAGTCACAGACACTTGATGATGGCTTATCCGAAAATTCTGAATTAAGCACAATTCCCACGATCCCCTCATCAGAAGTAGCTGATGGTGGTTTTTCTGTTCGTGGTGAGGTAGTCTACCAATCTTTTGACGCTAAGAGTTTGGTAGTCAAAATTAGGCAGGCTGCACGCAAACCAACTGACAAACCCAAGTATTTCAAGTTGAAATTGAGAGGTGTCCTGACCACCAAAGCGGTAGGAAAGTTCTGGGATTTCCAAGCCAAGCGAGAAGCTGATGTTTTGATAGTAGAAAAAGCTGAAGCGATCGCTGACTTGCCCAAAAAACGCAAACCACCATTCAGAGGTGGCCCTCGTGCTGGCGGTAGCGGTGGTGCTGGTGGTAGAAAACCATTCCCCCCCAGACGCAGTGGCGAAACTCCGCGTCCCATCAAGAAAACAGGCGCAGGCGGCGACACCTCAGTGGTGTCAAAACCTATACCAAAAACGCCTGCTCCTAAACCCATCAAGCGACCGAAACCGACTCAAGAGTAGGGAATGGGGAATTGGGCATGGGGCATGGGGCATGGCTCAGTAATCAGAAGTCATTAATTATTCTGCCTCCCCGGCTCACCCTATTCCCTGCTCCCCAAGATCAAAAATCCGTTCGACGGTCTTGGGGTAGAAAAGATCGCTCCATCGGAATTGGAGAAACTGGTTCTGTGAGGGTAAATGTCCCTGCTTCGATCCACTTTTTCAACTCTAGGGCGACTTGCCTAGAAAAAAACAAACTCGCTAAGGGGGCAGAGCGTACAGCTTTGCCCTCAATAGTGATCCTCCCAGATTTGAGTTGGGCATAACTCACCAAACCAAAGGTGGGACGAACGCGCCGGGGAATGGAAAAATCTACTATTGGGGCTACTAAGTCTTTATCCTGTACAGCGCAGTGTTCAACTACTTGTTCATTTAATACAGGGAGTGGAACACCAACACCTAACATCAATGAGGGGCCATAACTTTTAAAGTAACAACCCCGCACCCAATGAGCATCCATTTGTTTGGCATCACCAATTAAAGCTAAAGTCGCAGAAGGCCCAATTGGTGTACGATTAGCTAAACGTTTTTGTAAGGGGAAGTGCTGAGTGCCTTCCCAGGCGACATAACCAATACCGCCACCTAAAAAAATCCGAGTCCCTATACCAACGAGTTGCAAATCAGGATCGTTGAGTAAGGGTGAAATAGCACCGGGATTAGAGTAAACAGCATTCCCCAGACGCGGTTGTAAAGGGCCCAGATAGGTGAACAGGGGGCGATCACCACCATTTACACCAACAATAAAATTTTGATAAAGATTGCGCGGATTGAATAAATAAAACTGATTAATCGTTTCACGGGTAACTGTAGTTTCAAAACTTGCTCTGGGGTAACAATCTGTTACTTGTCCTTGCGCTTTTACATGTATAGCTTTACCAGCAATCAAATCTTCGATTACATGACCGCCGCCACGTTCTCGGACTTCTTCTCCGTCTGTCGTCTCCACGGCACAACTCGCACCCAAATATAAATCTACTGCCCCAAAACCAGAGTATGCTGGTACACCATCTAACCAGCAACGACGAATTTTGATCGGAGGGTCAGTGTGTCCGAGATTGATAATTGCACCGCTTGATTCCATCGGCTCAAACGTACCAGTGGTAATTACATCAACTTCTTTAGCCGCTTTAGTAACACCAATTTCTACAACTCGTGCTTTTAACTCTTCAGTTGTCAACACTACTGCACGTTGGCGGATGATTTTCTCGTTAATTTCTGCAATTGTTCGCATCTTATCAGTGCTAGCGCTTCCTGCTATCTTCCTCTCTGAAGGATATCTTGATAAATCAGAGAATCTTGCATAATTTCCTGTCGAAATAGTTGTCTGCCAATCTCGATACGACAGCTTAACACCCCCGATAGGCTTAAAATTCCCCAAAAAACAATTCGACTATTGCAAAGTCCAAATCATATATTTTTTGGAATAAGTACGCTAAATGTATTAAAAGTGTTTTATTGGCTAAGTAAAATTACTATCAAAAAAAGCCTTGTGTTATCAATCAAATGTATGTATGGTTAGGATTAATTAGACTTGCTGGGTCTAGATAATTTTACGTGAACAGAAAGAAACATTTCTGGCTTTTGTAAAGCATCTCAGCCAACTAGTCAATCACAAAATGGGAGCTAATAGTAGATGCTAGAAGGTTTTGCTAAGGGAGAAGCTACTTAAGAGCAATTATATAAGGGATATCTAAGCAAAAGTTAGGACTCTATATATTTGCGAAATTGTTCTGACTTCTACACCCTCAGCACAATTAATTCTATTTATTGCTATTCATTTTGTTGCGACATTTCACCCGATAACGAATTGAGTAAAAGGCAATGACTACTTCTGAACTACCTAATCTTAATCAAATAAACCAAAAGAAAGTTTCCGATAGGATTGAAAATTTATCCTCTAAATCAGATGAGAAAAAGTTATTTAACTTGAAGGTAATTGAATATTTATTACTTGCAGCTTTTGTTTCTTCTGCACTCTTTATTGTTTTTCTTTCAGAAGATAAAACAGTTGTCATTTCTGGAGCAGTAGCTCTAACTTTCTTATTTTTTTTGTTACTTATCAATAGACAAGTATTTCAGAACTATAAGAAGGCAGCTTATCAGTCAGAACTCACCAAAAAAGCTGAACTGTATAGTTATCTATTAACTAACCCTAATTCTTGGGATAAAGAAACCCTGACTCTAACAAGAGGAAAGGCTTTACAATACAGCCAAGACTTGATTGACGATTATAAAAAAATTAGAGGTGTATCAAGGAACCTTTACTATAGTTTGCAAATTGCGACAGTTATTTTATCAGGAGTCACACCAATTTTAGTTCTGGTAGACAAATTAGAAGCAGGACAAGCTTGGCTCAAATGGCTGCCTGTACTCTGCCCAGCTATTGCTTCTATAGTTGCCAGTATCGTTACCTCTTTTCCTTTTCAGAAGAATTCTCTTGCTGCTAACACAGCAGTTGAATTGTTAGAAGCTGAACAAGAGAAATTTATATTGGGTGTAACTCCACCTTATCGTTGTTATGATGTGTCTGACGAAAGCCAACAGCAACAAAAGGCAAGTCAAGCATTAGAATACTTTATTGTTCAAGTGAACAACATTCATCTCAACCAATTGCAACAAACGAGTGAAACGCAATCAGAGAAAACAGAATCTACTTATTCATCTAATGAGTCAAACAAAGCGGGAGCAGAGGTAACGAAGTAGAAAGATACTTAATTAGTTAACTGCGATCGCAAATTAGTCAAGTATTGATTCAATTAGGATTTGTTCAGACTAACTGGAAAGATTAAGATTCCCAATTTATAAAAAAAGTGCGGAATCTTATTATTATTTCACACAAGTGTAGCTTTTGTAAGAGAGGGAAAGAGCTTTCTATTAACCCTTTCCCATTTTGCTAAATTCTGTAATAAATCTAATCTGCTAGCTGGGTTTGTGGTTAAAAGTGCTAGTTAGAATGTTTTTTTGATTCTAGCAGCGATCGCAGTTGTGATTTTTAAAGTTTTTTGGTTTCTGTGTACTGAAACAAAAACAAAATTTAATAGAAAGACATCACGTCTAAAGCATCTAGCGAAACCACAGTTTTTTCATATATATCATCATTGGGCTGACTTATATAGGTTTGGGTTTACAGCCTCTAATTTGTTTGTGGATGAACTGAGCCATATTGCTTTAGTTGCAAAGATTTACAATCAGTAATTATTGTTTAATAACTGTCTTAAATAGTTTAATTATCCGCTTAACTGTCTTAACTGTCTTCTAATTAATTTAACTATCCGCTTAACTGTCTTAACTGTCTTCTAATTGTTCAACTTTGAATTTAACTATCTGTTTAAATGCTTGAGCCTACGTATTGCTTTTTTTCTATAACCATGAAAGATTATGAGAACACCATAAATTAAGAAACATTCATTTGCCATCATCTGAAATGAGTAATAACTCAAACAGATTTTTCAAATCTCCTATCTTTGGGTATAGAAAACTTGAGCTAAAACTCACATAGCTTTTTATCTGGACTGAAGAGCATTTTATCAAAACAGAATTCAGGAGTCAGAATTCATTCTCTGAATTCTCTACGAGAAACTGCGCTATCAGTTGCGGGTTTGAATTGCTTACTGATTGATTCTGACCAAAGGCGGAGTATCTTTAGCTTTGCTCCTGAATTCTCATTTCTTCTTCAAATTATTCCCTTAATTACGAGCTACCACCAGAAAACTACACGTGGGGACATAGCGCGATTGGTGAAGATGCTCATCAATTGCCAATCTCAGCCACGAAATGAAGACAGCAAGAAGACTCCAGAGGAGGTTACGCGCAGATCATGCAACCCTTTGAACTGCCAGAATTTTACATGCCTTGGCCCGCGCGGCTGAATCCAAACCTGGAAGCGGCGCGATCGCATTCCAAAGCCTGGGCTTACCAGATGGGGATACTTGGCTCACAAGAGGAAGCCGAAAGTTCCCCTATCTGGGACGAGCGCACATTTGATGCTCACGACTACGCCTTGCTTTGCTCCTATACCCATCCAGATGCGCCGGGAGCGGAGCTTGACCTAGTAACCGACTGGTATGTTTGGGTGTTCTTTTTCGACGATCATTTCCTGGAAATCTATAAGCGCACCCAAGACATGGCTGGGGCAAAGGAATACCTTGACCGATTGCCAGCGTTTATGCCAGTGCATCCCACTGATACCCCTTCCGTTCCAACCAACCCAGTAGAGCGCGGCTTGGCTGACCTGTGGTCTCGCACTGCCTTTACTAAATCTGTGGACTGGCGACTTCGGTTCTTCGAGAGTACCAAGAACCTCCTTGAAGAGTCTCTGTGGGAACTTGCCAATATTAACCAGGATCGGGTCGCCAACCCCATCGAATACATTGAGATGCGCCGCAAAGTTGGTGGCGCTCCGTGGTCAGCGGATCTCGTCGAACACGCCGTGTTTATAGAGATTCCGGCTGACATTGCCTCGACTCGTCCAATGCGTGTACTCAAAGACACATTTGCCGATGGAGTACATCTACGCAATGACCTGTTCTCCTACCAGAGAGAAGTGGAGGATGAAGGCGAAAATGCCAACTGCGTGTTGGTCTTGGAGCGCTTCTTGAATGTGAGTACCCAGGAGGCAGCTAATCTCACAAACGAACTGCTGACCTCGCGGTTATACCAGTTTGATAACACTGCCGTCACCGAGTTACCCCCCCTCTTTGAGGAGTACGGACTAGACCCAGTAGCTCGTGTGAACGTTCTCCTTTACATCAAAGGACTCCAGGACTGGCAATCGGGCGGTCACGAGTGGCACATGCGATCAAGCCGTTACATGAACAAGGGAGGAGACAATTCTTCGACATCCACACTTCTGGGAGGCCCCACAGGGCTAGGCGCATCGGCGGCGCGGATTGGATCGTTATATACGGCCTTGGGTTTAGGAAGGTTCAAGAGGTTCACTCACGTTCCATACCAGGCTGTGGGAGCAGTAACACTGCCGAAGTTTTACATGCCCTTCACTACAAGCTTGAATCCCCATCTGAATGCTGCGCGGAAGCATTCCAAGGAATGGGCGCGCGAGATGGGGATGCTGGAATCACTACCTGGGATTCCTGATGCCGTCATCTGGGATGACCACAAGTTTGATGTTGCCGACGTAGCCCTCTGTGGTGCGTTGATCCATCCGAATGGGTCTGGTCATGAGCTGAATCTGACAGCGTGCTGGCTTGTCTGGGGAACCTATGCCGATGATTACTTCCCAGCGCTCTACGGGAATAACCGCAACATGGCTGGTGCAAAAGTATTCAACGCCCGACTGTCGGCGTTCATGCCTCTAGATGACTCCACCTCCAGCGAGGTTCCGACCAATCCTGTAGAAGCGGGCTTGGCAGATATTTGGTCTCGCACAGCTGGCCCCATGTCTGCCAACGCGCGGACTCAGTTCCGCCGCGCAATCCAGGATATGACTGACAGCTGGGTGTGGGAACTCGCCAACCAGATTCAAAATCGGATTCCCGACCCGATCGATTATGTTGAGATGCGCCGTAAGACTTTTGGCTCGGATCTGACCATGAGCTTGTCACGACTAGCTCAGGGCAACGAGATCCCGCAGGAGATTTACCGCACCCGAACGATGCGATCACTAGATAATTCCGCCGCCGACTACGCCTGTTTAACCAACGATATCTTTTCCTATCAGAAAGAAATCGAATTCGAGGGCGAAATCCATAACTGTGTGCTGGTCGTTCAAAATTTCCTCAACTGCGATTTGCCGCAGGCCGTTGAAGTTGTCAACAACCTGATGACCTCTAGGGCGCTCCAGTTTCAACTTATCGTCGCCACCGAACTGCCAGTTCTTTTCGATGATTTCGACCTGGATGCAAGTACCCGCGAGAAACTGCTTGGATACGTCAAGAAACTAGAGCAATGGATGTGCGGTGTCCTCAAGTGGCATATAACGGTAGACCGCTATAAGGAATTTGAATTGCGTAATTCGTTAGCAGGGCGGCTACTTAGTGGGCCCAGAGGGCTGGGGACTTCTGCTAGGCGTATTGGATCGTTGATTGGTGAGGGGAGTCTAAGGTCATTACTCGGTCAATGAAATTAGGTTTTTTTGTCCGTGAATAGAGTTTTCAAGGTCAGTATGCGATCGCGTGATATCGGTTTTTTTAGTAACTAAAAAGTGGAGGATTAAGTTGTGACGTATTCTAACGACCCCAATTTGGTAGAAGATCAGCAGCCCCATTTAACTTTAAGTACAGCAGCGGCGCGTAATTTGGCAACAACAGCCAAATCTGCACCGCAAACCCAGGAAATTACATCGCGGTGGTTATTGAAGTTATTGCCGTGGGTGCAGACAAAAGGTGGCGCATATCGAGTCAACCGTCGGTTGAGTTATTCCGTCGGTGATGGGCGAGTGACTTTCACCAATACTGGAGCAACGGTGCAGGTGATTCCCCTAGAACTTACTGAGTTGCCCTTGCTGCGAGGGTTTAACAACCTTGATGTGTTGACCGGGTTAGCAAACCAGTTTGTTCAGCAGGAGTACGCCCCAGATGATGTAATCGTCGAACTTGGCCAGCCTGCCGATCGCGTGATTCTGATTGCTCGTGGCAAGGTAAACAAGATTGGTGTTGGCAAGTATGGCGAGCAGATCGTGTTTGATGTGCTAGCTGACGGCGACCATTTCGGCGATGAAACTGTGGTGCAGTCCGAGGATACTTGGCAGTACACCCTCAAGGCGATTACTAGAACCATCGTTTTGTCACTGCCCCAAGTGGCGTTTGAGAGGGCGATCGCTCAGTCTGAGGCGTTAGGAACCCATGTTGAACAGTTCCGCACCCGCTTGAACCAACCACAGACTCCTCAAGGTGAAGCTGCCATTGAGCTAGCAGCTAATCATCCCCAAGAGGCTGAGTTGCCGGGAACCTTCGCCGATTACGAACTCAAACCCAGGGAATATGAGTTGAGCATTGCTCAAACGGTGTTGCGAGTAAGTACGCGGGTAGCCGATCTGTACAATGAACCGTACAACCAGACAGAAGAACAACTGCGGCTGACTATCGAGGCATTGCGGGAACGTCAAGAACACGAGTTGCTCAACAACCGCGAATTCGGGTTATTGCACAATGCCGACCTCAAACAACGAATCTACAGCAGTAGCGGCGCACCCACCCCCGATGACTTGGACGAACTGTTGGCGACAGTATGGAAAGAGCCGGGATTCTTCCTAGCTCACCCCCGCACGATAGCTGCCTTCGGTCGTGAGGCCAACCGCCTTGGTCTCTATCCACAAAGCGTAGATGTCAACGGCGTTCAGGTTACATCTTGGCGCGGCGTACCTATCTTTCCTTCCAATAAGATCCCCATCACCAATAACCGCACCAGTTCTATCCTTTTGCTCCGCACTGGTGTAGAAAAACAAGGGGTGATCGGCTTACATCAAACTGGTATCCCCGATGAATACCAACCCAGCTTGTCTGTTCGATTCATGGGCATCAGCGAAAAGGCGATCATCTCCTACCTCGTCACCGCCTACTACTCCGCAGCCGTCCTTACTCCTGACGCACTTGGCATCCTCGAAGATGTTGAAATCGGGCGCTAAATATCAGGAGTGCTGAATATTGAGTGCTGAGTGCTGAGTGCTGAGTGTTAAGTGTTGAGTGCTGAGTGAGTAAAAATTACGGCTGACTGTTGATACCCCGCAAGAAAGTGGGCGGTTTTTTAACTCAGCACGGGCTAAACCTTAGCTATCCGCTAATGGAACTCAGCACTCTTCATGCACTTTTATTAGTAACTAGAGGATGGGGTGATGACGGATTTTATTGAATCAAATTTAAATGTTGAGAGTGGACAACCTCAACTGAGTTTGAGTAAAGATGCTGCGCGTAATTTGTCCACGACCACCAAATCTGCACCACAGACGCAGGAAATCACCTCAAGGTGGTTGTTGAAGATGTTGCCGTGGGTGCAGACCAAAGGTGGCACTTATCGGCTAAACCGTCGGTTGACCTATACCGTGGGTGATGGGCGGTTGAGTTTCTCCAACACCGGAGCCGAGGTGCAGGTGATTCCCCAAGAACTCGGTGAGTTGCCCTTGCTGCGAGGGTTTGAAGACATCGAGGTGCTGAGGGCGTTGGCAAGTCGGTTTGTTCAGCAGGAGTTCGCACCTGGTGACATCATAGTCCAGTCAGGTCAGCCAGCCAATCAGCTTTTCTTGATTGCACATGGCAAGGCGAACAAGATTGGTATTGGCAAATATGACGAGCAGCCTCTATTGGATATGCTAGCTGACGGTGATTATTTTGGCGATCGCGTTTTGGTGGATTCAGAAAGCAATTGGAAGTTCACAGTCAAAGCTGTGACCCGATGCACCGTATTAGCACTACCACAACAGGCATTTCGGGAACTGCTCAACCAGTCGCAGGCCTTACAGGCTCAACTTGAGCAGTTTCGGATTCGTGCAGAACTTCCACAAAACAAGTATGGAGAAGCTGCGATCGCGTTGTCAACCAGTCATAGCACAGAGACGACGTTACCAGGAACATTTGTTGACTACGAACTCTCACCCCGCGAATATCAGTTAAGCATTGCTCAGACTATGTTGCGAGTGAATACTCGCGTTGCGGATCTGTACAATCAACCATACAACCAGACGGAAGAACAATTGCGGCTGACGATTGAGGCATTGCGGGAACGTCAAGAATACGAGTTGATCAACAACCGCGAATTTGGATTGTTGCACAACGCCGACCTCAAACAGCGCATCTACACCCGCACTGGCCCCCCCACTCCCGATGACCTTGATGAATTAGTCACCCGTCGGCGGAAGTCGAGGTTCTTCCTGGCTCATCCCCGCACTATTGCAGCCTTCGGTCGCCAGTGCAACCGTCAAGGCATCTATCCAGACACCATCGATATGGATGGGAGCAAAATAATCACGTGGCGCAATGTACCGATTTTTCCCTGTAACAAGATTCCGATTACCAAGAACCAGACCAGTTCTATCCTCATACTCCGCACTGGTGAGAAAGATCAGGGTGTGATTGGCTTACATCAAACTGGTATCCCGGATGAATACCAACCCAGTTTGTCTGTCCGATTCATGGGCATCAGCGAAAAGGCCATTATCTCCTACCTCGTTACAAACTACTACTCCGCAGCTGTCCTTGTCCCTGACGCACTCGGCATCCTTGAAGATGTCGAAATCGGTCGCTGAGGGGAGTCGGGCATCTAGACACTAAGGAGATGACCAAAAACCAGTTAGCATCCAAGGTGCTGGCTTAAAACCTTAACATGATTAATTTCAGCTTTCGGAGAGCATCCAATTTTTCCAAAAACCACTTGACTGACACAAAAGCTCTTTACAAACCTCTTACCTTTGCGTTCTTTGTGGTTCTTTTGTTCATTCTCTCATTTTTGTCTGAACGCAACACAATAAAACGGTTGGGATACTCCCAATACTGCTCGATTAAGCATTTTTAACTCAGAATTGGGTTTTGGGTAAAGGTTAAAGGTTAAAGGTTTTTTCTTTCCCCTTCCCCTTTTCCCCTTAACCGATAAGTATTGGGGATACTCCCACCTTTCGTGCGACAATTGAAAGAGAAATAAAGGTATAGGCAATTTTTGAAGTTGCCTATACCCTCAGATATATAAACTAAGTTTTTGCAGTCGCGTATAAGTCTAAGTTAGTGCTTGAGCAACTACTGCCGAAAGTGACTCGTTTGCTGCTTGCTTCAACAATTCGGCTTTATCGGTCTGTTCCCAAGGCAAGTCTAAATCAGCCCGCCCAAAATGACCGTAAGCCGCGACGTCCTGATAAAAACGTCCGCCTCGTTCACTTGGTAAGTTACGTAAGTTGAAGGTATGGATAATCCCTGCTGGACGCAGTTCAAAGTGTTTGTTGATTAATTCCAGTAAGGTTTCTTCATCCACTTTGCCAGTGCCAAAGGTATCTACCAAAATGCTTGTTGGTCGTGCTACACCAATTGCATAAGATAGCTGGATTTCAACTTTTTCTGCTAACCCAGCAGCGACAATGTTTTTCGCCACATAGCGAGCTGCATAAGCCGCAGAACGGTCTACCTTCGTGGGGTCTTTGCCAGAAAAAGCGCCGCCACCATGTCGTGAATAACCACCGTAGGTGTCAACGATTATTTTCCGTCCTGTTAGACCAGAGTCTCCTTGAGGGCCACCAACGACAAATTTGCCAGTGGGGTTAACTAAAAAACGCGTCTGATCGTTAGGCTTAATGTCAATATCGCCAAAAACAGGTTCGACTACCGCCGACCAGAGGTCTTGTTTAATTTTGGCTTGTACAGCCGCCTCATCCGTAATTTCCCCAATAGTGGCTGTATGCTGAGTGGAAATTAGAATAGTATCAATACCTACTGGCCGCCCATCTTCGTAGACCACAGTTACTTGGGTTTTACCGTCAGGACGCAGGTATGACAATTCGCCTGTTTTACGAACTGCTGCCAATCGGCGAGCAATGCGGTGGGCGAGACTGATGGGTAAGGGCATCAGTTCTGGTGTTTCGTTACTGGCAAAACCGAACATTATACCTTGATCGCCCGCACCAATTTTGTCGAATAGCTCATCACTATCTTGCTGGCGCGTTTCTTGAGCGGTGTTAACACCTTGGGCAATATCAGGTGATTGTTCGTCTAAAGCCAGCAGAACGCTGGTGCTGTTAGCAGAAAAGCCATTATCAGCATTGGTATAGCCAATTTCGGCAATTTTTTTACGGGCGAGATTGACGAAATTCACATTTGCTTTGGTGGTTATTTCACCAGTGATTAGCACCAAACCAGTGTTAACTACTACTTCAGCAGCGACACGGCTGCTAGGGTCTTGTGTTAGTAGGGCATCCAGAATGGTATCAGAAATCTGATCGCAGATTTTATCTGGATGACCTTCGGTTACTGACTCGGAGGTAAATAGATATCGACGAGACAAAGCAAATTCCTCCTGACTTGAGTTTTTTTGCTGACTAAATGTGGTATTCAGTTCAACTACCTAAATTTAACGTGTGCTTCCAACGAACGGCATTCGTTATGCCTTGAGAGAAACAATTTAGTTTCCTAGGAGCCGTCGAACTCACATTAATTTATGAAATCATAACAATATTTATACTTCAGTAGTTAGTATCTTGTTGATATTGATAAAAACCACTCACTATAAGGTAAGTATCTGTAAAAAAAATAAATTTATGGTAATTATTTCGTAGACTAAATGTATTTAATAACACAAAAAAAGGGGCACCCAGAAGCGCCCCCACAAACTTTGACACAAGTACTGCTGTTTTTAAACCTGAACCGCTAGCTTTGCTTCCGTAGCTGTCAAACGCTCATAGGCAGCACGCATTTTTAAACCTGTAAGTACTTGGAAGAAACCAGTACCATTATTGGAACCTGGATACTCACGGTGCTGGAGTAACAAATGAGTCAATTCACCCTGATATTTGGTGGATGTATTGCTGAGATGGGTTTCGATATAAATTACTTCTTCCAAGTTGTCAAATTGACCATCTACCTCTAGTACTGAGACATAGCGACCGTAGTAAACATCTGAACCGTAGTATAGTTGCATACCAGGATAAGAACAGGTCAGCTTGCGTCCACAGGGAGTCCAATTAATTGTTGAGCCTTCATCAAATAGGTAGGTTGGATCAAAGCCTTCCTTACCTTCCCGTTGGAGCATACGTACTCGTAGGACTCGGCGCTCTGTGTCGTTTTTGATCAAGTTGGTGGGTAATACTTGGAGAACTACATCAGCAAATTCTCTTTGTGGTTCGATAAACTTTTCAAAGTCAGGTTTGCGGGAATTGATTTGCGCTAAGACATCTTCGTAGCGATGACCGCGTTCAGCCATATCTCGCTGGATTTTCCAGGCGATTTTGACTTCATCGCTAATATCAAAATAAACACTGAAGTCGATTAGCGATCGCACCCGCTCATCATATAAAGGATGCAGTCCTTCAACAACTATAATGTGATTCGGCTCTACCCGCTCTGGCGGGTCGATTAAGCCAGTTTCGTGGTTGTAAATCGGCTTATCAATTGCTTGACCACTTTTGAGCGTTTTAATTTGCTCATACATTAGGTCAAAATTGTTTGCTCTGGGGTCTAGTGCCGTTATCCCAGTTTCTTTACGCTGTTTGCGATCCAAGGAGTGATAATCATCTAAGCAGATGACTGTCATCAAATCTTCACCAAACAAATCTATCAAACGACGCAAAAACGTAGATTTCCCGCACCCAGAGTCTCCGGCTACTCCAATCAGTACCACGCGTTCCGGCTTACTTGTCATAAATCCCCTCTAAAATACTAAAATTGTGTCAATATTTTTTCACACAGCAGATTCTGAAGCCAGGAGTTTACCTCTTTGGTTTATCCTGCGTTCTTGCTACCTAGCACATCTATAAGACACCAAGCGGGTAGGCAACAAAGTAATTAAGTTGCTACTCGTCGGACTAGCCTGAATGTTGGTGCCGGTAAGTATTTAATCCTAGTGGTATATTTGATTTTAACAGAAGGGGGTATCCCATACAAGATTACTGTCAAGAAGAATTAGCGTGGTTCATGAATCATTTTTAGATCATTTAGTTGTTAATTTAAAAATGGGGATCAGTACTGCCCATCAGCTTTGCAACTTTATTAGACTGCTACTTGTGACTCTATATAATTAAGATGATTAGGTATAATTTATTATTGTCGCATTGCCGCGAATTTCCTTTGTGTTCTTAAATTGTAATTCCTACTCGACAATACTTAAGATATTCAAAGCAAAAATCTACCCAACGAATGAGCCAACAACTCGCATTAGTCAAATTATTGGCTGTAAATTTATGTATATGGTCAAATACAAGCGTTTGGGTTATGGCAAAGTACTGAATAGAGGTTGACAGATTTTTCACATCAAGTGAAACTTATTATAGTTACTTAAATCACGGTTCTCTCGATTGCTATGTTTGTAGCTGAAGTTGTAATATTCATGTAATTATCTCTAGACAGGTCATAAAATATAGCTAACAACATTTCGAGAGAGCAGTAGATTTGGTGAATGAAAACCAACGGAAAGAAAACTTTCCGGGATTGGTATTCCCCGATTTAAGTCCTCGAAGTAAGTAAACACAACGGCAAATTTTGGAGGTCAACTGAGTGGTAGCTTCCACCAATCAAACTAGTTCTCCTATCAATATCTGCTATTGTGAGTTGCTCGTTGGGTAGTCAAGTAAAAAACTATCTCGCTGATGTGGGTGGTAGTTAACAAAAAAAAGATTAAATTGACTCATTATTAACATTCTCCACAAGACTTATCATTTACCTTAGAAGGTGAACAGGTGTGTTTTTTGCTATGCCTGCATGTCTTTGGTGAGTGTACTTAGCAAGGCATTAATTTAATGATGCCGTTTTTCCTTGAGAGCCAGTTTTGTGAAACGAAAATCCGGTAAACTAAAGCTGGCATGGGATAGGAATAGTTTTTTTTGAAAAACGGTTAAGTAAATTATCGGAGTGGTAGAAAGAATGTACAATCAAGGTGCTGTTGAGGGTGCTGCCAACACAGAATTAGGTAGCCGCGTCTTCGTTTATGAAGTAGTGGGTTTGCGTCAGAGCGAAGAAACTGATCAAACTAACTACCCAATTCGGAAAAGTGGCAGTGTGTTCATCAGAGTGCCTTACAACCGCATGAATCAAGAAATGCGACGTATCACTCGTCTAGGCGGCACAATTGTTAGCATCCAGCATATAAATGCTCTAGAGCCAGTTAATGGTAAAGCCTCATTTGGGAATGCTACAAGCGTTGTCAGCGAATTAGCTAAATCTGGGGAAACTGCTAACAGTGAAGGGAATGGTAAAGCCACACCTGTAAATACTCATAGTGCTGAAGAACAGAACAAGGACAAGAAAGGCAACACCATGACTCAAGCGAAAGCCAAAAAAGACCACGGTGACGTTCCTGTTAACACTTACCGTCCCAATGCTCCGTTTATTGGCAAGGTAATATCTAATGAACCACTAGTTAAAGAAGGTGGTATTGGTATTGTTCAACACCTTAAATTTGACCTATCTGGTGGGGATTTGAAGTATATAGAAGGTCAAAGTATTGGGATTATTCCACCAGGATTAGACAAAAACGGTAAACCAGAGAAACTGAGACTGTATTCCATCGCCTCAACTCGTCATGGCGATGATGTAGATGATAAGACAGTATCACTGTGCGTCCGCCAGTTGGAGTATAAGCACCCAGAAACTGGCGAAACAGTCTACGGTGTTTGCTCTACACACCTGTGTTTCTTGGAACCAGGGGCAGAGGTAAAAATTACAGGGCCTGTGGGTAAGGAAATGTTGTTACCCCAAGATCCTGAAGCTAATGTCATTATGATGGCGACTGGAACAGGTATTGCTCCTATGCGGGCTTATCTGTGGCGGCAGTTTAAAGATGCGGAAAGAGCCGCTAACCCAGAATACCAATTTAAAGGATTCTCTTGGCTGATATTTGGCGTACCAACAACTCCAAACCTTTTATATAAGGAAGAACTGGAAGAAATTCAACAAAAATATCCTGATAACTTCCGCCTAACTGCTGCCATTAGCCGCGAACAGAAAAATCCCCAAGGCGGTAGAATGTATATTCAAGACCGCGTAGCAGAACATGCTGATGAATTGTGGCAGTTGATTAAAAATGAAAAAACTCACACCTACATCTGCGGTTTGCGGGGTATGGAAGAAGGTATTGATGCAGCCTTAACTGCTGCTGCTGCTAAGGAAGGCGTAACCTGGAGTGATTACCAGAAGCAACTAAAGAAAGCCGGTCGCTGGCACGTAGAAACTTACTAATTTAGTCATTAGTCATTGGTCATTAGTCATTAGTTTTAGACAAAGGACGAAGGACAAATGACAAAGGAAGCAGGATAATCAGTAGGTAGGGCAAACGCTCTACCTACAATTGTTTTGTTATGAATATTGTAAATAGCTGAGGAAAGAGTTCTCAGTTCTGTGTGGTCAAGTACTAAATACTAATAACTACTCAGCACTCAGCACTCAGCACTCAGCACTTAAAGAATAAATTGGGTGCAAAAATTGTGGGTGTGAAACTAGGAATACTCGGATTAGGCACTGTGGGAACGGGGACAGTGCAGTTGTTGCAAGATAAGGCTGGACGGCACCCGTTGTTACAAGAGATAGAAATCTATCGGGTGGGAGTACGATCGCTCGATAAACCTCGGGCAGTAGAATTATCTACAGAAGTCTTAACTACAGATTTAGAATCCATTGTCAACGATCCGGCGGTAGATATAGTTGTCGAGGTGATGGGCGGACTGGAGCCGGCGCGATCGCTAATTCTCAAAGCTTTGAGTAATGGTAAGCACGTAGTCACCGCCAACAAAGCAGCGATCGCCCGCTTTGGGGCGGAAATTTTCACAACTGCCAATCAAGCCGGCGTATACGTCATGCTAGAAGCTGCTGTGGGTGGTGGGATTCCGGTGATTCAACCCCTAAAGCAGTCTTTGAGTGTTAACCGCATTCACACTGTCACAGGCATTGTAAACGGTACAACTAACTACATCCTGACGCGGATGCAAACAGAAGGCAGCAACTTCAGCGATGTCTTAGCTGATGCCCAACGTTTGGGTTATGCTGAAGCTGACCCTACAGCCGATGTTGATGGCTTAGACGCAGCAGATAAAATTGCCATCCTCGCATCATTAAGCTTTGGTGGACGCATCAACCTACAAGATGTTTATACCGAAGGCATTCGGCAAGTGAGCAAAACAGATATTGCCTACGCTGAAAAATTGGGATTTGTGATTAAATTGTTAGCGATCGCTAAACGTGATACTCCCTCATCACCACTTTCCGTCAGAGTTCATCCGACTTTAGTGCCCCAAGCTCACCCTTTGGCTAGCATCAACGGCGTTTACAATGCCATTCTTGTCGAAGGAGAACCCATCGGGCAAGTGATGTTTTTCGGCCCCGGTGCTGGTGCTGGTGCAACCGCCAGTGCTGTTACATCAGATATCTTAAATTTAGTTGCTGTCCTCAAAACCAATACAGCAGTTGCAAATCCATTATTAACTTGTCGGCATCAGGAATACTGCGAAATTGCGCCGATGGTAGAATTGAGAACTCGGTTTTATGCCCGTTTCCTTACCAATGACCAACCGGGAGTTATCGGGAAATTGGGGACTTGCTTTGGTAACTATGGCGTTAGCTTAGAGTCAATTGTCCAAACTGGCTTTCAAGGGGAACTAGCAGAAATTGTGGTTGTTACCCATGATGTGCGGGAAGGCAATTTTAGGCAAGCTTTGGCAGAAATCCGGGATTTGTCAGCGATTGAAAGCATTCCCAGCTTACTGCGTGTACTTTGAGATTAATATTTTAGCGAGCGATCGCTTTCAGGGGTTTCCATAAGCTAAAATACGTAATTTTTTTAGCTCTTTTTTTACGTCTGTGCTTGCTAAAATCAAGAACAAACCTCACTCATGCGTGAGGTTAGCCCTATGACTTTAGATATTACCGCTACAACTAACAGGATTTACCAATGCAGCCATCCAACGTTGAAATTAATAAAGAATTCTGGAACAATTATGCCAAAACATGGGATAAATCTCAAGTTATTCTAGGTAATCAAAAAATTACAGATGATGAAAGAGATAATTACGTCAATTATTTAGGTGATGAATGGGCGACAGTAGAAGATGCAGTCAATATTGTGAGTGAGTATATTACACCGTTTATTTCTCAAGACAGTACAGTTGCAGAAATAGGTGTTGGTGGTGGTAGGATTGCCGCAAAAGTAGTTAAAAACGTCAAAAAATTATACTGTTTCGACATAGCACAAGAAATGCTAGATAATGCTGAAGCAGCGCTTATGGAATATCCTCAAATAGAGTTTCGTTTAATAAAAAATCCTCAATTTGAACCTGAGTTTAGCGAAAAATTTGATTTTGTATATTCATTCGATGTATTTGTACATTTAGATTTACAAACAATTTGGAAATACTTAAACGGTATTTATGCAACTCTCAAGTCAGGTGGAAAGGCTTTTATTCATACCACTAATATAACTACACCAAATGGTTGGGCAAGGTTTGCTGCATACGATAATGATGAGATATTGTATCAACCCACTTCACCAGAAGCAATTAAGTGGTTAATAGAAAAGGCGCAAATGACAGTAATTAAAGAGTCCAGTCCAA
This sequence comes from Nostoc sp. LEGE 12447, assembly GCF_015206985.1. NCBI lineage: Bacteria > Bacillati > Cyanobacteriota > Cyanophyceae > Nostocales > Nostocaceae > Nostoc > Nostoc sp. LEGE 12447. The sequence continues at coordinate 34,635 of NZ_JADEXT010000025.1, read as the reverse complement.
ATGGAAAAAACTTTTATTTGGATCGGGATTATTTAGTTGTAATAGAGAAGTAAATTAATCTTTGAGACTAATCTAGGTGATGGAATATTTGCGGTAAACTATGGCGCGTAGTTTGTCGCCGTAGGCATCGCTAGTATTCCCGCATCCGCATCTAAAGTTACCTCTACACCCACTGGTAAAGCTGCATTGGGACTATCGTGACCAAAAGGTAAGTCAGAGACAATCGGAATACCTAAATCACCCAAGCGATCGCGCAATACTTCTTCTACACTAAAGCTAGACACAGTTGGCGGCGCTTCACAGCGAGTAAAACCGCCTAAAGCAATACCGCAGACTTGAGACAAAGCACCGCTCAAACGCCATTGTGTCAGCATTCTATCGATGCGATAAGGTGCTTCTGTGACATCTTCTAACGCCAGTATTACACCATCCAGATGTGGCAGGATTGGTGTAGCTAAAAGGTTAGTAGCAACGGTGAGATTACCTGCTAGCAAAGTACCAGTCACCACGCCGCCACCCCATCCGCAACCTTTGAGAGGTGAGAGAGGACGACCTTCTACCGAATCAAATAATCGCTCAACTGACCAATCTGGCTCATCTGCCAAAGTCGTCAGCACAGGAGCATGAACGCCGGAAATTCCTGCTATATAAAGGCTCCACAATAAAGCTGTGATATCAGAAAAGCCTATAAGCCACTTGGGAAGGGCTGAATTTTGTTGCCAACTCCAATCTTCTAAAATACGGGTGCTGCCAAAACCACCTCTAGAACAGAGAATACCGCAACAATCAGGATCTTGCCATGCTGCTGCTAATTGCTGACGGCGGCTTTCGTCTCTTCCTGCCAGATAACCCCATTTGTCATCTATCTGAGGACTGATTTCTATGCGATAACCACGCGATCGCCAAATTTCTAAACCCCGTTCAAATGCCTCAAATTCTCGCAAAGCACCACTAGGGGCAATTACTCGCAGTAAGTCTCCAGGTTTCAGGGGCGGTGGTAAGGTTTTAGATGGCATGAAAAAAGTTAGGGGTGAGGAGAGACGCGATTCATCGCGTCTGTACAAGAGGTTAAGAATAAAGACTATATCTTAGAACTCCGATCAAATTTTATTGAATTATTTTTGAAATTATTGAGTGTTCCTATAATTACGGTGAGGATTGCACAAACTGAAAGGAAACATTAGCAGTCAAAGGATCTGGTAATGGTTTTCCTTGTGCTTGGTAATCTTCAATCAAAAGTTCCAGCACTTCCTCACCATTATTGAGAGCATCCGCGTAGGTATTTCCATGAGTATGTGTGTATGGGCCAAACTCAGGTAAGCTGACAATGTACTTTTTATCTTCATTAGACCACTGAATTACAATACTATATTGCCGTTTCATTAGTCCTAGCTTTTTGCGGTAGAAGATAAATACCTCCAGAGATTAAAGTCAGGGCGACAGAAATCCAAAAGGCAAGCAAAGAGGGAGTTCGCCACACTTCACCCAGAGGCGCAATCAAAAGTGCGATCGCAACTATTTGACTAACAGTTTTGAGTTTACCCCAAATATTCGCCCCCGTAATCGTCGTTTGATTCACCCGCCAACCAGCGATCGCTAATTCTCGCGCTAAAATCAAAAACACTCCCCAAGCTGGCACTTTTCCTAGTTCAATAAAAACCAGCAACGGCGCAAGTACTAGAAGTTTATCCACTAAGGGATCGAGAAACTTACCCAACTCGCTAATTTGGTTGAGTTTCCGTGCCAAATAGCCATCTAACCAATCAGTCAATGCAGCAACGAGAAAAATCGCCAAACATATCCACTGAGCTTCAGGTGTGGGATTATATAAACCATAAAGCAGAAATGGTATCCCCAATAGGCGAGAGAAGGTAATCCAGTTGGGTATGGTCATAGGGAATTCAAAAAATCAACTTCAAAATTAACAACTGTAAAGCAACAAGCAGCCAAACAAATATGCAAAATCTATGCAGATTAGTGTATCTGAGTGTGCCTGCGTGGGAAAATCTGTTTTCTGTAGCTCTCTTAAAACAATACTATGACTGAACACACAGACTCTCAATTTCGCATCGAACGCGATTCGATGGGCGATCGCCAAATTGCTAGTAGCTTTTATTACGGCATTCAAACGCTACGAGCAATCGAAAACTTCCCCATTAGCGGCATCAAGCCTTTAGCTACCTACGTAGATGCTGGATTAATCATTAAAAAAGCTACGGCAATTGTCAATGGAGAACTGAATTGCATTCCTCAAGATATTAGTCAGGCGATTGTGCAAGCAACTGATGAAATCCTAGCTGGGAAGTTCCGAGATCAATTTGTCGTGGATGTTTATCAGGCGGGTGCTGGAACATCTCACCACATGAATATCAACGAAGTTTTGGCAAATCGCGCCTTAGAAATTCTGGGTGAAGAAAAGGGCAATTATAAACGTGTTAGTCCTAACGATCACGTTAACTATGGACAGTCTACCAATGATGTGATTCCGACCGCAATTCGGATTGGTGGATTATTGGCATTATCCAAGACATTACACCCAGCAATAGATAGTGCGATCGCATCTTTAGAAAACAAAGCTGTAGAATTTCAAGATATCGTCAAATCTGGCAGAACCCACTTACAAGACGCTGTACCCGTGCGTTTGGGTGAAAATTTTCGCGCATGGGCGCAAATTCTTGCAGAACATCAAAACCGGATTTACACCGCCTCTGGTGATTTGATGGTGCTGGGTTTGGGAGGTAGTGCAGCCGGAACAGGGTTAAATACTCATCCTCTTTATCGCGCCCGTGTGGTAGAGGTTCTCTCAGAATTGATTGACACTCCTTTAGAACCTGCACCCCATCTTATGGCAGCCATGCAGAGTATGGCCCCATTTGTAAATGTTTCCGGTGCTTTACGCAACTTAGCGCAGGATTTAGTCAAAATATCTCATGATTTGCGACTGATGGATTCGGGGCCAAAAACTGGTTTGAAAGAAATTCAACTTCCCCCAGTGCAACCCGGTTCCTCGATTATGCCAGGGAAATATAACCCAGTCATGGCAGAGATGACATCAATGGTTTGTTTTCAGGTGATGGGCTACGACAGTGCGATCGCATTAGCCGCACAAGCTGGACAATTAGAATTAAATGTGATGATGCCACTAATTGCCTATAACTTGATTCACAGCATCGAAATTCTGGGTAATACCATCGCTGCACTCACCGAACGCTGCATCGAGGGAATTACTGCAAATCAAGAACGTTGTTTAGCTTATGCCGAAGGCAGTTTAGCTTTAGTAACCGCACTAAATACCCACATCGGTTACTTAAACGCTGCTGCTGTCGCCAAAGAATCTTTAGAAACTGGTAAATCCCTGCGGCAAATTGTTCTAGAACGGGGATTAATGAGTGAAACAGACTTAGCCACAGTGTTAAATCTAGAACAAATGAGTGGTATCTTACCGCTCAAAACAGAATAATAGATTATGGGGAATTGGGCATTGGGCATTGGACAATAATTAATAGTTCTTCTCCCCCTGCTCCCTTGCTTCTTCCCCATTGTCCATTCCCCATTCCCTAATCTATGCAGACTCAAAAACCATCTGTTAGTCTCATTCGGGCTACATCTTATGAACGAGAGGCTTTACGAGAATCCTTAGTAATTCTCCTAGAACCTTTTGGAGGAATAGCAGCATTTGTGAAAAAAGGCGATCGTGTTTTACTCAAACCCAATCTACTTACAGGGTCGCGTCCTGGTAAAGAGTGTATCACCCGTGCCGAACTAGTTTACGAAGTTGCCCAAATGGTAATTGAAGTTGGCGGTAAACCCTTTTTGGGTGATAGTCCTGCTTTTGGTAGTGCCAAGGGCGTAGCAATAGCAAACGGCTATCTGCCTATTTTAGAAGAACTCAATCTTCCCATCATCGATTTTCAAGGTCAGCGTTACCAAACAATTAGTGATAACTTTAACCATCTGCGACTGTCTAAAGAAGCAATGGAAGCAGATGTAGTAATTAATCTACCTAAAGTTAAATCCCATGCCCAGTTGACATTGACACTGGGCGTAAAAAACTTGTTTGGTTGCGTCCCAGGTAAAATGAAAGCTTGGTGGCACATGGAAGCCGGAAAAGATGCGAATAGATTTGGTGAAATGTTAATAGAAACTGCTAGGGCTATTAACCCTAACTTAACCATATTAGATGGCATCATTGGTCATGAAGGAAATGGCCCTAGTAATGGTGAACCTCGCCAACTAGGAATTTTAGCAGCCGCATCAGATATATTTGCTTTAGATCGGGCAATGGTAGAAATCCTCAATGTTCCTCCTGAACAAGTGCCCACAGTTGCAGCTTCTCAAAGGCTAGGAGTTTGTCCAGAACTAGCTGACATAGAGTTTCCACATTTAAATCCTGACTTATTAAAAATAGAAGATTGGCGGTTACCAGACAAGTTGATGCCCATTGATTTTGGTATGCCCCGCGTAATTAAGTCTACCTTTAAGCATCTTTATACCCGATTTATCAAAGAACCAATTAGTGTTTATGGAAGGAACTAAGAACTGGTAACTGGTGAAGAAGCAAGTGAGCAGGGGAGAAAGTTTCCCCTTTTCCCCCTGCTCCCCTGCTTCTTCATTTCCCTCTGCCTCTTCCCATGCCCAATGCCCAATCTAATGCAAACTTCGTTACAGCAATTTCAATTATTAGCAGAGTAATCTGTAATTACCCTCCGATTGCTTAACCAGACCGCCCTATTATATTTAGTGGCGGTTTTTTTAGCTGATACGCCTGCTTCTAAAATATTATTTACTCTACCTATATATAGATTGACAAAAATGCAGTGATATTACACAGATTTGAAAATTTAAATTCTGAAATATTTGTTTAGTGTTATCACTGAATCTATGCAGCCTAACACAGTTAATGTATCTGTATTTCTTCGGTAATTATGATTGGTTATAAAAAACATTCCTATTATTCCTTCTTTGGTGTCAAATATTTGTGTGTATAACTACCGGATAACAATCGAAACCATTGATAGATATTCAGTGCTTTTGCGGTTTGGTGTCCTGTATCACAAATTAACAATTCCAGTAAAATGACCTTATCAAAGGCATTTTAGGATGTTATAATCATGAAGTATCAGACAAATATGTTTTGCTAATTAATCTTTAAGCAGCGAAAAAATGTAATTTATGATGCTCTCAAAGTTGGGTTTGCGTATGCAAACCATTACACCATACAGGGAAACATCTGAAAATATTAATTACAAAATAAAACATAATTTGTTTAGTTGTAACTTTGTATTAAGAACTCCATGTATAAAAAGGCTATTATGACAGTTGTATAACTGGTTTAGATTGTAAGATGCTACACATTTTACAGTTTAAAAATAGCTAACATAGCATTAAGACTCTCAATCAGAGAGTAGACCTACACAGTGTTACGAATAACTTCAACTTTGTATGAATTCAAATAGCCAGTCTGCCAATTCTACCGACACATATTCCCAACGTTTGGCAGACATTGTGGGAACTGCGATCGCTCTATTGACTCTTACCCTACCCGTATTTGTCATCGCCCACTATTCTTCAACTAATGTTCAAAATAACCAGCAACCCCTGATCCAAAACCTACAAGGAAGTAAAGATTGATAAAGTTTTCCAGTAGCATTTCATCAGGAATAACCTGAATTTGTATAGTGTGACTCCAGGTTTCGGGTGCCTTGACAGAGTAGGGGCAGAAATCCCTCCAACAGCAATCAAGGGCGGGAGAAAATAATACACTCTTGGAAAAAGCGTTGCGAAGTAACTTCGCAACGCTTTTTCCATTTTTCATAGGAGTGGTGAGATGAGGAGGACAAGGGAGACGAAGAATTATTGAACAATTCTCTTCCCAATTCCCAATTCCCAATTCCCCATCAGAGATCCATATTGCCCTAAAATTCTACACGGGGAGCGAAGCTGACTGAGTGCCCCCATGATTCACTGTTATCAGAGGACTTTTTTGTGGATTTATCTCGTATTCCTGCCCAACCGAAACCCGGTTTAATCAACGTTCTGATTGAAATTACTGGCGGAAGTAAAAATAAATACGAATACGACAAGGAACTAGAAGCTTTTGCTCTAGACCGAGTACTTTATTCCTCGGTAAAATATCCTTATGACTACGGCTTTGTACCCAATACTTTAGCTGAAGATGGCGATCCCCTAGATGGTATGGTCATAATTGACGAGCCAACCTTTCCCGGCTGTATTATTGCTGCACGACCAATTGGCTTCTTGGAGATGATTGACGGTGGCGATCGCGATGAAAAAATCCTTTGTGTTCCCGACAAAGATCCTCGTTACACTCAGGTAAAATCCCTGAAAGACGTAGCGCCACACCGCTTAGATGAAATTGCCGAATTTTTCCGTAGTTATAAAAATTTGGAAAAAAAGGTGACTGAAATTCTCGGTTGGCAAGATGTGGACAAGGTTGCAGCTTTAGTAGAAAAATCCGTCAAAGCTTATAGAGGATAATAGAAGAGTTAGGAGTTAGGAGTTAAGAGTTATAAATTTTTATTCCTCAATCCTAACTCCTTTACAGACGCGATTAATCGCGTCTCTACTCATAAATTTCATTTGTTACGAAACTGCCACCAAATCCTAAACCAAAATGCAGCGTACTCTCCTTTTGGCAAAAATTCATAATTGCACCCTTACGGGGGCGAATATCAACTACGTGGGTAGTATCAGCATCGATGAAATCCTTTTGGAAAAAGCTGGGATCTTACCTTATGAGCAAGTTCAAGTAGTTAATAGTGCCAACGGTCAGCGTTTTATTACTTATGCGATCCCGGCTCCAGCCCATTCAGGAGTAATTGAGCTAAATGGGGGTGCGGCACGTCTAGGCATTATTGGCGATCGCTTGATTATAATGACTTACGGGCAGTTCACTCCAGAAGAGTTAAAAAATTACTCTCCTACGGTAGTCATTGTGGACGAAAAAAACAGGCTGTTGGAAGTTCGGCGCTACGATGACCTGCTCGTTAAGGTCTAATTTGAAGGAAAATGTCAAATTTTGAGTTGTCGGATTCCCAGAGCTACATACCTGAAAAGTCTGCTACCCTGCCAAGTAGCCCAGCAGGTGAGTTTATTGTGCAATTTTGGGGTGTACGGGGTTTGATTCCTACCCCAGACACCAGCACCAACCGCTATGGTGGTAATACTGCTTGTGTAGAAATATATGTAGGTGGACAACGCCTGATTTTTGATGGCGGTACTGGCTTACGCATACTAGGTAAAACTTGGCAAGAACTACAACAGCCAATACAAGCCCATTTATTTTTTACCAACTGTCAATCAAATCGGATTCAAGGGTTTCCCTTTTTTGCTCCTGCATTTATTGGAGAAAATTGCTTTCATATTTACGGCACAGCTGCTTCAAATGGAGCCTCAATCAAACAATGTTTGTACGATCAGATGCTCCAGCCCCACTTTCCTTATCCTTTACAGGTAATGCAGTCGGAATTGCAGTTTTATAATCTCATTCCAGACAGTGATGTAAAGCTAGATGATGTCATCATTACAACCGCATTAATCAATCAAACTCAGCGCTCAGTTGGCTACCGAGTTAGTTGGCAAGATTATAGTGTTGCATACGTCACGGATTTGCACCAGAATGCCGAGCAAGTGGAGCAAGAGCGGATTTTAGAGTTTATTAAAGGCGTTGATTTGCTGATTGCCAATGCCACATACACTCCCCCTACGTCTCACAACCATGACTCTGCTGATTTACTCTGGCAAGCTGCGGTGAATGCAGCTCTGAATGCTGGTGTGCAACGGCTAGCTATTTCTCATCATCACCCGGATGACCACGATGATTTTCTTGATCGGGTTCAAGTCGATATTAAATCTGCCTTTCCTGAAGCAGTATTAGCCCATGAAGGTCTAGTTTTAGCTGTTGGGAAGTGATTTAGGCTCTATTGGCAAAATGGAAATTTACCCCAGCTTTAAGCGAATGGAATTCGCTGCTAAACACGCAAAGTCCGCCTCCGCGGACTAAGAAAAAATTAAGGGTTTGAAACCCACGGAGGTGGGTTTTGTTTGTGTAGACGCGGTTTCTAACCGCCCTTTTAACTCCTACGAAGCATTTTGCAACTCGGCTGTACGGATTGAAAGCTGCTGTGTCTGATTACCCCGTTGCACTTTCACCTGTAATACTTGACCAAGACGACTGTCTTCCACAACGTTCTGCAATTGTTCAGCGCTGGTAATAGCTTTACCATCAACTTGCAGAATTACATCCCCGCGTCGGATACCGGCAGATGCAGCTGGAGAATTTGGGACTACTCGCATTACAAAAACACCATTAATTTCTGGTATTTGAATAGGAGAGTTGGGATCGGTGTTATTTTGCTTGGCAAGAGCGGGTGTTAAAGTTAGCATTTGCACGCCTAAATAGGGGTGAGCAACTTTGCCATCACGTTGCAGTTGCGCTGCGATCGCTTTCGCTTTATCAATAGGAATGGCAAAACCAATACCCATCGCGTCGGGACGAATCGCTGTGTTAATGCCAATCACTTCACCTTGGCCATTTAATAGTGGCCCGCCAGAGTTACCTGGATTAATGGCGGCATCAGTTTGAATGAAGTCTAAGCGTTTGTCGCTAATGCCAACTTGGGCGCTGGAACGTTTGAGAGTACTGACAATTCCCAAAGTAACGGTGTTATCAAATCCTAAAGGATTACCAACTGCGATCGCCCAATCTCCGACTTGGACATTAGTGGAAGAACCCAAGGGTGCGACTGGTAAATCGTTACCAGCGTTAATCTTGACTACTGCCAAATCTGTAACTTCATCAATGCCTTGAACTTTGCCTTCAAAGGTGCGGCCATCTTTGAGTCGGACTGTTACCTTATCAGCCTTATCGACCACATGAGCGTTAGTCATAACTAAGCCGCTCTTGTCAATAATGAAACCTGAGCCTAAACCGCGTAACTGCTCAGAAGGCGGCATTTGTTGAGAGAAACCATCACCAAAAAACCGACGGAAAAATGGGTCTTCCATAAATGGATCAACGCGACGAGTAATTGTTCGCTCAGTATCAATGCGAACAACTGCTGAACCGACACGATTCACTGCTGCGGTGACAAAGCTACTAGTACCGATCGCACCTGTGGCTGGTGATTGTCGTTGGGCAATCAGTTGTGAAGTATTTGTATCTGTTATTGGGGGTGCGGGTTCGGCTTGGGAGGGCAACACCTGCAATGTGCTAACCGTTAGCACAACTCCGAGCGCGATCGCTAAAACATAACTACTGAGTTGACGTATGGATCTGGGTAATTTGGGAAATCGCATAATCACAACCTAATTTATAAGCTTAATTGTTGCTTAGTCGTGACAAATCTATTTACAGTTATTTTTACTTCAGGTTTCGCCTGCCTTAGCAATCCTGTGGTTAGGGCATTTTACGAGTTACCTATAATCAAGTTAATGGAAAATTTAACCCAAAAGCTATTATGGACATTCACCCTTTACAAGTTCGGTTTTTACCCATCAATAAAACTTTTGGATTGCTAATAAAACTAGAAGTTTCAAAGTAGTGACACCGATAAAAGGAGATGTGGGACACCCATACTCACTTTTGGTTCAAAACCTGATCGGATGATGAACTAACTTTTGAATAAAATTTCATTCCGACTGATTGCACCTAGCTGGGGTAAAGAGTTGATGGCTGAGTGGGGAGTGAGGTTAACAGGAACGGTGAGAGGTAGTTGTAATTGTTTAACAACACTTTGCAGTAGTTGGTCTTGTCCAGTCCGCAAACCCCAAACATTTGTCCCACGGTTGATAATAGCAAACCAAACCAAACCGCGATCGCGTGTGGGCATCACTCCAGCTAAAGCGCTCACATCTCTAAGAGTGCCAGTTTTGATCACAGTAGACAGAGGAATGTGTCGGGAGTGTAGCGTTCCTCGGTGATCAAACCCAGACATCGGGAACAAGTCAGCCAGATTTAGCTGATGGGCAGATGCCTCACTTTGAATAGCCATAAACATCGCACAGGCAGCCCTGGGGGAAATGCGATTTTCGGGGCCTAGTCCAGAACCATTAATTAACTGAATTTCCACTTGTGGCACCCTAGCAAGGTTAGCAGCAGTGGATTGGACTACAGCTGCTCCTCCCACTGAATCTGCTAGCATCTCTGCCATATCGTTGTTACTGTAAACATTCATTTCCTTGATTAGTTGCTTCAAGGGTAAGGAACGATGACGCAGTAACAAAGTTTGTTGGGGGTTTGGTTGTGCCTCAACTTTCACCGTACCCGAAATGACTACTTGAGGCTTGGGCGTTCCCTTAGCCATAATTGAGTGTGTGTAAATAGCAGGGCGGCCCCAAGTTGCACGATTTAGCGTTTGCTTGAGCATCATACCCGCCAGCATCGGCTGCCGTTGGAAATTCATGGCAAAACTGCCATTAATGATTAAATTTCCCTTTATCTGCTTGATACCCATTTTATTAAGAGTATTACCCAGAGCGATCGCTTCTTCCCAAACAAACAAAGGATCGCCACCGCCTGTAATCACCAAATCGCCCTGCACAACTCCATTTACCACTGGCCCGGTGATACTCACCAAAGTATCAAATTGGTAATCTGGGCCCCAAGTTTTCAAAGCAACTAGTGAAGTGGCAATTTTGGTTAAAGAGGCAGCAGGGAGAGGTGTCGTACCTTGGTGATTTGCCATCAGCATTGGCCCCGACTGCATCCAAATGCCCTGACTCTCAGCCAGATTTTGCGCCACCACTTTTGATGTGATGAGCTTTTTCAGATATTCTTGCACCGTAGTTGCCCCAGTTGGATTGGGATCGGGGGCAAGAACTAAGCCAGGGCTACTTTGCCAAGTTAAAGCATCTAAGGCATCTAGAGGCTTGATTTGTACCCCGGCCATTTCCAGCCAGAGTGACACCAAACCTGAACCCAATAATTCCAGCATATTTTATTCCTCTATATGTGTTTAGGATGTTCTATATTATTTCCTGTGCTAATATACACGCTTTTTTATGCAGATCAGCATTGAGTCACAATAACTGGTGCATTAAACATCTGAAAGTAAGGTGAATCACATGAGTTTCGTTATACTTTTTACAAAAAAAGACTGACTCTAAGAGCCACGTCTCTTGAAAGCCAGTATAAAGGAGGCAAAGCGAATTGACTCTTCATATTTCATCATTTTTTATTAAAAAATTGACAATAATTTAGATACATTGTAAATTCCTCTTCAATACCTCTTTCAAAGTCATCCTAAAGCAGACATATCAGCTAAGTTAAATTATGAAGACATCAAAATCATCCAACATTTTTTTCGTCTATCTAGCCTGAGATAAACTGAAAAAAGGACATTGGAGTGGTGAGAAGTTTGTTGCGATCGCCTGCGTTATTATGTCGCTTTCATAGAGTCAAATCTTTAGCGATCCAAAAGATATTAAACTGGCAATAAGCCTGTGAAGGCTGTCAAAAATATTGGGATACGGGTGGAAAAATCCACCCCTAAACTCTACTTTCTTTCTGGGTGTGCTGCATCTTCTGATGAAACATTACCCATTTGGTTAATTGTGGCAATCATCTGATACAAACGCCCTAAGTCGCGTTGATTGAAGTACAAAATGAGGCGTGGTAGTTCAACCGTTTCATCTTGTGCTTCTTGAGGTAATGCCTGACTTTTTTCAATCCGTCCTTTAACAATAATGTCACTGAAATCAGCATTGAGTTGCTCTACAAGATAGTCTGATATATCTGTCTTCAGACGCATGACTAATTGCTCGCCTACATATCTACAGGAGTGATAAACCTGGTAAAAACGAGTAATAGCGTCACAAGCCACATCCAGGTTGTCTGTCACCGTGTAAAGGCTGGGGTCTTCAGGACTGACAAGACCATTTTGGACTAATTGCTTATCAATATATTCGCTCCAAGACCGCCAGTAATCACCACCAGGATGGTCAATTAAAACTAGAGGTACTGGGCCAAACTTACCATTCTGGCTTAATGTCATACATTCAAAAGCTTCATCTTGAGTGCCAAAGCCTCCCGGAAATAAGGCTACAGCATCACTTTCTTTGAGGAGAAAAAGCTTGCGAGTAAAGAAATATTTGAAAATAATTAGCTTGGGATCGCCCTCTATAAAAGGGTTTGCTTCTTGTTCAAAGGGTAATTGAATATTTAATCCAAAGGAATTTTCTCGCCCAGCACCTTCGTGACCCGCCTGCATGATTCCACCGCCACCGCCGGTCATCACCATAAATCCTAATTGAGAAACAGCGCGAGCAAACTCAAGGGCCATTTGGTACTCTGGCGTATCTGGCGCTAGACGAGCAGAACCGAAGATGGTGACTTTGCGAACGTGTCGGTAATCATAAAAAAGCTGGAAACCTCGCTCCATATCTGCTAACGCAGCCGACAATATTTTCCAATCGAGACGCTCAATTTCGGTATCAGCTAGACGAACAATAGTAGCAAGTGCTTGCTGAATAAGCTGCCGATTTTTTAATGTCGGTAAACGAGCGATCAATTCAGCGATATCCGCCTGTAAAGACTCTAATGTGTCAAACGACGCAGATGAAGTCATGAGAACTGCCGCAACAATGGCATTATATTCTACGTGAATGACTTACACTCTAGCAAGCGGGATATAGCCCCCTGAATATCAATATCCCGTAGCATCTGAATAATTTAAAAACGACAGAGATTCTGAGGACGCGAAGGACATAAATAAAGATGTCACCACGTCCCCTCAGTTCAACCCCAGTTCTTCTTTCAATGCCTCCGGGACATTAACTGCTGTCTTTAATCCCCGCACACCTTCCCATTGCTGTTTTTTACCCCAAGTCATTTTTTCCATATTGGCATCGCTGAGGTCTGCACCACTGAGAATGGCGTAACTTAGGTTACTGTGGCTGAGATTCGCGCCATTGAGAATCGCACCACTCAGGTTACTGCCACTGAGGTTAGCACTGTTAAGGTTGGCATAGCTGAAGTCTGTACCAAAAAGGATCGCGTCGGTGAGATCGGCACCACTGAGGTCGGCTTCGCTGAGAATTACCCCACTGAGGTCAGCTTCGTTGAGGCTTACCCGACTCAGGTCTACACCGCTAAGGTCTGCGCCTAAGAACATTGCACCGTTAAGTCTGGCATTGTTTAGTTTGGCTCCATTAAGTTTGGCATAGCTAAGGTCAGCAGCCATGAGGATGGCATCACTAAGGTTGGTGCTGAAAAGAATTGTGTCGCTGAGGTTAGTACCGTTGAGGATGGCATGACTCAAATCAGCACCACTGAGGTCAGCGCGGCAGAGATCAGCATGGTTAAGGTTGACGTTGCTGAGGTTGGCTTCACTTAAATTCGCACCAAAAAGGATGGCGTTGCTGAGGTCGGCGCGGTTGAGGTTGGTGCTGCTGAGGTCGGCGCGGCTGAGGTCGGCGCGACTGAGGTCGGCGCGGCTAAGGTCGGTACTGCTAAGGTCGGCACGATTCAGGTCGGCGCGGCTAAGGTTGGCACAGCTAAGGTTAGCACCACTAAGGTTAGTGCTGCTGAGGTCAGCACCAGTGAGGTTAGCACCAGTGAGGTTAGCCCCACTGAGGTTGGCATCGCCGAAGTTGGCACCGCTAAGGTTAGCACCTATGAAGTTTACGCCAGTTAAGTTGGCATCGCCGAGATAAGCAAGGCTGAGGTCAGCACCGCTAAAGTCTGCCCCGGTGAGGTTGGCATCTCCCAAGTAAGCACTACAAAAGTTACCACCTTTGAGGAATTGCCCGACTATACTGCTAAAGTTGCCAATGTCTAGGGCATCGCTATAGTTAATGATCCGCAGCAGTTGGGATGTGAAAAAATTGTCTGTATCTGGTTGGGCTGATGGATAGAAGGTAATTTTTTCTTTGAGTTCATCTTGCTCTTGGGCGTAGCGGTGTAACTCTAACAGTAAAATCAGTACGTTCAATCCTGTATAGATGTCTACCTGTCTCAGCCCGATCGCAATATTTTGAGTTGCTAGCTTTAATTTTGTTTTCTGAGGCAGGTTATCATCTGGTGTGGCATCAATAAATTCTCCCTGACACCAGCGACGATAAAAATCTTCTAGCCGCCAAAAAAGCACTTCTGGGTCAATCTTTTGACTAGTCACAACCAATTCCATTATTTGGTTGACTATTTCTGATTTCAGCGCTCCATTGCCTAGTAAATCATAAATCTCTTCATGCATCTGGCGGTCGCGCACTTTTAAGCATAACTCTGATGGTAGCGGCCCCGATATGCGATCGCCTATCTTAGAAGTCAAACTGCTATTTGATATTGTCCATTTTTCTAAGCTTTCTTGCAGTCTTTGAAACCATAAATCTTCCTGTAAATTACCTTGAGCAAATTTAACGCTTTTGTTTACTTTAATACTTTTTCCTGGAGATAAACCGACTTTAGTTTCCACCGATGTGGTCTTTGGCATCTCTTGTAAGCTTATATCCCTCACATAATTTCTCAGCAGTTGCCAAACTTGAGATAAATATGTTGACATTTCTGTGTCCGTTGTTACATTTAAATTACTGTTTTGATAATCTGGAACTAAAATTTTTTCTTTGTTACTTTGCTTATCATTGCGAAAAATAAATAGTATCAATAAATACTACACGAAAAATATCATGCGTTGTCGATATCTATGATGGGCTACACTGATGGCGTTTTTGAAGGGTGGCTTTTCGCTAACCCTTAGTCACGTCAAGCTTCTTCTCTTGATGTAAATAAGTGTGATCGGAAAAAATCTTTCAAAAATCAAGTAATTTTCCGATTTTGGTTGATTTGTTATACTTTTTTCCCCAGATATTTACTAGTCTGATGTAAAAATAATACTTACTCATTGTAAGAGACGCAATTGTTAGGAAAAATCCATCTGTATAACAGCGTGAACATTGCGGAAAAATGGCAACTAAAATTGAAGTCTAAACTTTACTGCTTTATATAAAGCAGCTAAAAGAATCAGAAAAAGCAGGCTACATAACTTTGCAAAAGTTAAAAATTAACTACCGAATCGTTATTGGGGGATTGATGCGATGAACAACAGATTAACTTTTTATATGATTTTGTTACATGGTTTATTTTTAGGAATAACAACAGCTAACGCCAAATCACCATTTGTCAATGGAATTGATCCAGATTTTTCAGCGAACCATAAGGCTGTGGGGGTTGTAAAAGGCGTAGTTACAGCCAATAATCAGTTAACGGCAGAAACTTCTTCAACTAAAATCTCAGCATTATCGCTAAATAATATCAATATTTCTCAGAAACAGAGACTACCGTCAGGGCAAGTTTGGGTGGTTAATCAAAATAAACACGTACAGCCTAAACCGTTTATTTGGGTAGTAAAAGATTCTAAAAAAGCAGGACAGCAACCATTTTTACAAGTTGCAAAACCCGCAGAAAAGCCTAAGCCTACCAAAACACCAGCAGCAAAGGATGATTTAGAGGTTTTTGATGAAGTAGTGAAAGACACCCAAAAGTCAGGGGGGCTATTCACTCTTTATCGCAATAAAGAAAAGAATAAAATTTATCTAGAAATTAAGCCAGAGCAACTTAATAAAAATTACCTCGCTACGGCAACCCTAGAATCGGGCATTGGTGAACGGGGTATTTACAGTGGTATGCCTCTACAAGATTTTTTGTTTTATTTCCAACGGGTAGATGATAAATTAAACTTTGTCATCCGTAATGTTAATTTTCGCACTCGTGAGGGAGATCCTCAAGTGCGATCGCTAGCTCGGTCTTTTAGTGATTCTGTACTCTACAGCATTTCCATAAAAAGCATTCATCCCCAACGCAAAACTCTTCTCATCGATTTGGGCGATTTATTACTGACAGATTTAGGCGGATTATCTGCAAGTTTAGGAGTCCCAGCAACCACAGACCAGTCCTATTTTGGTACTGCTAAAGCTTTTCCACAAAACTTAGAAATTGAGTCAGTTTTAAATTTCTCTGGTAGCAGCGATCGTGACAGCGAAACACCAAGTTTTGGCTCGTTAGCTGATAACCGTGGCTATACCTTGCGCGTCCACTATAGTCTCTCCCAGCTACCTGAAAAAGATTATCGACCGCGCTTTGCTGACGATCGCATTGGGTATTTCATCACCGCTTACCAAGATTTATCCAAAGACGATAAGGGCGATTCTTTTGTCCGTTACATAAATCGCTGGGATTTGGAAAAACAAGACCCAAAAGCATTAATTTCTCGCCCCAAAAAACCGATTGTCTTTTGGATTGATAACGCTGTGCCCTTAGAGTACCGCGATGCGATGAAAGAAGGCATCCTAATGTGGAACAAAGCCTTTCTCAAAGCGGGATTCAAGGATGCAATTGAAGTCCGCCAGATGCCAGATGACGCAACATGGGACCCAGCAGATATTCGTTACAACACAATTCGCTGGATTAACACAGTCGATGGTTATTTTGCAATGGGGCCATCCCGCGTTAATCCGTTGACTGGAGAAATTTTAGATGCAGACATTCTCGTAGATGCCAGCTTTGTCCGGGCGCTTAAAAATGAGTATCGCAAAATAGTCCAACCCAGCCAAACCCAAAGCCAGACGACCTTATCAGCTTTGATGCAAAATCGTCTACTTTGCGCCAATGGTTTAGATGGCAAAAACAATGGTGTACCCAAGCAGATGCCAGGGCAACAAGAGTTGTTGAACCGTTTATCTAAAATGGCAGGCGAGTACGATTTATGCTATGGGATGGAAGCTGCTAACCAGTTTGCCCTTGGTTCCCTGGCGATGTCACTATTGCCAGATACCATGGCCACTCCAGATCAGGTGAAAGAATATATCAATCAATATTTACGTTTAATCATCGCTCACGAAGTTGGACATACTCTTGGTTTACGTCATAACTTTCGTGGTAGTACTCTGCTAGCACCAGAGGAGATGAATAATACAGAAATTACCAAAAATAAAGGTCTGACAACTTCCGTAATGGACTACATTCCCCCAAATATTGCCCCTCAAGGGACAAAACAGGGAGATTATTTTCCTAGTATGGTGGGGCCTTATGATGAATGGGCGATTAAATACGGCTATATTCCAATTAAGACATCAACTCCCATAGCAGAAAAGCCAATTTTGGAGGAAATTGCTGCCCAATCCTATAAGCCAGAGTTAAGTTATTCTACAGATGAAGATGTCTATGACCTTGATCCAACTGCTGATGCTTGGGATAACAGTGGAAATGTGCTGCTTTATTCACAGTGGCAGTTGAATAATTCGCGGGTGATGTGGGAACGTCTCGATAAGCGTTATCCATTAGCTGGTGATAGTTACAGCGATGTCAGCGAGCGTTTTAGCACAGTATTGGGTAACTATTTTCAACAAATATATTACACCACTAAATACATCGGCGGACAGTCTTTTTATCGCATTCACCCTAGCGAAATCCCCTCTGGAGTTGGGCAAAAGCGATTACCATTTGAAGCAGTACCAGTTAAAGAACAACGACAAGCTTTAGAAACCTTGCAAAAATATTTGTTTGCAGAAGATGCTCTGAGCTTTTCACCAGAACTACTGAATAAATTAGCACCTTCCCGTTGGCGACATTGGGGTAGTTCTCCCCAAGTTGGTCGTTTGGATTTTCCTATTCATGACTTGGTGCTGCTCATGCAGGGTTCTGTATTGCGAGATTTACTCTCAGGCGATCGCCTCTCTCGCCTCAAAGATATTGAACTTAAAACTAAGGCGGAAAATGCACTGACTCTACCGGAACTATTTGACACTTTGCAATCAGGTATCTGGACAGAAGTAATTAAACCAAAAGGTAAACCAATGAAGATTGCCAGTTTACGGCGAGGCTTGCAGCGCCAATACCTGGACATTTTGACTAATATGGTGTTGCGAAAAGAATATGTCCCAGAAGATGCTCGGACTCTGGCTTGGTATAAACTAAAACAACTAGATGAGAAACTCAAGGGAGTTAATTCTGAGGATGAATACACTAAAGCGCATTTATTAGAAACACGCGATCGCATCGAGAAAGTCTTGAATGCACCGTTGCAAGCGAATTAAAAAAGTTGTAGAGACGCGATTAATCGCGTCTCTTTGGCAAAATACATCAAGTTTCTGTTTTAGAAATAAAAAACTCAAAATGAGGCAGCAGATAAGCGAGTTTCCTCCTGCTACCTCTGCTTTCTCCTAACTACTCAACGCCTTTAAAAACCGTTGCAAACTCTTAAATACATTGGGCTTTCTCGCAGGTGCAGTGTCCGTTGTTGTTTGCGGTTGTCCTTTTAAAAGAATTTGATCCAAGTCATCACCCGATGGTTTTGTGGGTAATTCAGCAATTCTTTGATATTCGCCGTCGGTTTCTAGCCAAACTTCCCACTGTCCTGGATAGCAGCGAGATAGGGCGCTTTGCTCGTCTATGGGGCGCAGGTAATAACAAGATTCAATGGTATTGGTGAAACGCAGGCGAGTTTGCCTTGCTGCATAACCAATACCCACAGTTCCAGAATCTTCTAGGCGGGGATTTAAAAAGACTACAGGGCGATCGCCTATTTCTTGACATAGCTTTTCCACCTGCGGTACTTCTACGGAAGTGGGGGCGATGAATAAGAAAATTTCATCCTCTGGCTGAATTTTGGTTTGCAAGGAAGCAGTCCTTCCCGTACCAATATCCAAAATTTGAAATGGTGCATCTGTCCAATTGCGACGGGCTAAAGCCGCAGCACCTGCGTCAGCAAAGAAAATTTTCAAACGGGAATCGTATTCTGTAAACAGTGGCAGAAATTGTTCCGCCACCGGCATAAACTTGAGTTCTGGAAACAGGAACTCAACCTGTATGCGAGTACAACCATCTGCAAGGGCAGCTTGGACGGCTGTACGAGATTGGGCGATCGCATCTTCAAGGGTGTTAGGAAGTTCACTCATAGTTTTTTATGTCGCTTTAGCATTACTTCCATTGTTCCAGTATTGGCTATGATTGAGGGAGTAAACACAAAGCTGTTTTACATCCCAAATTTAGAGTGCGATCGCATAGAAGACACAGTTAAAATTTTACCTGTTGGAAAAAGACTCGTTTAAAACTTTCAGCGACAATGGCATAGAGCGCCGATCAGATAAAATCTAGATATTTTGATACGCGATACGCAAGCAAAATCCCTGCAATACCACCGATAACGCTAAAGAAGATTAAGGTGAACAATAGCAAACTTCCACCCCACAAGACTGGGATGTAGCTGCCAATCGTAGAGCCAATGAACATCCCAATCCCAATGATGAATTTATTCATTCAATAAAAGCCTCAAAAGTCATAAAAATTAAGTCGTGCTTGAACTCCTTTATGACTCAAAATATTACCTTTTAGGAAAAACTCGTTTAACAATACCGAACACCTCGCCTATTCACAAATACTCAACCCAGTTTTCTAATAGGAGCGTAGAAATACGAGAAAACTCTCGCACATTATTGGTGACGAGGGTAACTCCTAAACTCAGCGCATGAGAAGCAATCAGCATATCCATATTTTTTCCATCTGCACTGACAATGAAGAATTCCTTGACTTTACACGGGTTAAATTTTAGTAGGGTTGCCAATAATTTAACGCTTAACTAAAGATAAATCTGGTGTTAGCCTTTGCAAAACTTGCTTCAATACCATTACCGTCCAATCTATATCAGCTTCCGTCGTATCACGCCCCAATGTGATGCGAATTCCCCCCAAGGCAGCTTTTTCGGAATAACCCATCGCTAACAATATCGGGCTAGGGCTAAGTTTACCACTGTGACAAGCAGCACCAGCACTGATGCCGATGCCAGCAAGGTTTAGCTGCCGTACCAAGGCTTTACCGCTAAGTTTTTTCCCGTCGGCATTTTCTAAGCACATACTCACATGGTGAGGTAAACGATCGCAGCTATCCCCTGTAGGAATTAAACCAGGAATCTCAGCTAGTTGGGCAAAGGCGCGATCGCGTAACTCAATTAATCGTGGTGTTTCTGTAGCCAATTCTTCGGCTGCTAATTCTGCTGCTACACCAAATCCCGCAATTATCGGTACTGCTTGCGTACCAGAACGCAGTCCCATTTCTTGCCCACCACCATTGAGTAAAGGCATCAATTCCACACCAGGACGCACATACAGCGCCCCTACACCTTGCGGGCCATATATTTTATGACTCGAAAGGCTAAGTAAATCTACGTCTAGTTGTTGCACATCTATAGGTAAGCGTCCCGCAGCTTGCACTGCATCTGTATGGAACAAAGCTCCATGCGATCGCACAATTTTACCCAATGCTGCGATCGGTTGCACTGTCCCTACTTCACTTTGACCGTAAATTATGGAAACCAAAACTGTGTTATGTCGCAACGCCGCCTTTAAATCTAGGGGATTGACTCTACCTTTAACATCTACAGACAAGCGCGTAATTTCCCAACCCCACATTTCTAGCAACTTTACTGTTTCAGAAATTGCGGAATGTTCGACGCTAGAGATAATTAGATGTTGAGGAACAGCATACAACCGAGCCACACCCATAATCGCTAAATTATCTGCTTCAGTACCGCCGGAGGTAAAAACGATCGATTCAGGACTAGCAGCGTTAATTAAACCAGCAACTTGAACTCTGGCTTGTTCTACAACCGTTGCAGCCCGTTGTCCCCACTCATGTAAGCTGGAGGGATTGCCCCACTGATGAGTCAGGACTGTTTGTATAACTGCGATCGCTTCTTTTCGAGTGGGAGTAGTAGCGCTGTAATCTAGATAAATTTGCATATAGCCGATAATGGTGAGAACACACTTTGGTAATAGGCTGGTGATCTTTTCAGAATGTGGATAAATCCTGAAAAAAATCTTTGTAATTCTGCATCTAGGAGTGGATTTTTCCCTTTGTTTAGAAAGTTATTTTTTTACTTAATTCAGAACACAAAATTTTGGGAATGATAAATCTGTCCACTCCCAATCCACTTTTAACAGATTACAGTGCAACTTATCTCTAGACAAAGATATTTTTCATATATCTTTTTACTAATATTCTCCCTCGCTGGTTGTCAACGAGTCCAGTCTTATAATGAGCGTCCAGCACCTTTACCACAAGACCCTTTAGTTCAAGTCTACTTTAACCATTCTGAGTCTTCAGAATACAAAGAATCTTACCGTCAGCAAACTCGCTTCGGGGATGATTTAGAAAAAGAAATTGTCAATGCTATTATGCACGCTAAATCTACGATCGATGTGGCGGTGCAAGAATTACGTTTACCCAAAGTTGCCCAAGCACTGGTTGATAGACAAAAAGCTGGGGTAAAAGTCAGGATAATTTTAGAAAATACTTACAGCAGACCTTGGAGTAGTTTAACATCTGCTGAAGTAAGTAAGTTAGAGAAAAGGGAACAGGAACGCTACAACGAATTTCGAAAATTTATCGATATTAACCAAGATAATCAACTCAGCCCAGCAGAAATCAATCAAAGAGATGCTTTGATAATTTTGCAGAATGCTAAAATTCCCTGGATAGACGATCGAGCAGATGGTTCAGCAGGTAGCAGCTTGATGCACCATAAATTTGTGATTGTAGATAATCGCATTGTAATTATCACTTCAGCGAATTTTACGCTAAGTGATACATCTGGTGATTTTACAAATTCCAATACTTTAGGCAATGCCAATAACTTATTGCAGATTGACAGCCCAGAATTAGCATCTTTATTTACAGAAGAGTTTAATATTATGTGGGGAGATGGGCCAGAAGGTAAGCCAGATAGTCGATTTGGGTTACAAAAACCGATGCGTTCGCCTAAAAAAATTACATTAAATCAAACCACAATTACTGTGCAATTTTCGCCAACTTCTCCAACTCAATCTTGGAGTAACAGTAGTAATGGCTTAATTGGTAAAACTTTAGATTCAGCAACCAAATCTGTTGACATGTCCTTATTTGTCTTTTCCGATCAGCGACTTGCCAATATCTTAGAAAATCGCCATCAACAAAATGTGCAAATTCGCGCTTTAATTGAACCACAATTTGCATATCGTCCCTACAGTGAAGCCTTAGATATGATGGGAGTTGCTCTCAGTAATAAATGTAAATATGAAGTTGATAACCATCCTTGGCAAAATCCCATTACTACTGTAGGTGTACCTGTGTTACCTAAAGGCGATTTATTGCATCACAAATTTGGTGTAATAGATAGCCAAACAGTAATTACAGGTTCTCATAATTGGTCAGATGCTGCCAATAATGGTAATGATGAGACACTTGTAGTAATTGAAAATCCCATAGTTGCGGCTCACTATGTGCGAGAATTTGCTCGTCTTTATACCAAAGTTAAACCCGGCTTACCACCAGCAATTCAAGAAAAAGTTAAATTAGAACAAACACGCTGTCCCCAGATAAAAAGTTCTTCATCAAGTGAAGTACAAGCAATTAAACAAATAAATATTAACACTGCAAGTTTGGCAGAATTAGAAACTCTCCCCGGTGTGGGTAAGAAGTTAGCACAACGGATAATTCTTAGCCGTCAACAGCAAAAATTTACATCTTTACAAGACTTAGAAAGAGTTCCAGGGGTTAAGGCGAAGACATTGGAAAAATGGCAAGATCGCCTAACTTGGTAGCAGTCTTTGTTTAAAAAATAAGATCCCCCTAAATCCCCCTTAAAAAGGGGGACTTTGACTCCGATCCACCCTTTTTAAGGGGGGTTAGGGGGGATCAATGAGTATCTAAAATCACAGCCAACTTCTTTTCAAACAACCTCTTAGGCACACAAATTAAATGCGATCGCTACTTAAACTAATCAAACTGCGTGAATGCCCATTCCGAGAAAATCGTTCTGCTATTATTTTTTGATAAACCGCTTCATAGCCATCAGTCATTTGCTCAACGCTGAAAAGGTCTTCGACATATTGGCGACAAGTATAGCGGTCTAACTCTATTACCCGATCCACAGCACTGATGCACTCTTGAAGATTATTGCAGAGGAAACCCGCCTTACCGTGGGAAATTACCTCTTGAGTAGATCCCAAGTTCATCGCAATCACTGGCGTACCCGAAGCCATTGACTCAACCATGACTAATCCAAAGGGTTCCCGCCAAGTAATGGGAAACAGAGTTGCAAATGCGCCTCCCATGAGAGCATTTTTCTGAGCATGATTAGCTTCACCCAAGTACTGAATTTGCTCTCCGTCAACGTGGGGTTTGATTTCTTTCTCAAAGTATTCCACATCAACGACATCTACCTTACCTGCCATTTTCAAGCACCACCCGGCTTGCTTTGCAATTTCTATTGCTAAATGCGCTCCCTTTTCAGGAGACATCCGACCCAAAAACGCTAAGTAAGGCGGATCTTCTGGTTGAGCGTGAAAATTATAACTGCTGACATTAATACCGTTGTAGACCGTTGCTATACAGTTCAACCCTAACCTTGGTTCTCGTTGTGCATCGGAAATACTGACGTAGGGTTGTTTTTTACCAAAACTAAACATCTTTTCGTTGTCAGGGGTAAAAATACCGTGCAACGTATGAACCGTAGGGGTTGTGACGAGATTTGCGTAAGCCAGTGCCCCATGCCCGATATGGGAGTGAATAATATCAAATTCTTCTGCGCGTTCATACACTGAAGCGAGATTCAGCATTTCATAAACGCTGTAATCTTTGATAGTGCGATCGAGTCTGAGGGCACGGGGATGGACTGACACAAGCTTTGCCAGACTGATAGAATCTCCCGATGCAAATAGAGTTACTTCGTGTCCGCGTCGGACTAATTCATCGGTCAGTAACCCCACTACTAACTCTATACCTCCATAAGCTGGAGGTGGAACTCTTTCCCATAATGGAGCTACTTGAGCAATTCTCATCACAAACCTCCTAAAAAATAAAACTAGAATTAGAAGTTTTTTACTTCTATTGTTGTAGTGCTTGTAATTGATTCACTTGGCATCAGAAAGTAAATTCAGATACTAAATTTATTAACAATTTCCTTCAAATCTTATGCTCTTTCTTTTATATTCCTTGTCTATCCTAGTACGGAAATTACCCACTCCTAAAGAGGTAAATACATTCCTATATATTAATTTTTGGTTGTTTGGTGTAATTTTGAATATAGATTTTTTGATAAGTAATAACTTTGTAAAATTGCCAAAACTCACTTTAAATAGTCATATTAGGCGATAAATATCCAATTTAGGTTATCAACTATCGGATTTACAAATATTAATTAAATAATAAAACGTGTAGGTACTCTTTGGACGGCTTTCCGTACTCTAAAAGATAAACTGTAGCCGTCCAAAAGACAGATTTTGGTAAATTAGGTATTTTGAAATCAAAAACAGCAATTTTGTTAGAAGTTCTATCCAAGTTTTTCAAGGTAAGAATCATTTCTGTTCCTATTAACCTTATTTAAAGGCAATAAGAAGTCACGAGAATTTAATTTTTCTACCTCCATGAGTTAGATTCCTAGTAGTCCAAAGGGAGAAAGCAGAGTTAAGTCATTGACTTATTACATAAAACATGATATTTTATATTGCCATCAATAAAAATCATATATATAAACGTGAATATCTCTCCATCTCTCAAAAAACCGCGTGTCTCATGGCAGGCGGTTTTCTCACTAGTAATATTTGTGTTCATGTACCTGCCTATACTGGTACTTAGCTTTTATAGCTTCAATCAGTCGCCCTATAGCGCAACTTGGCAAGGATTCACTCTCGATTGGTATCGCAAGTTGTTCAGCGACGATCGCATCTTATCAGCTTTGCAAAACAGTATGATAGTTGCTGGTTGTGCAGTTGGGGTTTCAGCCGTGCTGGGAACTTTGATGGCGGTTGGGTTAGCGCGTTACGAATTTCCTGGCAAGAAATTGTATCGGGGTGTTGCTTACTTACCATTAATTATTCCCGATATTGCGATCGCAGTGGCAACCCTAGTTTGTCTAGCCGCCTTTGCCATACCCCTAAGTTTGTGGACGATAGTTGCAGCGCATATCGTGTTTTGTCTAGCTTACGTAGGACTTGTAGTTGCTTCACGACTTACCAATTTAGATCCCCATTTAGAAGAAGCAGCACTAGATTTAGGCGCTACACCAATCCAAGCTTTCATTCAAGTATTATTACCTCAACTGATGCCTGGTATTTTGGCTGGTTGTCTTTTGGCCTTTGTCCTCAGCTTAGACGACTTTCTCATTTCTAGTTTTACTGCCGGTAGCGGTTCTAACACCCTACCAATGGAAATTTTTAGTCGGATTAGAACAGGAGTCAAGCCTGATATTAACGCTTTGAGTGTCATGTTGATTTCAGTATCTGCGATCGTTGCATTCATAGCTGAATTAATTCGCGCTTCTGGAGAAAATAAAAGCTAAAAATAAAACTTGTAATTAATAATCAAAATTATGGATAACTTGGTTCTCCGTGAACTTTTTTGGATGGGAAAAAAAGCTATATTCAAAGAGACGTTGCAATGTAAACTCTTCTACATTATTCATACTTATGTATTTGTATTTACCAATAGTTAAAAACGTCCCAACATAAATAAATATATAAAATTTATTCATCTTCTTGTTCTCGGGTTGAAAGAAGTTTAAGCACATGAATAAACTTCCGTGTTCGCTTCTCTACATAACTGTTTTCAATTAGATAATATTGGGGCTAACTTTGGAGAAAATGCTATTTCCCCCTCATTATGCAAATCTGCCAAAATCCCAATTGCTCAAATCCATTCAACTCTGATAGCAATAGATTTTGCGTGAGTTGCGGACAAAGCAGCTTTGGCAAACTTCTAAGAAGCCGTTACCGCGTATTAAGACTCTTAGGTGAAGGTGGATTTAGTAGAACCTATGCTACAGAGGATGTAGATAGACTAAACGCGCCTTGCGTCATCAAGCAATTTTTCCCCCAATTTCAGGGAACCGGACAACGCACCAAAGCAGCAGAATTTTTTAAAGAAGAGGCTTTTCGGTTGTATGAACTGGGAGAGAATCATACCCAAATTCCTAGATTACTAGCTTATTTTGAGCAAGGTGCTAGTTTGTATCTTGTCCAAGAATTCATTCAAGGAAAAACTCTCTTACAAGAAGTTCAGCAGCAAATCTATGGTGAAAAACAGATTTGGGAACTTTTAGCTGACTTATTGCCAGTTCTGGAATTTATTCATACCCATAACGTCATTCATCGGGATATCAAACCAGAAAATATTATCCGCCGTGCAAGTGATAAAAAACCCGTATTAATTGACTTTGGCGGTGCTAAACAGGTAACACAAACCAGTTTAGGAAGACAAGCAACAGTAATTTATACCCTTGGTTATGCCCCAACCGAACAAATGGCTGGATTTGCTTGTCACGGTAGTGATTTGTATGCTTTGGGTGTAACTTGTGTGCGTCTTTTAACTCGATGTTTACCTTTGCAGGATGCTTCTGGACAGGTTAATGACCCTATTTATGATGCCATGAATGCTAAATGGTTGTGGCGCGAAAAATTACAAGAAAAAGGTATTACTATTAGCGACGACTTAGGGAAAATTTTAGAGAAGTTACTAAAACATCTACCCAGTGAAAGATATCAAACAGCAGTAGAAGTTATCAATGATTTGAAATTTGCAACATCGAATATTGAACCTGTTGCCCTGAAAATCGTTTCGATGTCTCAACCTATATTACCGCCGCTACCACAAAAAATAATAGTACCATTACCTCCCTTAGAAACTTTTGAATTTGACGTAGTGACAGTAGACACAGGTGGTAGAGAAGTAAACCGCATGAGTGGTAATGCCAACTTCTTTGCGGAAGAATTGGGTAAATCTGTCACCTTAGAAATGGTATCGATTCCTGGCGGTACTTACATGATGGGTTCACCGGAGTTTGAAGGAGATGCTGATGAACGTCCTCGGCATAAAGTTACCGTCGAACCATTTTTTATGGGAAAATTTCCCGTAACTCAAGCACAGTGGAGAGTAGTAGCAGCTTTACCAAAAATCAAACAAGCTTTAAATCCCAATCCATCAAAATTTAAAGGTTTAGATAGACCAGTAGAAAATGTATCTTGGTATGAGGCTGTAGAATTCTGTCTCAGACTATCAGAAAAAACTGGACGCGACTATCGTTTACCCAGTGAGGCTGAATGGGAATATGCTTGTCGGGCTGGAACTACAACATCCTTCCACTTTGGCGAAACCATTACCTCTGAGTTAGTCAGTTGCACTATTGAAACAGCAAGCAAATTTCGTAGAGAAACAACCAACGTCGGTAGTTTTGAAGTCGCCAATGCCTTTGGATTATACGATATGCACGGGCTAGTTTGGGAATGGTGCGCTGACTCGTGGCACAACAATTACAGTGATGCACCTTCAGATGGTACAGCCTGGGAAGTTGGCGGTGATATTAATCGCCGAGTGCTACGTGGTGGTTCTTGGAGTTTCAATGCCGAACTGTGTCGCAGCGCCAGTCGTAGCTGGAATGAGTCAGACGGTGGGCTAAGAGTTTGTGGCTTTAGAGTAGTATTTTCTGTAGAGGAGATTATTTAGCAATTTAATTTAGAGTAGAAATTATGAAAGAGAAAATTGAGAGAGGAGACATAGTACTTATTAATAAAATTGGAAAATATCATCATCAAATAGGTGAAGTTAGTAGGGTTGATTACAATATTTTCTTTGTCAAAATAGTAATAGTAAAGTTCGATAATCAAGAAGAATATTTTGAGGAAAAAGATTTAATATTACAACTTAAAAAACCGAGTATTGAAGAAGTAGTCGCATCGATAGATAAAGTTTTGGAACAAGTTGAGCAGATTACTAACTTGCCGACCAAAGAAGTAGTAGAGTTACCCAATCGTTTGAAATATCTCAAATTAGATATTCATAAACTAGAGAAACAGTTAATTCAGAAAAACTTCGACAGTATATCTCAAATATTCGCAGCAATAAGAGAAGAACATTCATCAGCAAGCTTTTGGCAGGAAATAGATTCTAATTTGGAGAAAATAAGCTGGTGGATTAGAACAAGTTTGTGAACGAACTTGAGATCCCCCCTTAAAAAAAGGGGGAACCCGGATCAAAATCCCCCAATTTATCGGGGGATTTAGGAGTATTAAAAATTTTGATACCGACAATAAAACTTTTCAAACATCCTCTTAACCTAATCTTATCAATAATTACAGGAAAAATTTATCTTTGACCACATCATTATTACTAGATTTAAGGCTAAATAATTGAGGTTAGGCATGATTAAACGTAACTATATTTTTATATTATTTTATCTATAATGCCTTGCTCCTTATATCTTATACTTCATTTTAAGCAGTGAAATTTATTTCTACCCACGTATTTTACTTTGCATTTATAACTGTATGATTTAAAGTTTGGTATTACCTTGACACTTCCCTCATCTAATCTTTAAAAAAGTGTTTTTTATCTCTTGAGAGTAACTATTTAGTGGAAATATATAAGTTTGTAAATTAACAAATAAAAAAAAATTAGATAAAATAAACTACAAAGATCATCAGGGATATATATGCGTTTTTCTCAGTTTGCAGGGATTGTTGGTTGTACTACCGCAGCTTTTATATCAATTGCACCAATGCAGGTAGAAGCTGCAACTTTTAAAGTGATCTCAGGAGTTACTAGCATTGATCGCGATCATGAGGATATTCTCAAAAGTATCGGGCTAAACTTGACAGGTAGCAATAATACAGTTGCACCAATTCCCAGCAATTATTTAGTTGGCTTCAACATCGACTCAGCTACTAACTTTACATTTAGCGACGAAGACAGTTTTACTCCGCTCTCAGGTACAATCGAGCATACTGGCACTGTTACCTTCAATAATCAAATTACTGTTGGTGAGTTTTCAATTGGTTTTGCTCCAGAACGTATTGTTAATGATGCTAGCGGATTTTTTTTAAGAGACACACTTTCTTTAAATACAGTTTTGTTTGATTTGAGTATTTCAGAACCTGTGGTATTTGATGGTCAAAATTTAACCATCCCTGATGTCAAATTGCTGGTTTCTCCAGAGTTTGCAAAAATACTAGGGAACCCTGACTTGACAGGTTTATTTGCTGGAACTGCACGAATTGATGCTCAAGTTGCTGCCGTACCCGAACCTGATAGTGTGCTAGCAGTTTTGGCAGCAGGTGCGGCTCTCTTGGCAACTAGATTTTATACTCGAAAAATCAAATGTATTTGATATCTTGAAGCATTGCTAAATGCTTATTAACTGGTGCAAGGGTATTGGCAGCAATCAGCCCACTAGCGGCGACTGCTGGTAAACCAATACCGGGAAATGTTGAGTCGCCACAGCACATCAATCCTGGTAGGGGTGTGCTGGGGCCAGGAAACATACCGCTTCCAGCCTGAATTGCCGGGCCGTAAGAACCTTGGTGACGGCGGAGATAACGCTCGTGAGTTAGAGGTGTACCAACAAGTGTGACTTCGCAGCGAGAGCGAATGTCTGGAATTATCCGCTGTAGCGCTTGCCACATTACTTCTGCACGCGATCGCTTTTGTTCGGCATATTCTTGACTCCTTCTATCCATTCCCTGCCAGAAAGAGTATGGCTCATTACCAGGTGTATAGACATGAATCACGTGTTTACCTGCTGGCGCTAAAGATGGATCGAGAACTGAAGGGATAGAAATAACCACCACATTTTGAGGTGCTGTTACGCCCAATTCCCAGTTATTGACTACGATGTAATGACACCGCAAATTTGACTGTAATCCTTGAGCATCAATGCCTAAATGCAGGTGCATAAAGCTATCACACTCAGGTGTAGCTTGTCTTTTGCTGCGGTACTGTTTGGGTATTGCCTTTTCTGGTAATAACTTTAGTGTGTCCCAAACCGAGGCATTAGAAATCACTGCTCGCCGCGCCCGGATTTCGGAGCGATCGCGCAGACGCACACCTACCGCCCGATTACCTTCTACAAGCACTTCTTCTACATGAGCGCCTAGCATCAGCTTGCCACCGTGACGCTCTAATCCTTGTACAAGGCTGTCAACTAAAGCACTACTACCACCAATGGGATATTCCAGAATTGCATCTGGGCGATACCAGTCTGCAAACATAAATGCTACCTCTGCGGCGCTAGTACCATCTGCGGGCAATCCAGAAAGTAGAAAACACAGCAAATTTAGCCAGTTTCGGGTAAAAGAATCTTTAACAACCCCATCCATAATCCGGCTGAAGGGACCCGTCAGCTTGATTATATTTGCCACATTTTTTGTCAGAGATGGGACAAACGGGCCCACAGTTCTCGCTGCACCAAAATCAAAGCGTAATGCGGCTGGTGGTATGGAAGTTGCAGCCCTAGCAAATGGTTCCATAACGCGCTGGAGTTCTTGCCATTCAGCAACAGCATCACCACCACAGAATTTCATTAGCACTTCACAAAATTGCTCTGCACCAACCGCCGTGTCAAAATCACCTTCTGGTAGACAACAACCCCAAGTATCGTAGGTGACGCATGGCAATTCAGAACCAATTGCATCTAACACTTGTCGCAAAGGGTTAGCAGAGGGGCTGTAAGATAGTCCAGAATAGAGAGACGGGCCAGAGTCGAACTTAAAACCATTGCGCTCAAAACCATGAGCAGCGCCTCCAGCAATAGAGTGGCTTTCGCAGACTATCACATCAAAGCCATACCGTGCCAAAAGAGCAGCACAACTCAAACCGCCAATACCGCTACCAATAACAACTATATCTGTGTTTTGCATATCCCTGATGTTTGCGACAAAAAATTAAAACAGTTGTGGAAACTTGGATAATATCATTCACTCCCCCATCCAGAAACCGCTCTAATTGGTTAATATCATCACTAAGGATGGACAATGGGGAATGGGGAATGGGGAATTGGGAATGGGGAATTGGGAATGGGGAATTGGGAATGGGGAATTGGGAGAAGGGGAATAATTATGCCCAATGATAAATGACCAATGACAAATGACCAATGACAAATGACAAATGACTAATTCTTATTGGAGAAAGGAATTTGAAAAATCAGCAATTTGGAAATTGGCAAACCACAGTTTTAGGAATTGTGTTAGCAACACTAGTGATTTTGGGACTAAATTCCTTTATCATTATTAACCCAGGGGAAGCAGGAGTCATCAGCATCTTAGGTAAAGCTAGAGATGGCGCTTTATTAGAAGGGATTCACGTGAAACCGCCTTTTATCTCAGTGATAGATGTGTATGATTTAACTGTTCAAAAATTTGAAGTGCCAGCCGAGAGTTCTACAAAAGATTTGCAGAATTTATCTGCGAGATTTGCGATCAACTTTCGCCTCGATCCTATCAAAGTAGTTGAAGTTAGAAGAAAACAAGGAACCTTAGCAAATATAGTATCAAAAATCATTGCACCTCAGACACAAGAAGCATTTAAAATTGCAGCAGCTAGAAGAACAGTAGAAGAAGCAATTACTAAAAGAAGTGAATTAAAAGAAGACTTCGATCAAGCGTTAGGCGATCGCTTAGACAAATATGGGATAATTGTGTTAGATACTAGCGTAGTTGATTTAGCATTCTCACCAGAATTTGCCAGAGCAGTGGAAGAAAAACAAATTGCTGAACAACGGGCGCAAAGAGCCGTTTATGTAGCACGGGAAGCAGAACAAGAAGCACAAGCAGATGTGAATCGCGCCAAAGGTAGAGCAGAAGCTCAAAGACTTTTAGCAGAGACACTCAAAGCCCAAGGAGGACAGTTAGTTTTACAAAAAGAAGCAATTGAAGCTTGGAAGAGTGGCGGCGCTCAAATGCCCAAAGTCCTCGTTATGGGTGGCGACTCAAAAAGCGGTGTACCCTTCATATTCAATCTGGGAAATGTCCCAAATCAACCGTAAGTAGTTGGCATTAGATAACAATCTCTCTATTATG
Source organism: Nostoc sp. LEGE 12447 (assembly GCF_015206985.1). Taxonomy (NCBI): domain Bacteria; kingdom Bacillati; phylum Cyanobacteriota; class Cyanophyceae; order Nostocales; family Nostocaceae; genus Nostoc; species Nostoc sp. LEGE 12447. Next base: position 2,805 of record NZ_JADEXT010000025.1, on the reverse strand, counting down.
GAATTTGCTCTGACTTTCAGACAAATTCTCCAATACTTGAACGATTTGCAATCTAAAATCTAAAATCCACAATAGTATAAGTTGGGCTAGTCCCAACTCAAACACAACAGAAAAACCAACAAGCTCATCAATCAAAGTTTATGTCAACCTCCAATCCTCACAATCTCACCGCCGAAGAAGCGAAAAAATTACTGAATAAATTTAACTGTCTAGACATTGCGCCTATTCTCAAGCCATCAGAAAAAGCAGTAATTCGTGATGCCCTAATTTTGGTAACTAAACTTGCTGATTATCAAATTTTAGGAATTTGTGCCGATACAGCAGAAGAAGGAATACTGGCTATGAAGACCTACTCTTTGGCTTTGGGTTATGAACCACCAAACAATTTGCTCACACCTGAAGGGCCAGTTTATATCAAATTAAATGGTAAAAATGGCTTGTGCTATCTTGATTCTTATGCTGGACATCATCGTGGAGTACTAGTATCTTGTCAGTCTTACCACGAAGACGGAATCAACGAAATGTATGGACATTTACCTTTGGATTTATTTGTATAGAATTCGGCGAATGTAGGTAAGGTATGTGCTTTACCTACTAACTAACGATCAATGAAAAATTACTAGATTTTATGAGTATTATTACACTCCAGTCGGTTAAAAAAGACTTTGGCATTAAAGAAGTTTTAAAAGATGCCAGTTTTAGCCTTGATGCTACCGATAAAGTTGGCTTAATTGGTACTAACGGTTCGGGAAAATCAACCCTATTAAAAATGATTGCCGGGTTAGAATCCATTGATAGCGGTCAAATTATAATTAACTCCGGTTCTAAAATCATCTACTTACCCCAGCAGCCAGATTTAGATGAAAATCACACCGTTTTAGAGCAAGTTTTTGCTGACAGTGGCGAACATACAGCTTTGGTGCGTGAGTATGAAGAACTCTCAGATAAATTAGCTCACTATCCAGATGATAGCCAACTGATGTCTCGCCTTTCTGCTGTGATGCAAAAGATGGATACAAATGATGCTTGGGAACTAGAAACTAATGCTAAAATCATCCTCACAAAATTAGGAATTTCTGACTTTGATGCCAAGATAGGTACTTTATCTGGAGGCTATCGCAAGCGCATTGCTTTAGCATCAGCTTTGCTAGCAGAACCAGATGTTTTGCTCATGGATGAGCCGACAAACCATCTTGATGCTCTTTCTGTAGAATGGTTACAAAGTTATTTAAATCGCTATCGCGGCGCACTTTTTCTGATCACCCACGATCGCTATTTTTTGGATCGTGTCACTAATCGGATCGTGGAAATTGACCGAGGCGACATTTACACCTATACAGGTAACTACTCATATTACCTCGAAAAGAAAGCTTTAGCTGAAGAATCTGCCATCAGTAGTCAACGGAAACATCAAGGCTTATTGCGACGCGAGTTAGAATGGCTCAAAAAAGGGCCAAAAGCTAGAAGTACTAAGCAAAAAGCTAGAATTGACCGCGCTCATGCTCTGCGAGATACTGAATTTAAAGAAGTTCAGGGTAAAGTTGATATTTCTACAGTTGGTCGTCGCATTGGCAAAAAGGTTATTGAATTAAAGAACGTTTCTAAGGCATACAATGGACGCACCTTAATTAATAATTTCACCTACGAATTTAGTCCAGAAGACCGCATCGGCATCATCGGCGCTAACGGTGCTGGTAAATCCACTTTAATGGATATTATCACTGGTCAGATTCAGCCAGATTCAGGTGTTGCAGAAATTGGGACTACAATTCACATCGGTTATTTTGACCAGCATTCGGAAGAATTGCTGACAGCTTTAAACGAAAATCAGCGCGTGATTGACTACATCAAAGAAGAAGGTGAATTTATCAAAATTACCGATGGGACTCAAATTACTGCTTCGCAAATGTTAGAGCGGTTTTTGTTTCCTGGTAATCAACAGTATGCCCCAATTAATAAACTTTCTGGTGGTGAGAAACGCCGTTTATTTCTGTTGCGGGTTTTGATGAGTGCGCCTAATGTCTTAATTTTAGATGAACCGACAAACGATTTAGATGTTCAGACATTGGCAGTATTAGAAGATTATTTAGAGGATTTTGTCGGGTGTGTAATTGTAGTTTCTCACGATCGCTACTTTCTCGATCGCACCATCGACACAGTATTTTCCTTTGAAGAAGGCGGTAATCTCCGGCAATATCCAGGTAATTACTCGATTTATCTGGACTATAAGAAGGCTGAAGAGGCACAGCAACAAGCTGCGAACACTAAGGAGAAGCCCAAAAATGTCGAAGTTCAAAATAATGGTGCGGCTTCACCCAAGGATGTAGAGAATACCAAGCGGCGGAGATTATCCAATTGGGAAAAGAAAGAATTTGAGCAGTTGGAAGGTAAAATTGCCGAGTTAGAGGCTGAGAAAGAAGAAGCCGAGAAAACACTAGGGAATGTTTCACCGGGGAATTACAGCGAAGTGCAGAAATTGTATGATCATGTGGAAAAGCTCAAGCACGCGATCGATGTGGCAACTGAACGCTGGTTAGAATTAGCAGAGATGGAGTCTTAATTAAGTAGGGTGCGTTGTCACAAAGTGCAACGCAGCATTTAAATATCTATTGTGGTGCGTTACGGGGTTACGCGTAACACACCTTACTGGCGTGGCAAGACTAAAATGTTGCATTACATTTTGTAGCGACTGTCTTGAATGTCAAGTGCGATCGTTAACAAAAAACTGGAACTGTGAACATTGACGCAACTGGGGAACGCTGCGCTAGATTCGGTGGTGGCTGGTACGGGCATTGAGATTTTACA